>JAQWRY010000075.1 GCA_029243485.1 Candidatus Binatia bacterium | reverse complement strand
GCCATTGGAAGTGGAACCCCCAGTGGCAGTTCCTCGTCGAAAACGTGTTCCCCAACGGCGAACTGACACACGTGAGCTACATCACCGAGCCATGTCCGGTAGGTGCGTTCGCCGACGACCTCGATTGCGGCGTCCTCATTCGCTCGCAGGCGTTCGGCCCAGTGGTAGCAGGTGCGGGCGTAGTGTCCGCGGAGGCTCTCGACGTCGAGAATCTCGAGGTTCTGCTCTTCCATGCGCTCGGTGATGTAGCTCACGTGTGTCAGTTCGCCGTTGGGGAACACGTTTTCGACGAGGAACTGCCACTGGGGGTTCCACTTCCAATGGCGATGGTGTGTGATCCCGTGGCTCAGGAACAGACCTCCCGGCCGAAGGAGGTTCGAGACCTCGGCGAAGTAGGCCGGGTAGTTGGCGGCACCAACGTGTTCGATGATGCCGATGGCGGAGATCTTGTTGAAAGGCTCCTCGTCGGCCACGTCGCGGTAGTCGCGATGTTGCACGCGACACACGTGGGAGAGTCCCTCGCGGGCGATCCACTCGGCCGCGTAAGCAGCTTGCTCGCGGGAGAGAGTCACGCCGAGGGCGTGGACGCCGTAGTGCTTTGCCGCCCATATGGCGAGGCTGCCCCAGCCGCAGCCGATGTCGAGGAGTCGTTCCCCCGGCTCCAGCCGTAGTTTGCGACACACGAGGTCGAGCTTGTCCTGCTGCGCTTGCTCGAGGGATCCGGTCGGCGTGCGGTAGTACGCGCACGTGTACACCATGAGCGGGTCGAGGAAGAGCTCGTAGAACTGGTTCGAAAGATCGTAGTGGTATTCGATTGCTTCCTTGTCGACCTGGCGACGATCTCGCGTCATGTCGACTCCTCCCAGGGGGTCGGAGCTCCCATCCCGAAGGCGCCTTCGAAGATCAGCTTTCGGCGCAACGTCGGGGTTCGGCACACGGTGCGGGCCAGTCCTTCGGTCATCCATCGCGGCATGCGTTCGGCGACCTGTCCCGCGGCGCCGACCTCGCCGTCGCCGAATCGTTTCGTGAGCTGTCGTGTGTACTCAGGTGCGACCTCGGCGCTTTTAGAGAGGAGCACGTCGGCGGCCAGTCGGGCGCTCTCGACGGCCGGGCCGATTCCTTCGCCGCTGACGCCTTTCGCGAGACCGGCGGCGTCCCCGATCAGAAGGAAGCCGTTTCCGGCGACACGACGTGGCTTCTGAAGGCGGACCGCGTACGCGTGCCCGCGAAACGGCTCGAGTGCGACATCGGTAGGGAGGCGTCCGTCGTTTCGGAGGCGGTCGAGGAGCGCGTCGAAGCGGCGATGGAGATCCCTTCCGGTCGCGAGGCAGCCGATGCCGAGATTGAGGAAGTCTCCCTTCGTGAAGTACCAGCCGTATCCCTTGAAGTCGGACTCGGCGAAGAGTTCCGGTGTCCCGTGGTGCTTCGTGAGGCGCTTCAGCGTTTCCGCGCCGAGGCGGGTTTCGCTCTCTCGCGTCACGACAACGGCTTCCTGCGGGGAGACCTCGCCGAGCGCGCGTGCGACGGGGCAGTTGTGGCCGCCGGCGCCGATCGCCAGCGGCGCGACGAACGTTTCACCCTTGGTGGTCGTGATCGTCATGCCGTCTCTGCCGGCCTCTATCGCTTGGACACGAGTCTCCTCTCGGACCTCTGCTCCGGCGGCCTCCGCGCGCCGGAGCAAGAACTCATCGAACTCTCTTCGGATGATCCCGTAGCTCGCCGTTTCGGCCCACCGGGTCTCGTGCCGGTTGCCGTCGAGTTCGAGAGATGCGGATCGGAACGGCTGCAAGGTCCGCGGGTACGTGGCCGGATCGATCTCGAGACCGCGCCATACCGCGGGGGTGACCCAGCCGGCGCAGAGTTTGGGGCGCGGGAATCGCGCGGAGTCGAGGACTGTCACGCGACGTCCGGCCCGAGCGAGAAGCCACGCCGCCGTGGACCCTCCCGGTCCGCCACCGACCACGATCGCGTCGTTCATTCCGGGGCCCTCATCGGGACACCTTTCGGAGGTGCCGCCAGATCGCGAGCTTGTCCCTCCACCTCAGCGTCGCCGGCTCGACTTGATGACCGACGCGGAGGCACGCAAAGAGATCGCCCTCGACGTCGATCCGCTTTTCGACGAACGCTTCGGCTAGAGGTTTCGTCGTCGTTGCGGAGAACGCGCGGCGGAAGGTGTCCGGGTCGCTGATGACGATCGTAAAGGAGTCGTCCGGCCTGCCGACGGTCCCTTCCGTGCCGTCCCACAGGCGGTAGCGGATCCCGGGGCTGGCGGCGGCAAAGACTCGGTTCAGCACGATGTTGGCCGCTCGGGCCGATCCGCGCCGCGGCCCTCTGCGTCTGGTCTCCGGCTCCATCGATCTCACGATCCCGGGCGCGCGAACCGCCCGTCTGGTATATCTCGAAGCTATCCCATCTCGGGACGACGGCACAAGATTTCCGGCGGATCCGGTTGGACCTGGAGGCGTGGTGGCTCAGAGTTTCATCTTCACGATGCACGACCTGAAGAAGGTCGTTCCCCCGAAAAAGACCATCGTGGACGGCGTATCGCTGTCCTTCTTTTACGGCGCGAAGATTGGCGTCCTGGGGTTGAACGGCTCGGGGAAGAGCACCGTTTTGCGTATCATGGCCGGGGTCGACACGGAGTTCTCCGGGGAGGCGCAGCCGGCCGAAGGGACGCGAATCGGCTATCTCCCCCAGGAGCCGGTGGTCGACCCGACCAAGACGGTCCGGGAGGTCGTCGAGGAGGGCGTTGCCGAAACGCGGGCCCTCCTGACGCGATTCGAAGAAATCTCGATGCAGTTTGGTGAGGTCTCGGGCGACGATGAGATGCAGAAGCTCCTCGATGAGCAGGGGGCCCTGCAGGAGAAGATCGACGCCGCCTCTGCGTGGGAGCTCGACAGCAAGGTCGAGATGGCCATGGAAGCTCTGCGCTGCGCGGATCCTGATTCGACCACGGAGCGGCTCTCCGGGGGCGAGAAGCGTCGCGTCGCGTTGTGCCGCCTGCTGTTGCAGGCGCCGGACATGCTGCTGCTGGACGAGCCGACCAACCACCTGGACGCCGAATCCGTCGCGTGGCTCGAACGTTTTCTCGCGGAGTACCCGGGCACGGTAGTGGCGGTGACGCACGATCGGTACTTCCTCGACAACGTGGCCGGCTGGATTCTCGAGCTCGATCGAGGCCACGGGATCCCGTGGGAGGGGAACTACTCCTCGTGGCTGGATCAGAAGCAGCAGAGGCTCGCGCTCGAAGAGAAGCAGGAGTCTGCTCGGCAACGGACGCTCGCCCGTGAGCTCGACTGGGTTAGGATGGCCCCCCGGGCTCGTCAGGCGAAGGGCAAGGCGCGTCTGGAGGCCTACGGAAAGCTCGCGGCCGAGGCGGGCTCGCGGAAGGAATCGAAGGGCGAGATCTTCATTCCGGCGGGGCAGCGGCTCGGGAATCAGGTCCTCGAGGCCGAGGGGCTGTCGAAGGCATTCGGCGATCAGCTCCTCATCGATGGTCTCAGTTTCTCGCTCCCGCCTGGCGGGATCGTCGGCGTCATTGGCCCCAACGGCGCCGGAAAGAGCACCCTCTTCAAGATGCTCACCGGCGACGAGAAGCCAGATTCGGGCACCCTTACGATCGGTGAGTCCGTCGACCTCGCGTACGTCGATCAGGCTCGAGACGCGCTCGATCCCGACAAGAACGTCTGGGAGGAGATCACCGGGGGGGAAGAGCGGTTGATCGTAGGCGGGCGCGAGATGAGTTCGCGTGCCTACGTCAGCCAGTTCAACCTGAAGGGGAGCGATCAACAGAAGCGAGTAGGCGACTTGTCGGGCGGCGAGCGCAACCGCGTGCACCTGGCGAAGCTCCTCCAGCGCGGGGGCAACGTGCTGCTGCTGGACGAGCCCACCAACGATCTCGACGTAGACACGCTTCGAGCGCTGGAGGAAGCACTGCTCGAGTTTGCTGGCTGTGCGGTGGTCATCAGTCACGATCGATGGTTCCTCGATCGGATCGCGACCCACATCCTGGCCTTCGAAGGCGACAGTCACGTCGAGTGGTTCATGGGCAACTACCAGGACTACGAGGCCGACCGTCGTCGTCGCCTCGGTGCGGACGCCGATCAGCCGCATCGCATCAAGTATCGACCGCTCACGCGCTGAGCATTCGTGGCTCCGCGGTAAGCGTGGTAAGCTCTTACCGCTTGGTGCGTCGACTGTGGCGCCGAGGAGGAGATTGAGGATGCTGTACGGAGTGAAGCGCGCTCGATCGGGGCGTGAGGCAGACAAGTTGGTGCCCGCGTACGCGCGGCGAGCACTGGAACAGCCGGTCGCAAAGGACCAGCTCCCCAAGGGCGGTATGGAGGCCGATGCCGCTTACGACCTGATCCACGACGAGCTGATGCTCGATGGCAACGCGCGGCTGAACCTCGCGACGTTCGTCACGACTTGGATGGAGCCCCAGGCGGAGCGACTCATGACCGAGTGCTTCGACAAGAACATCATCGACAAGGACGAGTACCCGGCGGCGGCGCGTATTGAAGAGCGCTGCGTCAATATGGTCTCGAAGCTCTTTCACGCCCCTCAGGGCGGCGTGGGCGCGTCGGCTCTAGGCTCGAGCGAGGCGGTCATGCTGGCGGGCATGGCGCTCAAGTGGAAGTGGAAGGAGCGCCGTAAGAAGGCCAAGAAGCCTGCCGACCGTCCGAACCTGGTGTTGGGGAACAACGTTCAGGTCGTCTGGGAGAAATTCTGTCGATACTGGGAGGTCGAGCCCCGGTACGTGAAGATGGCGCCCGGCCGCTACACGATCAACGCAGAAGAAGTCCTGAAGCTGACTGACGAGAACACGATCGGCGTGGTCGGGATCCTCGGCGTGACATACACAGGAGCCTACGAGCCGATCGAAGAGGTGCACGATGCGCTGGTCGATCTGAAGAAGCGCACGGGGCTCGAGGTGCCGATGCACATCGACGCCGCGAGCGGCGGTTTCATCGCGCCGTTCCTGCAGCCGAAGCTCAAGTGGGACTTCCGGCTACCGCTCGTGAAGTCGATCAACGTCTCGGGGCACAAGTACGGCCTAGTCTACCCCGGCGTCGGGTGGGTGATCTGGCGAGATCAAGCCGAACTGCCGGAAGATCTGGTGTTCCACGTGAACTACCTGGGCGGGGACTTCCCGACCTTCACGTTGAACTTTTCGCGCCCGGGGAATCAGATCATCGCGCAGTACTACAACTTCCTGCGACTGGGGAAGGACGGCTATCGGCGCGTTCAGCAGGCGTCGAAGGATGTCGCGACGTACCTGTCGTCGGAGATCGCCAAGATGGGTCCGTTCGACCTCTTGAGTGATGGTACGGACATCCCGGTCTTTGCGTTCCGCATGAAGAAGGCGAGAGGCTGGACCGTGTACGACCTGTCGGACAAGCTCCGCCAAAGCGGCTGGCTGGTTCCGGCGTACACGATGCCTCCGGACGTCGAGGACATCTCCGTCCTCCGAATCGTCTGTCGCGAGGGGCTGAGTCAGGACCTCGCATCGAACCTCCTCGACGACATCGAGCGTTCGGTGAAGGACCTGAGCGGCAGGCAGTCGGCTCCCGAGGCGAAGACCAAGAAGAAGGCGACGAAGAAAAAGAAGTCCGCGCTCAAGTGCTGAGCGCAGATCGGCGCTAGTCGTCGGGCGACGCGGTGGGTTTGGGTTCGTCTTCGAAGACGATGTCGAAGGTCATCGTGTCGCCCGCAGGCGAGACGTTGCGGATCGAAAACCGACCGGGCGTGCCGTCGTGTGCGCGCGTGCTCGGCTGGGTTTTCGGTCCGAGGGCTTCGGCCCGGTCGACGTAAGGGTCCCCCTCGTCGCCCCGGTTCCCTCCCCGGCTGTGGCCTTGGTCGAGGTGCGAAGGCCACGAGTCTGCCGTCAGAAGCCCGACGCGCTTGTGGAGGGCGTTGTCCTGCGAACGCCGAAAGCTCGTGAGCGAATCGTCGATGTGCCAGACGAGGAGGCCTTCCCCGGGAACCCGACGGTCGGACCCGATTCGTCGGCGGTTCTCGATCAGGAAGTACTCGTCGGGATGGTCGGCTCCCTTTGCGAAGATCTTCACGACCTGGCCGTGTTCTTCGACCGCGGGCAGCGTGATCGACTGATTGGCCTCGACGACGATCGGGTCGACCCAGCCGAGCGTGAGCTTCGACCACGCCGAAAGGTGGGGCGGATGGTTTCCCATCCCGACCCACGTTCCCTGGCCCATCAATCCCCAGATGCCGATGCCTTCGTGCGTCTTGCCCGGGGCGTAGAGTTCGGGAAGGGTCAGGGTGTGTCCGAACTCGTGCGCCATGACGCCGAAGGGCGAGAGATCGTGCATGGGCTCGTCCCCGACGACGATGCCGCGCGGCCCCTTCCAGTCTGCGATGGGGGAGGGCAGCGTGCCGTTTACGGCGTTCGACCACGGGAGTCCCGGATTCTGGCGCTTGATGTCGGACTCGGCCCCCGGTCCGGCGAAGAAGACGAAGACTACGTCGGGGTTGATCCGCTGGAGCAGGCCCTGCTCGCCGTGCGGCTCCTGTCGGCCCGCCAGCTTTAGGGCATCGTCGATCATCTGCGCCGGACGACTGACGTAGGCACGCTTGCGGCGCGGCAGGCGGTACACCTTTTCGCTGAAGACCGGGTCGATCCCGAATCGGCCGAGCGAGACCTCGCCGTAATACGCGGCGAGCCGGTCGACGAGCCCGCTCTTGCTCTCATTGGTGAGATCGCCCTGCTCGAGCTTGGATTCCTCGCCTGGGAAGTCGACCCGCAGGAACAGGACCTCCGCCCGCGGTCCCAGGCCCCCATTCAAGGTCTGGGCGCCTTCGGCCCTGCCGCCGGAGGCTACGGAGAGCGCAAGAGACGCGACCGCGCAGATGAGCGAGCACGTGCGCGGTCGTCTTGCTAGACGGATAGGCAAGTCGCGTTGACAATGTCTCGGCCGGCGTGCGAGCAACGGAGCGCGCTCTCGCCCAGGGAATTTCATGCCCAAGCTCATCATTCAGATCCCTTGCCTGAACGAGGCGCAGACACTGCCCGAGACGATCGAGGCACTGCCGCGCAGTCTTGCGGGTGTGGAGGAAGTCGAGTTTCTGATCATTGACGACGGCTCTGACGATGGCACGGCCGAGGTCGCGCGGCGACTCGGCGTAGACCATGTGGTGCGGTTTCCGCGGAACCAGGGCCTGGCGCGCGCGTTCTCGGCAGGTATCGATGCAGCTCTAAAGCTGGGTGCGGATATAATCGTCAATACCGACGCTGACAATCAATACGAAGCCGACGACATTCCGGCGCTGATTCGCCCGATCCTGGATGGCAAGGCCGATATGGTGGTCGGCGATCGCGGCACGTCGGACGTCGAGCACTTCTCGGCGGCGAAACGGGTCCTCCAGTTCTATGGCAGTTGGGTGGTTCGCGGCCTTTCGGACACGGATGTGCCCGATGCGGCTAGTGGCTTCCGCGCATTCGACCGCCGCGCGGCGCTGCGGCTGAACGTCATGTCCGACTTCACTTACACGCTCGAGACCATCGTGCAGGCCGGGAAGAAGCAGTTGGCGGTCGCGCACGTCCCGGTTCGGACCCGAGCGACCCGACCCTCGCGTCTCTTCCACGGCATTCCCGATTATCTGAGACGCTCGTTCGTGACGCTCGTCCGGATCTACTCTCTGTACGAGCCGATCCGGGTGTTCTGGACCCTCGGGGGCCTGATGGTTCTGGGCGGCCTCGTACTCGGCGCCCGCTTCGTCCTGTACAACTTTCTGTACGGCCCGCAGGGTCTGATCCAATCTCTGATCCTTGCTGCGGCGCTGACGATCATCGGCGTCCAGACCGTGTTGATGGGGTTGATCGCAGACCTCATCGCATCGAGCCGTGCGTTGACCGAAGACACGCTGTTGCGCGTAAGGAAGATGGAACTGCGCTTGGGAGAGAAGCCGGATCTCGAGCCCGGCTATCATCGGCCCGCTGGGGCCGACGAGAAGGCAGAACCGTCGCCCGCGCAGGCGGGTAGGGGCGCCGCGCCGCGGTGATCGCCGTTCTTTTTGGCACCTTCAACGCGAAGCACGCCGCCAATGTACTTCTCGCAGAGGATTTGCGGCGCGCCGGCGTCGAGGTGCGAACGTGCCACCAGCCGTTGTGGGAAGAGACCCGGGACAAGCACGCGTCGTACTTCGCTCCCGCCGCTCTGGTGGGCCTGGCCCTCCGTTGGATGACCGCGATGGGCCGACTCACGCTGCGTTTTGGGCCCATTGCTTCTGGTGCGGGACTGGTCGTGGCCGGTTTCAACGGGCAGCTCGATGTACTGCTGGCGCGGATTCTTGCGCGCGGCCGGCGCGTCCTTTTCGCTCCGCTGGTGACGATCACAGAGACCCTGGTGGACGATCGCGCGCAGTACGCCGCGGATTCCTTGTTGGGTCGGCTCTTCGCCGCCGTGGATCGGATGAGCTTGCGAGCCGCGGACGTCGTGCTCGTCGACACGCGCGCACACGGGGACTATCTGACGACACGTCTCGCGGTTCCGGCCGATCGGGTTGTCGTGCAGTATCTCGGTGCCGAGAACGAGTTTGCCCCGCTCGAGAGCTCACCGCTCGGCTCACAGGCCGGGAGTCGCCTGCGTGTGCTGGGCTACGGCTCGTATCTTCCGCTGCACGGATATGATGTCATCGCGCGGGCCGCGAAGCTCCTGTCGCCTGACGAGGGGATCCACTTCGAATTGATCGGCGATGGGCCCGAACGCGCGCGCACCGACCCCCTAGTCGAGGATCTCCCTCATGTGAAGATGCGGGACTGGGTTCCGTACGAGGATCTTCCGGCGGAAATTCGCAAAGCCGACGTCGTTCTCGGGATCTTCGGCTCCAGCGTCAAGGCGCAGATGGTGGTACCTAATAAGGTGTACCAGGCGGCGCAGGTCGGCCGCGCGATCGTGACGGCCGATACACCTGCCATCCGCGAAGTCTTCCAACCCGGAGAATCGATCGTCGCGATCGAGCCGGATCCCGCCGCGGTAGTGGACGCGCTCCGCTCCTTGGCGACGGATCGGGATCGCCGTGAAGCCCTGGGGACGGCCGCACGAGCGGCCGTGGCGCGTCTGGCCGGCCCGGATGTGCGAGCGGCGCGCTTGGCCGATGCGCTCGGGCTGCCGACGCCGGGCGATGGCAGCGGGATCCGGGGAGCTGCCTCGTGAACGACGTTCGCGTTGCCGTCGGTGCGGTGGCCGGCGTCACGGGAGGTCCGGCGACC
Organism: Candidatus Binatia bacterium; assembly: GCA_029243485.1. NCBI lineage: Bacteria > Candidatus Binatota > Binatia (SeqCode) > Binatia bacterium. The sequence goes on along the minus strand of JAQWRY010000075.1, from coordinate 290,469 downwards.
TACGTCATCGAGCTCGTCCGAGCGCTGCGTGCGCTCGAGGACGCGCAGCTGCAGGTGACGGTTCTCACCGATTCACCCGACGCGTTTGCCGACATCGATGTCGAGACGGTCGATCTGCCGCTGCCCTCTCCATGGGCGCAGCCATGGTGGGATAATGTCGCGGTTCCGCGGGCGCTGCGTCGCGGTGGGTTCGACGTCTACCACGGAACCAAGCACGCGCTCCCGTTGCTCGGTGCGCCCACGGGCGTGGGGCAGGTCGTCACGATCCATGATCTCGCGGTCTACGCGGAGCCTGACACGTTCTCGTGGGCGCAGCGGATGCAGCTGTACGTGCACATTCGCCACTGCTCCGGCGTCGCCGATCGCGTGATCTGTGTATCAGAGCACGCGGCAAACGACGTGGTGACGCGACTCGGCATTCCACGTGAGAAGATCACTGTGATCCCACATGGCATCGGGTCGATCTTTCGGCCGATCGACGATCCGGTTCGGCGGGAAGAGGTCCGGCGGAAGCACGGGGTCGAGGCTGGGGCCTTTCTGTTCGCGTACGTCGGGACGTCGCAGCCGCGCAAGAGGATCGACGTCGCGATCGAGGCCGTCGGGCGCCTCGTCGAGGAGGGGGTGCCGGCCACGCTCGTGATCGCGGGACGGCGGCGCCCGGGCTATGAGCCGGCTTGGCTGGAATCGCCGCCGCCCTTCGTGCGGGTCCTGGGCGAGATCCCGAGCGAAGATCTCGTCGACCTACTCGGCGCGGCCGACGTGATGGTGAGTCCCTCGAGCTACGAGGGGTTCGGCCTGACGTTCGCCGAGGCCATGGCCTGCGGGACGCCGGTAGTGGGCGTCGCAGTGACATCGGTCCCGGAGGTCGTGGGCGATGGGGGCGTACTGGTCGACGCCCCGGATGTGGCGCAGGTGGCCGACGCCCTTCGGCGGTTGGTGAACGACACGGAGTTCCGTGCGACGAAAGCGTTCGCGGCGCGAGAGCGCGCGGCGAGCTTGTCCTGGGAACGTGCGGCGCGCGCGTCGGCAGAGGTTTATCGTGCGGTTCAGACCGATTGAGTCGTGGGAGATCACGGCCGGGCGCCTCGCGGTCGAGGCGTTCGTGGTGGCGGCGCTGTGCGTGGCCTTTCTCTGGCCGTTTCGACTCTACGGGTTCGACCTCGTGGACGAGGGAACCCAGCTCGTGCAGATCGAACGCGTCGCGGCCGGCGAGCGGCCGTACCTCGATTTCGAGACGGGCTATACACCGGGGTACTTCGCGCTCGAGGCATGGTTGCTCGACGCGGGCGGTGGCAGCATCGTTGCGATTCGCACGTTCGGCCTCCTGGTGCAGGGCGTGGTCGCGGGTAGTCTGTGGGCGATCGCCCGTGCGTGGGCCGGGCTCCACCTCGCAGCGTCGATCGTCCTCCTATACGTGGCGTTTCTTCTCCCGGTTTCCTTGCGGCTGGGAGCCCCCTTCAACATCCCGTACCCGGGCTGGCTGGCCGCGCTGCCGGCTCTCGGCGCCCAGGTCATGGTGGCGCGGGTTTCCGCGCGTAGGATTCGCCGCCGGAACCTGGTGCTGTTGCTCACGGGCGTGGCCGCCGGCCTCGCGTTCTCTGTGAAGCCAAACTCGGGCCTGCTCATCCTCGCCGGTTCGGCTTTGGCGCTCGTACCGACGTGGTCGCCGGAACGTCGGCTGAATCGGATCCTCTCGATGGCGCTGCGCGTGACGGCCATCGTGGCAACGGTAATTCTCGTCGCACCCGGATTGTTCCAGGGCTACGCGGTCGGCCTTCTGTTGCCCATGGCCGTTGCGGTGTTTCGAACTCGTCCTTCTTTCGATGACGGTGACGACGGTCTTCGTCACCTTCTCGTTCTGACGGGCGGTTTCTCGTTGGTCGTGCTCCCTTGGTTGGGGCCGCTTACGATGGAACTGGGGATTGGCGGCATGCTGCGGGACGTCCTGCTTCTCGATGGCGGCGTGATCGAGGCGTACCTTCTGCCGTTCGCAACACCCAGCTGGGGCACGCTGGTGCTCGGTGCCGGCGGGCTGGCCGCCTTCTTCTCGAGAGACCGGCCACGGCTCCTCCCCACGGTCGTGCTCGGGTCGCTCGTGCTGGCGACGCTGGTGTCGATCCCCATGGGGCCTCGTCTCGCTGCGGAGAATGCACTCTTGTGGCTCGGACCGATGGTCGTGCTGTTCGGTTTGATGGATGGCGACGCGCTTGAGCGCTGGCCGAGGGAGCGTGCGGTGCTGGTCTTTCTTTCGATCTACTCGCTCCAACTGTTCCCGCGACCGGATTCGATTCACGTCGCGATGGGCGGTCCGCCGATCGCGCTGGGCGCGGCGCTGCTCTGGCGCCGCTTCGAGCGGCGCTGGCGGTCGACGATCGAGGAGGACGGCGTCGCGATGAGGTGGGCGCCGCGAGTCGCGCTCGCGTTGGTTGCCGTCCTGGCGATCGGGCGCGCCGCTCCGGCATTGATCCCGCGCGTCACCGAAGCGGTGGTCGCGCCGGCGCTCGGGCCACGCGCGCCCATTACGATCCTCGCCCGACACGCGCACCGCTACGCGACCACGGCGGACCTGGTCCGCGAGGTCGGAGCTCGTGGCGCCGAGGGCGATGCGATCTTCGCCTTCCCGGACGTGGCCGGAGTCGGCTTCCTGGCGGAGCGCGCACAACCCTATCGCTACCTCTACTTCGTCCCGGGGAGGCCCGACCGGGCGGGAGAGGAGGAGATGATCCGTCGATTGGCCGAGGTTTCGCCTTCCCTCGTCGTGACGTGCCCTCCGCACGTCGAGGCTTTCGCCGGTGCGCCCGAATACTTCTCGCGGCTTGGCGAGGAGTTCGAGCGCGCGTATGATCCGGTTGCCGAAGTGGGCGGCTGCGTCCTTCGCTCTCGCCGCGTCGGCTGAGAACCTTCATGGAGCCCGCGCCGAGCGTCGCGGTCGTCGTCCTCGATTGGAACGGCGGCGAAGAGACCCTTGCTTGTCTCGAGGCGGTGCGCGCCTCCGTGGGCACCTCGCCGCGGATCGTTCTGGTGGACAACGCATCGATCCGTCCGGTTCTGGCTGAGGTGGCGGACCGGTTCCCTGAGATCGAGGTTGTCCGGAACGACCGCAATCTCGGATACGCGGGCGGGAACAACGTCGGTCTGCGTTTGGCGCTCGAGGGTGGGGCCTCGTTCGTCCTCGTTCTCAACAACGACGCCGAGGTGCGCCCGGATGCGTTGAGGGAGTTCGTGGCCGCCGCGTCGCAGGACGAGAATATCGGCGCTGTAGGGGCGCGGATCCTTCGCCACGACGAACCCGCCCGCTTGTGGATGGCATGGGGTGAGGTGACCTATCGCCAGAGCCTCGTTCGGCTGGTCGGGCAGGGTGCCCCCGATGGCCCGCCGTACGAGGACCAGCGAGATGTGCCCTGGGTCTCGGGCTGCGCGGTGCTCTTCACGCGTGCGGGGTTGGAGCGCGTCGGTCTGTTCGACGAGGACTACTTCGCGTACCATGAAGAGGTGGATTGGTGCGCCCGCGCACGTGAGAGCGGACTCCGGGTGGTCTTTGCCCCGCAGGCCGTCGTCACTCATCGCGGCGAGGGGAGTTCGGGGGGCGGTCGGTACGTGAGCCGCAAGCAGTACCTCGCGGCGCGCAACATGGTTCGGTTCGTTCGGCGGCATGGGTCCGTCGCCGAGAAGCTGAAGTTCTGGTCGTTGTTGGTCGCGACTCTACCGCTGCAGTTTCTGCGGCGATGCCTCACCGGCGAGCAGCGGGGCGTGCTCTTGAAGATGCGGGGAGTGAAGGACGCGTTGCTCGACCGGCCGATCCCACGTGGGGATCTGGGGCTGGACTGATGTCGATCCGGCCGTTCGCAAAGGGAGGTGCGCTCGGGCTCGCGACGCTGCTGGTTGAGAAGGCCTCCGCGCTGGTGCTGGTGGTCGCGTTGGCGCGGACCCTCAGCCCGGACGACTACGGGCTCTACTCCTTCGTGATCGCGTACCTGACGTTGTTCCAGGTGCTGGCGGACCTCGGCCTCGAGACCATCCTGCTTCGGCGCCTTTCGCAGGAGCCGGAGAACCGCAGTCGCTTGATGGCGAACGCGCTCGGGATGCGCGTCTTGCTCGCGATGCTCAGTGCCGCCATCGCCGTCGCGCTGACACCCGTCGCGGCGCCGGGGCAGCCGGACGTGCGTCCGCTCGTCGCGATCGGCGCGGCGGGCCTCTTGTTCGCCGCCCAGCCCGGGTTCCGCGCATTGCTACGTTCGGAGCTGCGGTTGGATGCGGTGCTGAGCGTCGCCGTTGTGACGAACGTGATTCTGTTCGCACTAGTGGGCTTGGCTCTGTGGACCGGCGCGGGGCTGCGTGGCGTTTTCGTCGGGATCGCCTCCGCCCACCTCGCAGGCTTCGCCTTTGCAGGCTTCGTCGTCCGGAAGTCGTTTCGCTTCCGCCTTAGGTGCGAGCGTCCCGTGTGGGAATCGCTCGCCCGGGAAGCCTGGCCGGTCGGTGCCAATTTCTTCGTCATCATGCTCGGCTTGCGCGTCGCACCGCTCCTGCTGATGACGTACGGCGGACCCATCGAGGTCGGGTACCTGGCGTCTGCCATGCGGCTCACCGAGGCGATGAACCTGGTCGCGGATGGTCTCATGATGGTCGTGTTCCCGATGCTCGCCCGCCTCGCGACGACCAACGAAGGGGGCCTGCACGACCTGGCGCAGGTGTCGGCGAAGGTGCTTGCCGCCGTGCTGCTGATGGCGGTGCTGGCTCTGAGCGAGCTTGCGCCGGACGTGCTCGGGCTGCTCTTTGGGGAGGAGTTCCGCGCGGCCGGCCCGGCGCTCGTAGTCCTGTCCTGGTCGGCCCTGCTCGCGGCCCTCGGGACGCTCTACACCAACATGCTGGTCGCCCTGGGCCGGCAGCGGGTCCTGTTCGCGCTGAATGCCGTGTCGGCGGTGTTCCAGGTCGGTCTACAGCTGTTCTTGGTCTCGCACTACGGGCTCCTGGGCGCGGCGGTAGGCGTCGTTCTCGCGAGTTTCGTGAACCACCTGGCGCTGTGCCTCCTGCCGGCCACCGCGCCGTGGGTCCGGCCGGCAGTCCGGGCGGTTCTGCCCCTTTGGGGCTTGGCGGTGGCCCTCCTGGTTGCGGCTGGGCTCGTGCCGGCGCCCGCCCTGGCAAAGGCCGTAGGGCTGGTGGCCTCGTTCGCGCTCCTGTCGGTCGTTTTGGGGGGGCTGGGGCGCAGCGACATCGATCAGCTCCGGCGCGCCCTCGCTACGGATTGAGGTTCCCTTTGTCCGGCGCGGTCTGCTAGGTGAACGAGTTCGCCGAGCGCCACTCCAACCGTCCCACCTGCCCGAATCTTCAGGGCCGGCGTGGGCTCTTCCCGCAAAAAGACCCCAGGATCGTAAGCTCCCGTGCCCGAAAAAGTCGTCGTCATCCCTACGTACAACGAGCGGGGCAACATCGATAAGTTGTTGCCCGAGCTCCTCGACTCCGACCCCGGGTTGGAGGTCGTGGTCGTCGACGACCAGTCGCCCGACGGCACGGCCGATCTGGCTGAAGAAATCGGGCGGACCCGAGGCCGGGTCCACGTCGTGCGTCGCGGGCAGAAGGAGGGCATCGGCCCTGCGTACCGCTCGGGCTTCAAGAAGGCGCTGGAGATCGGCGCCGACCTGATCGTCCAGATGGATGCGGACTTCTCGCATCCGATCTCGTCTCTGCCGGAGTTCTTCGCGGGTGCAGCGCAGTACGATCTCGTCCTCGGTTCGCGTTACCTCGATGGGATCACGGTCGTCCGGTGGCCGATCGAGCGCCTCCTGCTGAGCTACTTCGGGAACTACTACGTCCGGACTCTCACGGGGTTGCCGGTGCGGGACACCACGGGTGGCTTCAAGTGTTGGCGGCGTGAGACGCTGCTGTCGATCGATCTCGATCAGGTTCGGTCCAACGGCTACTCGTTCCAGATCGAGATGACTTACCGCGCGTGGTGCAAGGGCGCGCGCATCTTGGAAGTGCCCATCATCTTCATGGACCGCGAGGTGGGAACCTCGAAGATGTCGAAGCGCATCGGACTCGAGGCGATGTGGATCGTCTGGGAGCTGAAGTTCCGCCGGGCTGTCGGCCGGCTCTGAGCCGTGCGAATCCTCATGCTCAACGAGCGGGACTTGGCACACCCGCTCGCCGGAGGAGTGGAGGTCCACCTCGATGAGCTGGCCCGCCGGCTCGTCGCACAGCACGGCGTCGAAATGACGGTTCTCTGCGCTGGTTTCGAAGGCGGCGCCGAAGAAGAAACGCGCGATGGAGTCCGCTACGTGCGGTTCGGCGATCGGGGCTTCTCGTACTACGCGATGCTCCCGGGACGAGCACGCAAGGAACTGGCGACCGGGAACTACGACCTCGTGGTCGAGAACCTCTGCAAGCTTCTCTTCTTCTCTTCGTTCTATCTGCCCGGCATCCCCCGTCTCGCTCTGGTGCATCACCTCTTCGGGCTGAGTGCGTTCCGCCAGGTCGCGGCGCCGATCGCAGCCTACGTAGCACTCACGGAAGCGCTGCTGCCGCTCGTTTACCGACGGTGGCCGTTCGTGGTCGTGTCGCCGAGCACGCGAGACGATCTGATTCGGCGGGGACTTCCGCGCGACAAGATCATCGTCATTCCCAATGGTCTCGACCAAGCGAAGTACGTGCCAGGCGATGCGGCGCCAGACGAGGATCTGGTCGTCTTCGTAGGCCGCCTCGAATACTACAAGGGAGTCGACGTGCTCCTGGACGCCTGGCCCCGGGTTCTGGCGGAGCGTCCGCGGGCGCGCCTGGTTCTCGTGGGATCGGGGACCGCCGAAGGGGAGATGCGGCGAACCGCGAGTAGCGGGGCCCTGGGCGCGAGCGTATCCTTCGAAGGATTCGTGGCCGAAGATACCAAGATCGACTGGATGCGCCGGGCCACCGTCGTGGTTCAGCCCTCGCACAAAGAGGGCTGGGGTCTGACGGTCCTCGAGGCGAATGCCTGCGGGACGCCGGTCGTCGCTACGGATGTGCCGGGCCTTCGCGATGCCGTGCGGCCCGGTGAGACCGGGCTGCTCGTCGCCAAGGGCGACGCGGCCGGACTCGCCGCAGGGCTCGTCCGGGTCCTGGGCGATGGGACGCTACGGGAGCGGCTCTCTGCCGCTTCCATCGAATGGGTGAAGCGGTTTCGCCACGACGAACTCGCGTCGGCGTTCGCCGACGTGGCTCGAGCCGTCGCGGCCCGCGATGAGTTGCCTGCCGTTCCCGACTTCCTCGCGTCCTCCGCGCGCGGAGGTGTCGCGTGAGCGACGAACGCGCGTACGTCGTACCGAAGCACCCGCTCGCCACGGTGCTTCTCGGTGTCTTCTCCGCGGGCCTCTACTTGAGCTTCGTCCGATACGGCGTGAACCTCGATGACGAGGGGACGATCCTCTACCAGATTCTGCGCACGTATCGGGGGCAGCTTCCCTACATCGACTTCCACACCGGCTACACGCCGGCGATGTTCTACTTGAATGCAGGACTGATGGAGGTGTTCGGCGTTTCCGTAATGCCGCTGCGGCTCTTCCTCGTCGGCGTGAATACGGCCGCGGTGCTTCTGATCTTCCGTCTGGCGCTCCGCGTTGCACCGCCGGCAGAATCGGCGTTTGCGGCATTGACGTATGCGCTGTTCCTGCCGTTCTTCGCCGGGCAATTCGCTTCATTCAACATCCCATATCCGGCCTGGTACGGCGTAACGGCCTGGCTGCTTACGCAGCTCGCGTCCGTGAAGGCCGTCGAGACCAACAAGCGGGCTTGGCTCGCGACGGCCGGCGCGCTTGCGGGCTTGGCGTTCTCGTTCAAGCCGAATACGGGTGTCCTCGCGTTGGGGGCGGTGGTTCTCACGCGCCTGATCACGATGGCGCCGCTGGCCGGACGGCTGGGCGCATGGCTCGAGGGGACGGTTCTCGCGATTGCGTTCGGTGGCGTGTTCGCCGTGCTCACTTTCGAGGTCTTCACTGAGCAGTTCCTCTTTCTCGGCGTGCCGATTCTGTTGCTGGTCGCCGGGTCGGGCTATCTGCGCCGTCGTGCCCATGCGGCAGCGGGCTCGCATCTGCGTCCGGTCGCGGACGGGTTCAAGGATGTCGGCGTGCTGCTGCTCGGCTTCACGCTAGTCGTAGGCGCCTGGTTGGCGTACTTCCTGCCGCTTCTCGGGCTCGAACGCTTCGGCCGGGAGGTCCTGCTTCTCGGGGCGGGCGTCGAACGGATCTATCTTCTCTACTACCCCGACGTGAGCGGATGGACCCTCGCTGTGCTCGCGGCGCTGGTCAGTGCCTGGGTGCTCCCGCGGGCGATCGCGCAGGGGTGGATTCAGAAGCGCGTGCTCCTCGGTGGGTCGGCCGTCGTGGTGGCTGCGGCGGTTCTCGCGTTGGCGGTGTTCGGGCTTGCTCCCGAGGGCTTCATCATCTCGATCGCCATGCAACTCGAGAACGTGAGCTACTTCGTCATCCCGCTTCTCCTCGCGGGGAGCGTCGCGATGGTGTTGTTGCGGCTGGGCGAACCGGCCGCCTTTTCGGGAGGCCGTGAAGATGCGCTTCCCGTGCGGCTTGGGGTCGTGATCGCACTGGTCGTGTTCGGCGTCTTTCTCTTCCTGCAGCTCTACCCGCGTATCGACTTCATGCACGTGGTGATTTCGATGCCGTCAGCGCTCATTCTCGGGGCGGGCGCGTTGTACCGACTAGAGCGCTGGTGGTGGCGGGAACTCGGAGACCCGGAAGTTCCGGACATCCCCCATGGTCGTGTCTGGGCGGCGATCCGTGTGGCCGCGCTGGTTCCGCTCGCCGTCGGTTTGGGAGCGCGCGCCCTGCCGTTCGCCGATGCGCGCTTGTCCCTCGAGGGGGATCTCGGGCCCCGCCGGATGACGCGGCTGCACTTCGATTCGATGCCGATCGAGATCGAGCGCGACCGCGATCACGACATCCGGGAACTGTCGGCCGCCGCCCGCTTCGTCGAGGCCTCGACGAAGCCCGGCGAACCCATCGTCACGTTCCCCGCGCTCGGGATCGTGCCGTTCCTCACGGATCGCTCGACGCCGGTCCCCCACGACTACTTCTTCGCCGGTCGGCCGTCGCACGCGGACGAGGCGGAGATGGTCGAGCACATCGCGGAGGTCGCGCCGTCCCTCGTCGTTACCTTGAACGATCGGCTCGGGTACTTCTCGGCGGCGCCGGCTTACTACTTCATCCTGCGCGACTTCGTCCTGCAGAACTACGTCCTAGTACGACGGTTCGGCCGCTTCGACGTTCTGGCGCGCCGTGACCTGGCCGAGGACGACCCCGCCTGGGCGACGCTGCGCCAGACCGGCGTGGTGGACGGACCTTCGATGGCCTTCGCCCGCGGTCGTTTCCGGGAGGAAGCGCGGTCGGCGCGGCGCCTCTCGATTCAGGGTCGTGCCGAGGATTTGGAAGGCCTGGGCGGGCGCTTGGCCGACGTGGATCGCGGTGTTCGTGGGGTTTGGGCGCAGGCGTTCCAGTCGATTGCCGATCGCGAGCCCAGAGGTCTTCCCGCCGTCGAGGCGGTGGTCGCTCCGGACCGAAGGTCTCGTCTTCTCTTCGTTCGGGCGCTAGGCGAGTATGCCGATACCCGTGCACTGCCTTACCTTCAGGAGGTGTTCCTCGAGAACGACGGCCGGATCCGGTGGGAGGCCGCGCGCTCGATCAACTACGTGCTCGCGCGGAAGCTCGCCGACCGCTTCCGCTTGTACGATCCCCCGGTCGGGCCTCTGTGGGATCTTCCCGCCGAGCTTCCGAGCGAAGAGATGGTCGCCCTGATCGACGACTTCGTAGAGCGGCAGCGCATCGGGCCGCTGGCAGCCATCGCGGCGGCACATGCAGGGCGCCGAGATCTCGCGCCCGACCTCGAGCACTTCGAGAGCGAGCGCGAGACGACCTGGTGGCGAATGATCGCGGCTCTTTCGCTCGTCGAACTGGGGCAGCCCGAGCACCTGCGGACGATGCTGGACGCGCTCAACACCGGAACCCTCGCGGCGCAGTACGTACCCTCGTTGATGCTCGACTCCGATCTCGTCGAGCGAGACGAGCTCGCTGCGGCGCTGCTGGAGACGCTAAGTGTCGGCACGGTGGAGGAGCGGGAAACCGTTGCCTGGATGATTCCCTATCTCGGCGCACCCGAGGCCCGAGAGGCCTTGGCGCTCGCGCGCGAGGATTCCGACCCGGCCGTCCGTCGCGCTGCGACGTGGGCCGCTGAGAAAATGGGCCGACACCCGCTCGCACAGAGTCGCGTCGTTGGTCCGGGAGGTACGTCGTGACGGATTCCGCCAAGACCGCCGAACGGTGGTCGGTTCCTGAGGGCTACACCGGTGAGCGATTGGCCGCCGAAGATGCGCGGTTCGCGCCGGATATGGCGCGGCACCTCGCGGCGTACTACCTGATCGGCCCGCTGGTCGCGGGCAAGAAAGTGCTCGAGGCAGGGTGCGGGGAGGGGTACGGCGCCGGCCTAATGGCGCAGCATGCCGCCTCGGTCGTGGGCGTCGATTACAACGAGGTCGCTCTCGGCTTCGCTCGCGAGCGCAACGCGGGAGTGAAGAATCTCGAGTTCCGCACGATCGACCTTCTCGAGCTGGCGAAGAGCAATCCGGGCGAGTTCGACGTCGTGACGAATTTTCAGGTCCTCGAGCATCTTGACGATCCACGGCCGTTCCTGAAGGCCACCGCAGCATGTCTGCGGCCGGGTGGGACGTTGATCCTGACGACGCCGAATCGTCTCGCGAGCGTTTCCGAGAACCCGTACCACGTGCACGAGTACGTCGGCGACGAACTCGGAGAGACGCTACAGCCGTTCTTCGATACGGTTGACGTGAAGGGTATCGTCGGGACGGAGCGCGTGTACGCGTTCGAGAAGGCGCGCGGCGAGCAGGCGCAGAAGATTCTCCGACTCGACCCACTCGGGCTGCGCAACCTGCTCCCGGAGGCGTTCGTGAAGTTCGTGTTCGCACGTCTCGCCTTGCTGGTGCGCAGTCGCGTTGCACAGCAGGATGGCGACCTCATCGAGATGACGCCCGACGACTTCTCCATCGCCGACGCTGAGCCTCCCCAGTGGATAGATCTCGTGGCCTTCGCCCGCCGTGGCGAGGACGCCGCTTCTTGACCTACTTCTTGGACTGCACGCAAGATAAGGTTCCTTCGATGAATGAAGTTGGCGAGATTCCGGAAGTGCTAGAGCTGACCCTGAGCGTCATCGTGCCGGTATACAACGAGCGCGCGACGATCTGGGAGATTCTCCAGCGCGTCGTGCGACGCCCCGAGGTCGATCAACTCGTCATCGTCGACGACTGCTCCGCGGATGGCACCGGTGATGTCCTTCGCGCCGGCGAAGCTGCGGGCTGGCCCGAGTTGCGGCGGGGCCGGGGCCGACCCCTCCCCGAGATCGTGGTGCGCTATCACAGGGAGAATCGGGGCAAGGGCGCCGCCCTGCGGACCGGTTTCGAAGTCGCCGACCGCGACGTGTTCCTCACGCAGGACGCCGACCTGGAGTACGACCCCGACGACTATCCGCGGCTGCTCGTTCCGCTGCGCGACGGGCGGGCGGACGCGGTCTATGGAAGTCGATTTGCCGGCTATCCGCGCCGGGTGCTCTTCTTCTGGCATTCGCTCGGCAACAAGCTGTTGACCACGTTGTCCAACATGCTCTGCGACCTGAACCTCACCGACATGGAGACCGGCTACAAGGCCATGCGCAAGGAGATGGTCCGCGCGATGGTCCTCAAGTCGAATCGGTTCGGCATCGAGCCGGAGATGACGGCGAAGCTCGCGCGGCTGCGTGCCCGGATCTACGAAGTGCCCATCTCGTACAGCGGCCGTTCCTATAGCGAGGGGAAGAAAATTGGCTGGAAGGACGCGGTGTCCGCGATCTGGACGATGTTCCGCTGCGCCTTCACAGATGATCGTGAGTCGAGCGATCCGCTTCACGCGACCCTGCGTCGCATGGCCGCGCTGGATCGGTACAACACCTTCCTCTTCGAGCAGATTCGGCCCTTCGTCGGGCAGCACGTTCTGGAAGTCGGCGCCGGTACGGGGACGATCACGCAGTTCGTGCGAGATCGGGACCGAACGCTCGCGACCGACATCGACGAGCAATACCTGCATCTCCTTCGGCGGCGCTTCGAGAACTACAAGAACGTCGATGCGGCGCTGTTCGACTTGGGTGAGCCTGCGCCCGCAGCTGTCGCTGCGAACACGTACGACACGATCATCTGCCTGAACGTCCTCGAGCATATCGCCGATGACCGCGGCGCACTGCAGCGGATGTTCGACCTCCTCGAGCCGGGAGGCAAGCTGGTTTTGCTGGTGCCGGCGCATGGGGTTCTGTACGGCGACATCGACAAGGCGATCGGCCACCATCGCCGGTATGAGAAGGACCCACTGTCTCGTTTGCTCGCGGGGGTCGGCTTCGAGACGGAAGAGCTCTTCTTCGTGAACGCGCTTTCGACGCTCGGCTGGTACGTGAACGGCCGACTGCTGAAGCGCAACAGCGTGCCTGGAATGCAGGCGCGGGTCGCGGACCGACTGGTGCCTTTCTTCAAGCTCGAGCGCAAGCTGAATCTGCCGTTCGGCTTGTCCCTCATCAGTGTCGCGAAGCGGCCCATGGTGGCCGGCGAGTCCGGCGAGCTGTCCCGGGCGTCGGGCGACCACTGACGGGGCTTTGCGGGTGCGGCCTGCGCGCGGAGTGATTCCCGATGGTCGCGCCGTGCTGCGATGTCGGGCTTGTGGGGAATGCGGACAGGCCGTCTTTTCGAAGCGCGGATTCCTTTTTGCGGAGTGCGACGCGTGCCATTGTCGCTTCGTGGTGGGGGATGTTCCGGAGCTAATTTACGACGAGGGCTACTTTGGTGGGGATAGCTTCGGTGGGTATCCGGCGTACCTCGACGATCGGCAGCTGATTGTCGACAACTTCGCGCGCCGGGTGAACTGGCTCGAGCCGCACGCGCAGGGGAAGCGGCTGCTCGACGTCGGAGCCGCCTACGGGTTCCTCGTGCAGGCCGCCGGCGAAGCGGGCTTCGATGCCGTGGGTCTGGAGCCGGCAGCGGGCTGTGTCGAGTGGGCGCGTCGGGAACTCGGAATCTCGATGCTCGCCGGGACCGTCGAGGAGGCGGTGATCGAACCGGAGAGCTTCGACGTCGTCACACTCATGGACGTGATCGAGCACGTGGCGGACCCCGGGGTCGCGCTCCGGCAGATTCGGCGTTGGCTCCGGCCCGGCGGGATGGTGGTCATCGAGACGGGCGACTTCGAGGCTCTTCTCCCGCGCGTGGTCGGTTCCCGCTGGTACTACTACGACCCTCCGCAGCATCTGACATACTTCAGCCCCTCGAGTATCGAGACGCTTCTCGTGGCGAGCGGTTTCGACGCGCCGGTTGCGGTTGGCCACCTTGGTCGATCCGTTTCCGTGCGGAACTTCAGCTTCCAGCTGGGTCGGGCTCTCGGCGATGGGATCTGGGGCAACGCGTGCCGCTCGCTTGCGAGTTCGGCACTGGGCGCGTTTACATTCGACGTGCCCGATCGGGGCAACGTGATGGCCGTGGCGGCCCGCGTGCGCAGTCCCGGCTGAGCGGCGTCGATGCCTTTGGGATTTCTCTGCTGGGTGGCCTGGTTGGCCGGAACGTCGTGGACCGGCATGATGCTGATGCAGGCGGGCGTCTTCTCGGGCCCCGGCGCTCTCGTCGGCGGACTGCTCGCGGCGGTGATCACCGCGATCCTTGTCCCGCCTGGTGCGGCGGCGACCGGCGCGATGCGGTGGATCGCGGTCTTGGCGTTGCTGCTCTGTACGACGCTTCTTCCCGCGATTGACACCACGCTGTTCTCCCAGGACGCGAGTGTTCACGTGGCCGCAGGGCGCTGGCTCGCTCGGCACGGAACGCTCGCGATATCCGATCCCGCTCTCGAGTCGATCACTCCCGAGGAGCGGCTCGCGCTGTTCAGCGGAGGGAGTACGACCGACAAGCGGATCTCCCTCGTGCGGGTGCCCGGCGGCGTCGTCATCCCGGACTTCGACGAGACCGTCGCGTATCCGAGTTTCTCCCACTTGTTGTCGGTCTGGGTGGCGATCGCGGTCTCCGTGCTCGGTCCGCACGGCCCGAGTTGGCTTGGATCGCTGTTCGCCTTCAGCGCGTGGTGGGCGATCGGCCTGATCGCGTGGCGCGATGGCGGAGGCTGGGGCGCCGCCGCGGTCCTCGGTCTTCTCGCGACGTGGTTGCCCGAGCACTGGTTCGGGCGGTTCCTGATGCCCGAGATGTTGGCCCAGGCCTTGGTCTGGTCGGGCGTCGCGGCGTCGCGGTTTGCCATGGATGGCGCGGGCCTCGACTCGGTCGGTCGGGTGAGCGAGGGCGCTGTATCTGCGGCGTCTCGTCGTGCGGGCTGGGTCGCCGGTGCGATCGCGGGGCTGTCCCTCGGCGTGGCGGCGTTCGCACGTCTCGAGCAGTTCTGGGTCTTCATTCCCGCATTGCTCCTCGTCCGGGTCTTCGTACACCCGGGGCGTTGGGTGCTGCCGCCGGGAGCGCTGGCCCCGCTGGTCCTCACGTCCGTGCAGGGGGTCTTCCACCTCTGGTGGATTCCCACGGACTACGGCAATCGAATCTACAAGAGCGCGCAGGCGGTCTACCTCAAGTTCGTTCTGGTGATGCTGCGGCTCAGCCGGGGCGACGGGTACGTCCTGGGTTTTGTCCTGGAGTGGGTCGTGCCGGCGGGCGTGCTCGTCGGGGTTGGTGTCTTGTTGTGGTGGGGGAGGAGGCTCGCGCGGAAGACGCCGGGGTCGCTGCTGCGGCCACTGCTCGCGGTGGTGACCTTCGTGTGGCTGGTCGAACTCTATTCGCGCGGGCTGCCGTCTGCGTTCCCCGGTCTGGACTCCCTGGTTTGGTACATCCCGTGGCCGGTCTGGGGTGCCGTGTTCTTCGGGCTTCCTGGGTTGCTGGGTGTGCCGGCGCTGGAACTCGCGGTGATCCTCGAGGCCATCGACCAGGTCGTCTGGGGGCGCGTGAGCCCGGAACACATCTGGGCGTCACGACGACTCGTCACGGTTGGGCTTCCGGTCCTCGCGCTGATCGCCGTTCGGGGAGCGTTTCGCGCGGAGTGGGGCGGCACCGTGGGCGCGTATGCGGCGCGTTCGTTTGTCGTAGTGGCGATTCTTCTCGGCGCTCTCGGACTTCGGCCGGTTCTCGGTGTCCCGTTCCAGGCGGGTGGGTATGAGTTCGTCGCCGACCTAGCGGAGGACATTCCGCCGTCGAGTACGGTCGTCTTCGTGAAACCTCTTGACTGGCTCCAGATCGGGTCTGCCCTCTGGCTCGGGCATGGACGCCACTCCTTGGTCATGCGTGAGGAGGGGTATCCCGGCTACGATGCGGCACTCGAGAAGTTGCTCGCGTCGCGCGGCGAGGCGCCCGTGTTCGTGGTCGCGGGAGCCGTCGTCGGACCGCAGGGCGGAGATGATGAGGCGGCCGCGGAGTTGGCGCGCTTGCCCGAAGGGCTTCGACTGGAGCGTCTTTCGAGCTACGTGTGGCACGCACCAACTTTGGAGGTGACGTACGATCGGCCCCCAGAAAAGAAGGTCAACCGGCGTGCGTTTTTACATCTTTACAAAGGGCACTGGGAGCCCGGTCCCGGGCCGGCGGGGCCGTGATTAGCGCTCACTCGGTCCGGAGCCGGGGGAAACACCCTTGTTCCAGAGGCCGAGTCGCATCTTCCACGGGGTGACCATCGATCGTGCGATCTCGGAGCGAGAGATCTTGGAGGTCCCCGCCCGGCGATCGGTAAACACGATCGGAACCTCGACGCCGGTGAGGCCCGCATCCACCACCCGGTACTTCAGGTCGATGAGGAACGAGTAGCCGCTCGTCTGGATCGCGGAGAGCCCGATCGATTCGAGCGCGCGACGCGTGAGGCATTGGAAGCCGCTCGTGCAGTCGCGGAAGGGCATGCCGGTGACGAGCCGAGCATACTGGTTCGCCACGGTGCTCATGATGAGTCGCGACAGTTCCCAGTTCACGACACTGATGCCGTGCAGGTACCGGGAGCCGATCACCAGGTCGGCGCGTGCTGCCGCGTCGACGAGCGACGGGAGGTACTTCGGGTCGTGAGACCAGTCCCCGTCCATCGAGATGACTGCATCGTAGCCTTGCTCGAGCGCGAGCGTGAACGCTTCGCGATACGCAGAACCCAGGCCGAGCTTCCCGGCACGGTGGAGCACCTTGAAGCGTGGCGTCTTACTCGCAATCTGGTCTGCCAGATCGCCGGTCCCATCGGGCGAGTTGTCGTCGACCACGAGGTAGTCGAGTTCTGCCGGGACGGAGAGGACGGCTTCGGCGAGACCTTCGATGTTGTCTCGCTCGTTGTAAGTTGGTGTGATGACGAGGGTGCGCATGGTCAGGAGTGAAGTTGGTTACGGTCGCATACGGCTTGGAGTCTCACCAGTACAAACCGCCCCGCGGGCGTGTCCGACCACGTAAGACCACCGGGCCTGGCCGAGAAGGCGGCCGATCAGAGCTTCGACCGCGTCGAGTGCCCGCAGGGTCCTCTTGCTCCGCCCGAGGCGGGGCATACCGAATGTCGGGTGGAGGAGGACACGATCGAGCGGAAAGGGCGCCGCCATGGCGAACCGCAAGTCGGTCAGGGGGAGGCCGGAGAGGAGCTCTCGGAGCCAGGCCTCGTTGGACCGGGCGGCGCCGCGCTCGGCGGGGACCAGGGCCATCTGGAGACGGATCAGGGGGCTCTGGGCGTTTGGCTCCGCGAGGATGAAGTGGCCCCCGGGCCGCAGGACACGCGCCGACTCCGCAAGGGTCTCGGCCGGTGTGGGGATGTGGTGCAGCACGTCGCGGATGATCACCGTCTCGAAGGTGTCGTCGGCGTAGGGCAGCGCAGAGCCGTCGGCGCACACGAAGCGCGCAGAGGGGATCGCCGCGGATGCGAAGTGGAGCTTTCCCGCGGAGCGGTCGAGCCCCACGGCGAGGCCGTCGTCGTGCGGGGTGCTCTCGATGTGAAAGAGGTTCGCGCCCTCGCCGCACCCGATCTCGAGCAACGGCCGCCCGGAATCGACCAGCAGGTTCGAAAGGAAGCCGGCTTCGCGGTCGGCGAAGCCGGCCCCGCGCGTCTGCCAAGCGAAGTGGGTCGCATCGGCATCGGCGAAGTGCTCGTCCTGCTTCGCAACGAATTCTCCGTGGTCGTCGGACATACTCACGCCAAGTAGAACATGCGCTGGAAGATTCGCCAGAAGGTGTCAGGGGCGATCCAAGGCGGCAGGAAGAAGGGAATCCAGGCCATCGCCACGAACCCGAAGGCCATGGCCTGGTTGGCTCGGTCGCGCAGCGGCGCGGGGATGCGCGTGCGCACCAGGGTGCGCACCGGTGCGAGCGCCGGGACGTTGTTCCATTGGCGAGCGGCGATCTGGGCCCCGCCGTTGAGAAGGCCCCACACGATGAAGCCGGTCCAGGCGATGGGCGGGTAGCCCTCGATCCCCAGAACCTTGAGTGCGCCCCAGACGTGCCACAGGCCGCTCGCGAGGAAGGTGAGGAGAACGTTCAGTGCGGCGTGTCGCCGGTTGCCGCCCAGCGGAATGTAGACGTAGTTGCGCAGCCAGATGCCGAAGGACATGTGCCATCGCCGCCAGAACTCACCGACCGATCGCGACTTCCACGGCTTGTCGAAGTTCTCTCCGATGTCGAAGCCGATGACGCGTGCGAGAGAGACCGAGATGTCCGTCCAGCCGGAGAAGATGACGTAGAACGTGAAGTACAGCTCAGCGGCCCAGAGCCACAGACGGACGTGTCCGACGCTCGTCCCGGAGGTGGCGAAAATCGTGTCGTTGTCCTGGCCCAAATAGAACGTCGCGAGCAGGACCTTGCCCATGCCCCAGCCGAATCTTCCCGCGCAGGGCAGGAGCCGTGCGGCGTATGCGCGAAGCTCGTCCCAGGTGTCGACGACCGGCCCCTTCCGTCGATGCTCGGCGAGCTGTTCCGTCGTTTCGATCGGGCCGTTCACGAACGTCGGGAAGAAGAGGGTGGCCGTCAGGAACTCGTGGAGCGGCCGTGCCGGGACGTTCCTCGCTCGTCGGTCGACCACATACGCGACACACCGGAGCCACCAGACGTTGGTCGCGAACGCCCAGAACTCGGCCATGTCGCTCGTATTCCCGACGAGGATGTCGGCGGGCAGGAGGGCCGGATATGCCGCGAGCGCAACGATGAGTCCCCACGACAGGCCGGTGCCCAACGGACCGGGCACGCGCTCGATCACGGTGTGCAGGACGATTGAGAAGGCGAGCGCAATGCCGGCGAGAAGCGGCGACCCGAGCAGCGCGATGCTGGCGAGCGATGCGGCGACGAGGACCCAGACGCGAACCCGGGCGGGCAGCGCGCTCGCCGCGACGACGAGTGCCGCAAGCAGGGCGCCGAAGAGCGAGAACCGCATGAACAGGCTGTGGCGTGTCTCCCAGGCACCGACCGCGAGGTCGTAGAACTCCCACTGCAGCCACGACAGAGCGTCGGCGATGCTCACAGGCGGTGCCCGCGAACGACGCCGTCGGGCCACACGCCGGCGCGGATCAGCAGATCCCAGAGCGCGTGACTCGCAAGGAAGTGGGCGTCGCGTCCCCACCGCCCGTGCGAATCGAGGCACAGCTCGAGCGGGCGTGTCGTCGTGCGGCGAAGGCCGTCGAACGTCGGGGTCGGGTCGATACAGGGCGCGATGTCTTGCAGTTCTTCGCAGATCGGTTCGTGCGTCGCTGCCGGTGGGCAGCTGGGAGCGACCAGCACCGCGAAGCTCGCGCCCGCCGCGCGGCTGGTTTCGGCGAGTCGCGCGATGAGATCGCGGGTCTTCGCGAGCGCTCTTGTATGCTCGTCTTTGCCTTCCAGCGGTTGCGGCTCGTCGACGGCGACCGGCTGGTTGGGAGAGGCGCCGTGATGTCCGGCAAGCCAGCGTGCGGCACCCGAGAGTGCGAGAAGTCCGGATGCCGGCGGCAGATCGGGCTCGACGGGGCGGACGGCCGGCGGGTGTAGGTTCGCCGCGAGATCACGGCTCGGATCGAGCACGAGCACGACGACGTCGGGCCCGTACGGAAGCCCGCGCTTTTCGAGCCAACGAATCTCGTCCGCGGTGGCGTAACCCGGGATCGTCGCGTTGACGACCGAGAGCCTCGACCCGCGCGTCTGATCGGCGAGGTGGGCGATGCGGACGGAGAGGCGGTCCTCCCGCGCGATCCCGAGGCCGTCGGCGACGTGGTTTCCGAGGAGCAGGACCCGGACGTCCCCGGGTCGCTTCTCGTGCGGCCAATGCTGATCGGCGAGGCCTTCTGCGTTGGTCGCGACCGTCGCGTTCCACGCGTCGCCGCGGCAATCGTCGAGCCTGATGCGCATGTCGGGTGTGAACGTCCACCCGACGTCGGCGTCGGCCTGCAGCAGCACGCCCTCGGCGTCGGCGCAGACGGGAATCCCTTGGAGTCGCGCGACCACTTCCAGCAGGAGAAGAGCCGCGATCAGGCCACCCGCCGCGGCGATCCGGCGCGGTGCACGTCGATGAGGCCCGGTGAACGCCATGCCGGCTCTTACTGAAGGTACCCGAGCGCGCGAAGCTTCTCGCGTACGGCCGGATCCTTGATCTCGGGTATGGCCAGGAACTTCTCGCCAGGGAATCGCCAGAGGCACAGGCGGATGCCGGTCTCGGGCGCGACACAGGCCGGTTCTTCCTGGGTTTCCAGGCTGCGGTTGCGCAGATCGATCAGCGCCGTGCGGGGCGCGCGGCCTTCGGCCCCGAGGGCGACGACCCCGCGTTCGGCCGGCTCCCCATCGACCTCGATCGTCAGACGGACCAGGTCTTTGCGTCCGAGATTTCGTGGGTCGGGTAGGCGGTCGAAGCGGAAACCGGTTCCGGTCGCGTCGACCGCGGCGCTCGCCTCGAGGTTCATGCCGTCGGTGCTGATTGAGATCTTAGGGCGGGTGTCGTCGCTGCGTCGGTCGAGCGTGAGGAAGGTGCCGCTCTTCGGATGTCCTTCGAGGCGAATCTGTACCTGGGCCGTACCGCTCTCCGGCCCGACGAGTCGTGCCTGGTAACCGCGTTCGCGAAGGATCTCTCGAGCGTCCTCGAGGCTCTGCAGGAGTCCGGTCGACGCTTCGAGTTCGGCGGCAGCGACGTTTCGCTTCTCGCCGGGATCGGTTCCGACTTGGTAGAGCTCGCGCGTCCCCGAATCGATGCTTTCGATCAGCTTCTGGGTCCGCGTGCGGACGGCGTAGCGGGTTGGGAACTGCGCTTGCGTGGCTGTGGCGAACAGCGGCTCGCCATCCTCCTCCGGTGCGGCGATGGCCTCGGCGAGCGAACCGCCCGTGAAGCCATCGGGGCGTGGCAACGACAGCCACTCCAGGATCGACGGCGCGATGTCGATCGACCGAACGGGACGCGCGACGACCGTCCCGGCATGAGCACCGGAGGGCAGTCGAACGAGCAAGGGGACGTGCAGGAGTTCGTCGTACAGGCTCTGCCCGTGGAAGAAGCGGCCGTGGTCCCAGAACTCCTCGCCGTGATCGGCGGAGACGACGACTAGTGTTTGGTCGAGTCGGCCGGATTCTTCGAGGGCCTCGAAGAGTCGACCTATCTGATCGTCGACGTAACGAATCGATGCGTCGTAGAGCGAGATGATCTTCGCTTTGTCCGCGTCGTCGTACTTGCCGGTGTCGGCGCCCTGGGAGTCGTTGAACGTGTCGCCGACGGGGCCCTCGTAGTTCGGGTCGGAGTAACGCTCGATGTACGAGTCCGGCGGCCGGTACGGCGTGTGTGCGTCGAGGTAGTGGAGGTACAGGGCGAACCGCTCGCGCGGATGCTGCTCGAGCCACCCTAGGGCGGCGTCGGTGATTGCGGTTGCATCGAGATCCCCGGAGACCAGTCGGTCGAACGTGCCGGGCGGCTCCGCGTGTCCCCCCTGGCTCAGCCACAAGGGGATCCAGGCGTTGTTCACATACGCGGCGTTGGAGATGCCCGATCGGGAGATGGGGTGTGTGAGGATGTCCTGATCCCGCGTCGGGAAGACGCGCGACGTGAAGATCTGCGGGATGGACGGCAGAGTCATCGGCGCGTTTGCGTACGCGTTCTCGAAGCGCACGCCCGTGGCGGCCAGCGCATCCAGGGTCGGCGTCACGTCGCGATGGTACCCGTGACTGCCCATGTGGTCGGCGCGCAGACAGTCGATCGTGATGAAGACGAGATTCGTCTCTTCCGGGCCGGCGTCGACCACGATGCGCGGAGCGGACCAGAAGATGTCGTCCTGCTTCGCCTTCTCGGGGTCGCCCTGGTTTTCGACGGCGAAGGTGAGCTTCCCGTTCTTCCCGGCGAGCGCGGCGAGGTCGATTCGTTCGTCGAACCAGCGGCGGTCGGCCACGACGTTTCGGAGATCGACGTGGTGGTCGAGGAGGATGTGCTCGGTGCCGTCGCTTTCGTCGAAGCGCACGAGGAATCGCGCAGGTGCCGCCAGGTCCGGTGTCTCGACCATGAAAGCGGCGGCCGACAACGTGTGCCCCAGCGAAAGCGCAGCCTTCGGCGGAATCTCCACATCGTAGGAAAGAGACCCCGGAAGCGGCATTCGCACAGATGTACGGGTCTGTTTGTGCGCGCCGCGGAACACGACCCGTACGCCTTCGGGCAGGCTGGGGTCGGCCGCCACACGCTCGACCAGGTCGAAGGTGGGCTTGTCCGCCGCGAGGCCGACGCCTCCGAGGGACGACACGGCCGGCATCAGCGCGACGAGCAGAACGACGAGCCGCCGAATCATCCCGCGGATTGTACCAGCAGCAAACCGGCCGGAAAAGTCAGGGCTTTTCGAGATCAGGGTGTCTCCCCGGCCGCCGCTTCGACCGCCCGGGCGGTCTCGATGTCGGGGAAGACCATCTTGCCGGCGAGGATCGTCCGTGGGTCGTCGGTGGGCGTGATGAGCAGCGTATAGAGGCCGAGTGTGGTCGGGATGGGCAGGCGGACGCGGATCCGTCCCGCCGTGCCCGTCGGTTCGACGTCGGCATCGATGATCTCGGTCGTCGAGGTCTCGTCGAAGCCGTTGTACCAGTGGGCCGCGAGCTTCCGGTGTCCGCGGAGCTCCGCAGCGCTGGTGGCGTTCGGCCCGAGGATCATCTCGATGGCTTCGATCGGGGGGAAGATGATGGTCGTGCCGTGCGGCACGAGCTCTCGCTTCACGTACTCACGATTCATGTGGATCGCGATCTCGGACGGGCTCATCACCTCCTCGAGCGGGCGGAGGTAGACCTTGCGGCGCCCGATCTCCTGATCGGGTCGTGCGGCCCGCTGGAGTACGACCTCGTAGCGGCCCGGTTCGTCGGGCGTCGTCAGCTCGAGCGGTAGGTGGAGGATGCCTCCAGAGCCGAGCGCGATCGGGAGCAGCGCCCGCAATGTCTGTTGGTGAGCGACGAGTCCCTTGCGCCCGCGCCACTGGATGACGAGATCGCTGAGGCCGAGCGGTTCCGGGTGTCGAAAGGTCGCCGTCCCACGGTTTGCGATCGAGAAATCGACTTCGGCGACGGGGACGAGTGCTTCTTGCGTCTCGTTCTGCGTGGCCGGTTCGAGTACGCGGAAGTCGTTCGTAACCGGATCCAAGGGCGTGAGCCGGTAGGCATCCATCGACTTCGTCTGGCCGAGCGGTTGGAGGCGACTTCCCGCGTTCGCGTCGTTCTCTCGCGCGTCGTCGAACGCCTCGATCTGCCCTCGCATCGAGCGGTTGCGATCGACGAGCAGGGTTTCGAAGCCAAGTGCCCCCAGAGCCTCCGAGGCCGTGACGGAGGGGAGCTGCGCGGCGAGCCCGATCACCTGGTCGTTCACCGGCGATTGGAAGGAGTTGTAGCAGGCCGCCATGGGCCGGGGGTCGTAGCTCGACAGGAGGAGCGCGCCGGCGATGTCCAGTCGTTTGGTGGGCTGATGCTGCGCGCCGAGCGGGAAGTCGAGTTGTGGCGCCCGTCCCACTTTGCGGATCAGGTCGATGTCTTCCTGGGGCGGCCGAGCGATGTAGGACGTGAGCTGGAACGTCCGCCCGAAGGACGCCTCGGCGAGCGCGGGAACGAACCGGACCGAGAGGATTAGGAAGGCGCAGACGGCGGCACCGGCGGCCGGCGCCCACGGGACAGGCCGTAGCCGCTCGGTCAGTGCGAGCGCGGCGAAGCCCATCAAAAACGAAGTGGCGATACCGGTTCCGATGGCTACCGATGCGAGCGCACGGACCGCGGAGAGTCCGGGGATCACGTCGCGAAAGGTCAAGAACGGCGATTCGAGCGCGACGCCGAGGCCGGGAATTCGAACGTGCCCCAGCGAGCACCATGCGATGAGCAGTCCGCCGAGGAAGAATGCGAGCCGGGGGTCTTCGCCGTAGGCGAGCCTCGGTCCGCGAAGGCGATCGAGCATCGCGATGGCGACGAAGAGCAGCACGACGAAGCCGGGGAAGTAGTCGCCCTGGCCCGGCATGAAGTCGCGTGCGCTGAGCAGGAGCGATGCGCGCCCGGAGAGGAGCGCCCAGGCCTCGCTGGTGTCGAGGTAGGGCACTAGGATGATCCAGACCCCGACGAGCGTGAGTGCGAGGGCGGCGGCGAGCTTGGGAAGCACGACGGTCAGTCTCGCGCGGTGCTGGAAGAGGAGATAGATGCCGTACACCGACGCCAGCAAACACGTGGAGATCAGCGGGTAGAGGCTCTCGAACACCTCGAGGTTGAGGAAGAACGCGAGCCCCAGCGCGTCGCGCCACTTGCCCGACACGAACAGCCGGTGGAGGAACAGCAGGACGGCGGGGGCCCACAGGTCTCCGTGAACGTAGGGATGCGAAGGGTCGATCAACCGGCCGGGCACCAACGCGAAGGCGAGCCCGGCGACGAACGCCGCCCCGGGACTTCGCGTGAACCGCCGCGCCAGGAAGTACATCGTGATTCCCGGGATCCACAGCGTCAGAACGAGTGCGAAGTTGTAGCTCAGGATCGGGTCGGCGGTGAGGGCGTACGGAAGAGCCGCGAGCAGCCCGACGCCGAACATGTGCTCCCCGAGCGTGTAAGCGCCCGGCATCGGGAAACACTGGCCCACGTCGGCGAAGAGGTCCCAGGGGCGGCTGACGAGGAGGTTCGCGTTGCGCACGACCGTCGTGACCACCATCGCCTGATCCCAATGGTCGAGATAGACCATGTTGATCTGGTCGTTGATGACGGATGGGTAGGGCAGAAGCTCCGACGGCGAACTGAGTACGTTCCGGAACGTGAACAGCGCGACGATCAGATAGGCCGCGATGGCCAGGGCCGCGCAGGTACGACGGCCGGGCGCGAGGCTCATTCCTTTTCCACGACCATGAGCTGCGAGATTCCGATCACCGGCATCTTGTAGGGCAGGCGGATCATCGCTCGAGCTATCGGAAGTGGAGTGATGTTCGGGAAGAGCAGGCCGCAGCGCTCGTGCAGGCCGGTGCGTCCGCAGGCGGCTTGCATGAGGCGTCGAAGGTGTCCGGGCGTGAACTTCAGGGACTCGCGTTCTTCTTCGCGCGTGAGTCCGAGCACGATGTGTCCCGGGTTGATCCGATTCGGCTCGAACACGATGACGCGACGACGTGCGACGCGCCACATCTCGGCCAGGGCCGCGACCGGGTCGGGTAGATGGTGGAGCAACTCCCAGCAGGTGACGGCGTCGAACGCACCGTCTTCGAACGGGAGTTGGTCGGCCGAGCAGCGCACGCGCCCGGGGGCGGGGTTCGTCTCCAGCATTCCGGATGCGTAGTCGCAGGCTACGACGCGGACGCTCGCCGGGTAGTACATGCTGGAAAAGCCGCTGCCGGAGCCGACGTCGAGCAGGGTACTCACGCTGTCGAGCGCACCCCGCTCTTCGAGATGCTCGATGCGTTGCTTCGCAAAGAGCTCGACGACGGGGTGCGTGTTCGAGCGGTAGAGACCGCCTTCGTCCCAGAAGGCGTGTTGTTCACTCATGAGGGGGCGTCGTCTGTCTTCGCAGAGTCGCGGTGAGCGGCCAGTTGCTCTCGCAGCAGAGCCACCTCCTGGGCGAGCAGCTTCACCTGCAGGCTCATGCCCGACAGGCGGACCGCATAGTTCAGCGACACCACGAGCAGGAACAGCAGCCCAAAGAAGAACAGCGTCGAACTCGGCGTCCACGCTCCGACGGCGCGGGTGAGAAATCGTACCGAGTCAAACCAAGTGATCGCGACCATCATTCCGGCGGCGACGATCGTCCAGATCGGCGTGTACTCTTCGCGGAGCTTGCCGCGGTACACCAGGGTGAGGACGGCGGTCAGGAACGCGGCGCACAGCAGCATCGAGAGAATGCGCGTGGATGCGGACTCCGGCTGGAGGATGGCGAGTTGGCGCAGGGTGTCGAGGTCGAGCGTTGTGGGATCCATCGAGCCTCCTCACCTGGTTCCGCGCGAGACCGGCGTGCGCCAGCTGCGGAACGTCGAGAGCAACATCTTGTAAGGGTAGTAGATTGTCTTCAGCCCAGCATGCATGGTCTTGCGTCCGGGCGGGCTCGGCGCCATTTCGACGGGGACCTCGCGAATGCGGAACCCCTGGCGGTCGAGGAGGAGCAGGACGTCGATGTCGGGGAAGTCCGACGGATAGAAGTCCGAGCAGCAGAACTCGAAGGCTTTTCGCGAGAGCGCTTGCAGGCCCGACGTCGGGTCGGCGATGTGCGGCCCGCCGAAGAAGGCGAGGACCCGCTGGAAGAACACGCGCCCCGCGGAGCGAGCGGATCCCATCTCGTACCCGGACTCCTGTACGAACCGCGACCCGATCACGATGTCGAAGTCGTCCGCGCGGATCGGGCTGAGGAGGCTCGGGACGTAGGCGGGATCGTGTTGGCCGTCAGCGTCCATCTGCACGAGCTCCGCGTAGCCGTGGCGGACGGCGAACTTGTAGCCCGTCTGGATGGCGGCTCCGTACCCGAGATTGAACGGATGAGAGACGACCAGGCCGCCGTGCTCGGTGACGATCGCGGCGGTTCGGTCGCGCGACCCGTCGTCGATCACGAGAATGTCGATGTCGAGCCCGGTGGCGCGTACGCCATCGATGACTCGGCCGATCGACGCTTCCTCGTTCAACGCGGGAATGATCAGAAGGCTGCGGCTGCGCTTGGCGGGGTGCATGGGTGCGGGCGGGTCCGAAATGGGTGTGATGGGGCGATGCCCGGAGTGGGCCTCGCGGCGGAAAATCGGTGTATCCGCCGATGCTGACACGCCGGTCCGCCTCTTTGCAATGATCAGAGAAGCGGCTAGGACACATGACCTGTGTCCGGGGCGGGCCATTTTCGGTTCTGGGTGCTCCTCGTGGGAGTCGGGCTGATCCAAGCGAGCGAGCTGGCGTATGCGCGGTACGTGCCGCTCCAGACCACGTCGGCCGGGCTCGCGGCCCGAGTCGAGGAGGTCGCGGACTCCGTTCGCGACATCGGTCCCAGCATAGGAGTGACCGGGGCCCACGTAGCTGGTCTCTCCGCCTGTGCCGCGATTCAGGATCGGATCGATGCGGGCGACGCGACGGCGCTCAGGCGGTGTGCGACAGCCCTTGGCGACGTCTATGGCGAACTGTGGGCCGCTGAGCCGACCGACCCGCGGCGTCGCGGGGTTGGCTGGTTCGTGGCGTGGGGCGTCGCCGATGCCGCGTTGCGGCTCACAGCGGCCCGCTCCGTCATCGAAGCCGGGGACCCCGGACGACTTGCGCCGCCCGGGCGAGTGGCGAGCCAGGTTCTCGTTCACGGCGACGGGCGAACCTTGCGGATCCGGCCTCTTCGGGCACTTCGCCCCGGCCGGCGCTGGGCGCTGGTGGTCGAGGGGCTGGAGCCGACGGAGCTCGCGGCGCTGCGGGAGACCGTCGTTCCGAAAATGGGAGAGGCCGGGCTGGAAGTTCCGGCCGGGAGCTTCTCGGGCCCGGTCGTCTTTGGCATGCGCGACGACCCCAGTGAGATGGATCACGAGAGGGCGATCGCTCTTGCGAAGCAGCTCGAGCAGGACATCCGTGGCCGAACGGGTACGAGTCCGGTCGCGGGGGTCCAGGTGCGTTTGCCGGCGCCTCTTTCTTCCGCGGATCTCGAGCGGATCGTGGCGACGTTCGTTCCCGCCCACGATGCGCCCGCCGAGGAAACAGTGGTCGTTCTCCCGGTGTTGGACTTGCGCTCGAGCCTGGGCGGATACGTCGATCGCCTCACTTCCGAGCCGTGCGTGTCCGCGCCGGCGCGCTCTCGCGCGGGCATCCTTCCTTCTCCCGCGCTGGTCCTGGAGGGGACGTACCCGTCGCTCGAGATCGGACGCGAGAGCGACGGCCGAAGGGTGGAGGTCGGCGTCGTTGACGCGACGGACATGGCCCTCCCGTACCTCTTGGCGCTACCGCCGGAGGTCGGGCCTGCCACGCCTCTCGTCGTCGCCGTGCACGGGCATAGTGGCACCGCCGCGGATTTCCTGTCTGTACACGGCGCGGCCTTGCTCGCGCGCGGCCTCGCCGTGCTTGCCGTCGAATACCCCGACCACGGGGAGCGCGGCGCGGCTGAAAAGGAGTTCCTCGGTGTGCTCGACCCGGTCCGGCTGGGCGTGAACTACCGACAGTCGGTCGTCGACGTGCTGGCTGCGATCCACTCCGCGACGGCGTGTGGATTCGCCCTCGAGGACGGGACGACCTACAGGCCCTCCGACCTCCGGTACCTCGGGTACTCCCTTGGAAGTCTCGTCGGCATCACGGTCCGGTCGTTGTGGCCGTCGCTCGGTCCGGCCGTGTTCGTGGCGGCGGCGGGCGATCTCGCAGGCTGGTTGATGATGCACTTCCCGAACTACCTGGATGCGCCGGTGCTGACCTGCGTTGGTGGGCCACAAGACGGCGAGAGCTGCTTTGACAGCCGGGTGTGCTCTGGGCCCGGAGTCTGCTGGATAGATCCGTACTTCGCCCGGATGGCGTTCCTGTTCGATCTACCCTTCGGCCTCGTCCTGGCGGATGCCGAACCGCTCGGGCCGTCGCGCGTTCGGACCGGCGCCGTAAGTCACGCGCCGGCTTTGCTCCTCACGGCCGGCGAAGACGGGGTCCTCTTCTCGCTGCTTCAGGCGCGGCTCGGGGATGCGTACGACCTGCACGGAGAGCCTCCGGGCCGTATCCGAGGGCCGCGGAGCGAGCGCCGGCATTGGCCTTCGCTTGGGCACAACCTCATAGACAACGCCGAGGTGAGAGCGGCCGCGTACGACTTCCTCGCGACGCCGCGCCGCGTGCCTTCCCTAGCTCCGGCGAATCCTGCTGTAGACAAGAAACAGGCGGGCGGGTAGTCACGCGGATTCGCCATGCGCCGGTTCTATCCTGAAACCTTCCTCATCGCGCTCGCAGTGATCCTGCTCGAGGTGAGCTACACGCGAGTTTTCTCGTACAAGCTCGTCTACTACTTCACCTACCTCATCATCGGAATTTCGCTGCTAGGACTCGGCGCCGGCGGGGTGTTCGTCGCAGTCTTCGAGCGTCTTCGAAAGATGCCGACGGAGCGGGTGATCCTGCTCAGCATGGTCGTCGCCGCGGTCTCGGTGATCGCGAGCTACTTCCTCGTCGCGCTGGTTCCACTTCATCTCTTCCGGATGATGATGAGTCTGGCGCACGGGATGGTCGCCGGACCGCTGTGGACGTTTACGAAGCTCTCGCTCGTCCTTTTCGTCCTGTTCATTCCGTTTCTCGCCGCGGGCATCGCGCTGTCGACGATCTTTGCCGCGCACACGGAACGCATCGGACGGCTGTACTTTGCCGACTTGATCGGCGCCGCTCTCGGCGCGGCCATCGTCATTCCCGCGCTGAGCTGGATCACGCCTCCGGGGACCGTCTTTCTTGCGGGCTTCGTGTTCGCGCTCGCCGGCGCGCGTCTCATGCCCGAGGTGCCGGGCCCGTGGGGCAAGGTGGGCGCGGCTGCGGCCGTCGTCCTTCTGATCGGCGTGCTTGCGCCGGGTGTCCTTCCGGATCCGATTCGCGATCGCGTGAAGGGTGGCGAGGCGACCGGCAGCTCGTTCACGCGATGGAGCCCTGTCTTCCGCGTGGACGTGGTGCCTTCGTTCGGCGATCCGCCGCTTCATCTGCTCTATCACGATGGAACGTTGGGCTCGTCCATGACCTCCTGGGATGGCGACCTCGGTTCCCTCGGACGCTACGACACGATGGATCGCGCCCACCCGTTCCGTCTGCTCGAACCCGAGCCGACTGTCGCGATCGTCGGTTCGGCGGGCGGCAACGAGATTCTGGCGTCGCTGCACTTCGGTGCGAGCAAGATCACGGGCATCGAGTTGAACCCGGTGACCGTTTCGCTCCTTGAAGATCACTTCGCCGACTTCACTGGGCATCTCACCGAGAACGAGAAGGTCACGGTCGTCAACGCCGAGGGCCGTGCGTTCCTGAAGGGCTCCGGAGAGACGTTTGATCTCATCTGGCTCGTTGCCCCGGACAGCTATGCCGCGATGAACTCGGCGACCTCGGGCGCCTTCGTACTCTCGGAGAGCTACCTCTACACGCAGGAGATGATCCAGGAGGCCGTCGAGCACCTGACCGACGACGGGATCCTGTGCGCGCAGTTCGGCGAGATCGGATTCGACACCAAGCCGAATCGCGTGGTCCGTTACCTCGGTACCGCGCGCCGCGCCCTCGCGGAGTTGGGCATTGCGGATTTCGATCGTCACGTGATGGTGAGCGTCTCGCCCGGATTCGGACGGCTCGAGACCGCTACGATCGTCGTGAAGAAGTCCCCGTTCACCGAGGCGGACATCGAGACGTTCCGCGCGTCGACGGGTCGCGTCGAAGGCGCGCGCGTGAGCTTCGTCTGGAACGATCCTCAGCCCGGCACGCAGATCACGACCGCTGTGGTTGCCGGTCCGGAAGAGCTCGAGAACTTCTACGCGAGCCACACCTACAAGGTGCACCCCATCACGGACGATTCTCCGTTCTTCTGGCACTTCGTCGGTTTCCCCGACGCGCTGTTCGGGGGGGAGGACGCCAAGGCGTGGAACGTGGAAGAGGGTGTCGGTGAGCGGTTGCTCGTCGTGTTCCTCCTGATCGCGATGTTGTTTGCTGCGATCTTCCTCCTACTGCCGCTCGTCGTGTTGCGCGGCGTCTGGGGTGAGATGCCCTACAAGTGGAACGCGGGTGTCTACTTCGCGTGTCTGGGCCTCGGGTTCATGTTCCTCGAGGTGTGTCTGATCCAACGACTCACGCTCTTCCTCGGGTATCCGACGTACTCGCTCACGGTCACGCTTTTCTCGCTCCTCGTTTCGACGGGCGTCGGCAGTCTGTTGAGCGAGCGCTACGCGACGAGACGAAATGAGGCCTTCACCGTTCTGGTCGTGGCCCTTGTCGCGCTCATCGGCTTATACGAGCTCGTACTGCCGTGGGCGGTGGATGTTGGGATGGGCTGGAGCTTCGGCGCGCGGGTCGCGTTCACCGTGGTCTGTCTCGCGCCGCTCGGACTTTGCCTCGGCGCGTTCATGCCCCTCGGCCTCGGGTCGGTCGCGCAGACGACGAAGTACGGCGACCAGTATGTCGCCTGGTGCTGGGCCATCAACGGCTTCTTCTCGGTGATGGCCTCGGTCCTGGCCACGCTCCTCAGCATGACGTTTGGCTTCAACGCCGTGATGCTGATGGGCCTCGTGATCTATCTGGTCGGAATCGCCGCCTTCCGTCGCGTTCCCGTTCCGGTCGTCTGATCACCGTCGGCGCCTGGGGGAATTCGGACGGGGCGTCGTGCGCTCGGTCCGTGAATCGTGAACGGAGGCTCGCCCGGTTGGCGGACCACGAGTTCGAGAGTGTACTCGCCGGGGGGCGGGGACAAAGTTTCGAAGAGTACGGTCCCTCGTTCTCCCGGTTCGAGATCCCAACCGAGGGGGGAGAGCGGCGTCTCGGAAACGAGAACGCCGGATTCGACATCGTGCCAGCGGATCTGGGTCGCAACGACGCCCTCACCGAGTGGATGAACGCCGGACCAGCGACGGTTACTCACGTTGGTCACATCGGTCCAGATCCGTACGAGTTCGCTGGGCCCGGCGTCAGGGACGGCGAAGTCCAGTCGTGCCTGCCGGGCCGAACTGGGCAGGGCCGCAGGTGCCTCGCCGGCGGCCTCGGCCCCAGGCGGGCACTGCACTTCGTAGATGGCATCGCGTCCTCGCCGCACCGCGAGAGTGATCGGGAGTGAGCCTTCCGCGCGCTCCCACGCGGCTTCGCGCCCGGGCATGAGCCCGTGGTGGACGACGATCCACCGAAGCTGAGTAAGGCGGCAGAGGTCGGCCAGCGCCTGTGGTTCCGGAAGACGCTGCGCCAGAACCATGGCGAGTGTTTGGCTGGCGGGCGGGTGCCCCGAGTAGCCGTTGATGAGCGGGAACCAATGCAATGTGGAGCCGACCATGGCGCGGCCGGTCGACAACAGCGCGCGGCCATCCAGCGGGGAGGTTCGCGCCGGTAGGTCGAGTACCGGGCCCGGGGTCCCGTGGCTTGCGAGCCATCGGTGGCTTCCCACGTAGATGCCGGCGAGCGGATCGGCGGACAGGGGTAGGGGCCAGCGTTCCGCGCGGGCTGGAACGAGGGCGATAGCCAGGATGAGAATCAGGGCCAGTGTCGCTCTGCGACCCGTCTCGTTCCATCGCGCGGTACAGGCCTCGACCAGGCCCGCCGCGCCGAGCCCGGCGAGTGCCGCCAGCGCCAGCTGCGTCAGGTAGAGGAACCGCCCCGGTGCGCGCATGCCCGCGAAGCCCGGGACGACCCGCATGAGGATCTCGTAAACACTCGGCAGCTCCGAGCCGGGGAGCGTGGCACGGGTTCCCAGGGCGAGTACGAACCCGACCCCGGCGACGGAGAACAGGCAAGCTCGGGCGCCGACGGGAGCCCGGCGGAAGAATCCGCCCAAGACCGCAAGCACGACCCCGGCGACCGTGAGCTCTTCTGCGATTCGCCCGAGCAGGGTCGCGGCCGAGCTGGACGCGCGCGTCACGACCGCCAAAGACTCCGCCGGGTCGGGCAACAGGCCCCGCGCTTGCACGCGGAGGTACGCGCTGGCGACGAGTCCGAGCGGAGCGGCGCCGAGCGCGAGTGCGGCGACCGGTGCGATCCCGCTGTGGCCGTTGCGTCGTGCGTGCCTCACGATCGTCGGGAGCGCGGCAGCGCAGAGGGCTCCGAGTCCGAAGGCGACGTAGATGCCCGACAAGGCCTGAATCGCGGCAATGACGGTGAGCGCGATCAGAGTCGGGACGCGCGGCGCTTCGGCGGCACGCCACGCGAGGAGCAGCACGAGCGGGTAGAGGTGCAGTGCCGACGAGTGCAGCCGAAGAAACGACAAGGGGATATCGCCGCCGAGAGCGAAGAGTGCACCCGCGAGGAAGCCTGCCGTCGCAAGGCCCGACCATGCACGCACGAGCAGGAACGTGGTGAACGCGGCGGCCCACACCACCGCGAGCGTCGTCAGGTTATAGGTGAGCACCGCGTTGCCGGAGATCCAGAACGTCGGACCACTCACGGGGAGGAGTCCCAGAAGGTGTTCGGACGACGCGAGCGCGTCCGGTGCCGGATGGAAGATGTTGCCCTGGAACAGTTCGAGCGGCTGCTCGATCAGCGCATGTGCTGTCCACCCGAGAATCCACATCAGGAGGTCGACGTCGCTGCGGGTCCAGATGGCGCCCGGCTCGGAGAACGCGAGTGGATCGACGACGGCGCTGCCGAGCTGTGTCGGGAGCGTCCAGGCGAGGAAAGCGACGAGCAGGGCGTAGCCGCCCGCCGCCCACACGGCCGTGTACCGCGTCGTCGTGAGCGTCATTCGGGCGCCCCGGCGAGTCGATCCGCGACGGCGCCCGCGACGATCGTGTGTCCCTTTGCGTTGGGGTGCATGATGTCGAGGAAGAGCGGCCTCTCGTCGGCATGGGCGTCGAACAAGGGCCGAAGGTCGAGGCAGTCGAGGCGCTCCTGGTCACAGATCTGTGCCAGCCGTTCCTGAGGAATGAGGTTGGGCTCGGACACGCCGATCTGGTCGCCGTCCGGAAGGATTGCGATGAGCAAAGGGATGTCGCGGCCGGCCGTCTCGTCGCGCAGGCCGCCCAGCGCTTCGACCATCTGTTCCCACCGCTCGTCGTCCGGCTTCTCGTAGTAGCGCTTGCGGAGGATCGAGATGAAGCGATCGAACTTGAGGAAGCCCTGTTCATCCTCGACGGGAGCTTCGGACGGCTCGGGGGCAGGCGCGAGGAGCCGGCTGCTTCCGAGTTTGGCCAGCCATCGAAGGAGGACGTAGAAGTCCGAAAGGTTCGCCAGAGACCAGGTGGAAACGCGTTCGCTGCGATTGGTCGTGAGGACGCCGTTGGGGCCCATGACCGGTCCGTAGTCGTAGTCGTTCAAGTTGAAGACCACGACGACGGCGTCGGGTTCGAATGCAAGGCCGTAGGTGCGGAGCCAGGCGAGCTGGTTCTGGGTGTTGTAGCCCTCGACGCCGGCGTTCAGCACGTGATGCGGTTTCCCGCTGCGCGTTTCCATTTCCGTTTCGAGTTTCGCGCCGAGGGTCGCATCGAAGGGCAGGCGGTAGCCGAACGCGACGGAGTCACCGAGCACGAGGATGCGACGAGCGTTGGGTTTCGCCGCCTCGGTCCCCGAGACTCGCATGCGGTTCTCGTCGATGATCACTCGTTCGCCGCGAGCCGTCGTGTCGAGCGAGGCATGAAGAACGTAGGGCAGTGCGTCGTCGTCGGTCGTTTCGTAGAGCTGGCGGGGAAAGCCGTTCAGTCGGTCTACCAGGTTGAGTGAGCGGGCCAGGACCTCGCCCAGCGCGAAGAAGAGCCCGCCGGCCAGGAGGATCACCGCGAGAATCTGGCCGGTGCGTCTGAGGCGGTTCGGTCGCGCCGTCGAGGCAGGCATGGTCTGCGTGGGCGTTCGCCGCGGTCAGGCCGAGGCGACGAGGAGGATCTCGCCGGTCGGAATGGGGAGTTCTCGCTGCCGGAGCGAGGAAGGCACGAGCCGCGCCGCGACGGCGACCGCGCGGTGGATCCACGGATTGAAGTACTCGAGCTGGCTCGTGATGTAGTCGATCGTCATCACCTTCGGAGCATTCGCGATCGCGATCGGCCAGAACTGGTGGTTCTCCATCAGCTTCGTTGCGGTCTCCCGATTGAAGTACGTGATGTGGAGCGGTGGGCAGTAGTAGTACCAGTGTCGACCCATCACCCGGGCATGCACGCTCTTGATGTCGGGCACGGTGAGCGCAATCCGGCCCCCGGGCGCGAGCCAGCCGTGCAGCCGATCGAGGAAGGCGCCGGGGTCGACGACGTGCTCGAGGACGTCGAACCCGGTGATGTACGAGTAACGGCGTTCCGGCTGGAAGGTCTCAGCCGCCGCGTGGAAGGCGGAGAACCCTCTCTTTTGGGCCACCTCGACGGCCGACGCGGAGACGTCGATCCCGTCGATGTCGATCTCTCGGCGAGAGACGGCGTCGAGGAAGGCACCGGTCGAGCACCCCACGTCGAGCCAGGGGCCTTCCGGAGCATGGGGCGCAACGATCTTCACGCGGGCTTCGGCGTGGGCGAGGCGGATGTCGTACTCGGCCCCGAAGGTCGCGTAGGCGCCGCCGTCGTAGGAGCTTTCGTAGACCTCGGCCAGGGCCTTCTCGTCCGGGATCGGGTCGAGGCGGATCAGCGAGCAACTCCCGCAGCGGACGAAGTCGTAGCCCATCTTGTGGAAGACCGTCGTGTAGCTGTCGCCGCCGCACAGGAGGCACGTCGCTGGGGCGGCGGCCGCTCCGGACGGGGAAGGGGGGTCGAGGTAGGGATTACTCACGGAACCGTGAATCTCGCCGGTTCGCGCCGGTTGGGCAAGGCCGCGGCGAAAGCCCCCGCGTAGACGGCGCAAAGAGGCGCGAAGCACTCGATTCCAGAATTCGCTCTCCAGCGGCTACAACCCCGGGGATGGGCCGCCTCTTCGGCTATTTGGGCCGCTATCGGGCTCGCTTCGTTGCCGGGTGCCTGTGCCTCGTGGTGACCGCATCGCTCGCGATGAGCGTGCCGCTGGTGCTGAAATGCGCGGTCGACGCGATGGCGGCCGGCCTCCCGGGGCGCGCTGCGGATGCGCCCGACGGGGCGGCGCCCACTGGTATGGCCGGTAGCGAGCCGTGCTTCCCCGGCCTGACCAGCGCAGATGTGAGCGACTACGCTCTGCTCATCGTCGCGATCGCGCTCGTTCAGGCGCTCGCACGGGCCTGTTCGAGGTTTCTGATCTTCAACGTCGCGCGCGACGTCGAGTACGACCTGCGAAACGACCTGTTCGCCCATCTCGAGAAGCTGCCGCTCGACTACTATCACCGCCAGACCACCGGCGATCTCATGTCGCGGCTCGTGAACGACATCGGGGCCGTGCGGCTCATGCTCGGACCCGCGGTGCTGAACCTCCTCAATACCCCGATCTACTACGCCTACGGCATCACGATCATGGCGGCGATCGACCCGTGGCTGACCCTCGCTGCGCTCGCGCCGTACCCGCTGGTGATCCTCGTCATGAGGCACAACGGCGGGCGGCTCATGGAGGGTACGCTCCGCGTACAAGAAGGTCTCGCGGAGATGAGTGCCACGATCCAGGAGAACGTGAGCGGCATCCACGTCGTAAAGTCGTACACGCTCGAAGACGTGGAGGCGCAGAGGTTCGGGAAGCAGAACGACCGGCTTCGCGAAGCGAGCCTGAAGCTGGCCCGGGTACGCGGGATCATCGGCCCGACGATGCGGGTGGTCAGCGCGCTCGGCATTCTGGTCGTCCTCTGGATGGGCGGGACGCGGGTAGCGCAAGGGCACCTGACGATCGGCGATCTCGTCGCGTTCATCGGCTACCTGAACGCGCTCGCGTGGCCGACGATGGCTCTGGGGTGGATGTTCGCCATGGTCCAGCGCGGCCGGGCCGGTATGCAGCGGTTGCAGGCGGTCCTCAACGAGCCTCCGTCGATTGCGGATCCGGCACGGCATGCGGTGGAACCGGCACCGCGGATCGAGTCGGGCGAGATTGAGCTCCGCGGGGTGACGTTCGCGTACCCGGACGCGCCGGGCGCGCCGGTTCTGCATGACATCGACGTTCGGATTCCAGCCGGAGCGACCGTGGCGCTCGTCGGTCGAGCGGGGTCCGGGAAGACCTCGTTGCTCCGGTTGCTGCCTCGCTTGTTCGAGGCGTCCCAGGGCGAAGTGCGCATCGACGGTAGGGATGTGCGCGACTATGACCTGTCGGAGTTGCGGCGTTCGATTAGCACCGTACCGCAGGAGCCCTTCCTTTTCTCTACCTCGATTCGCGGCAACATCGCGTTCGGAATCCCCGAGCTCGGTCGCGACGGCGAGGACGGGGAGCGTCGCATCCGCGCTGCCGCGGATTGGGCCGCCGTCGCACAGGATCTCGAGAGCTTCCCGCGCGGTTACGAAACCATGGTCGGAGAGCGCGGCATCACGCTTTCCGGGGGACAGAAGCAGCGGGTGACGTTGGCTCGTGCGCTCCTCATCGACTCGCCGATTCTGCTTCTGGACGATTCGCTCTCCAGTGTGGACACGCACACCGAAGAACGAATCCTCGCGGCGCTAGAGCAGCGCCGCCGCGGTCGAACGTGCCTCATCGTCGCCCATCGGTTGTCGACCGTGCAGGATGCCGACCTGATTCTCGTGCTCGACGAGGGGCGGATCATCGCTCGCGGCGACCATGCGACCCTGCTCGAGCAGGACGGACTCTACTCCGATCTGTTCCGCCGTCAGCGGTTGAGCGAAGAGCTGGAGGCGATTTGAGCGCTCCCGAGCAGAAGTCGAAGGTGGCCGGCGCTGGTGGGAATGGGCCGAGCATTCACGCCGAGGACAATCTCGAGCGCGTGGCCGACTCCGAGCTGCTCTGGCGGCTCTGGCACTACGTCCGTCCGTATCGGGTGATCTTCTGGGCCCTCCTCACCGTTCTGCCGGTCGCTTCGGCCCTGATGCTGCTGCAGCCCTACCTGCTCAAGATCGGAATCGATCGGTACGTGGAGACCGGAGACGTCGCCGGCCTGTCCGGGGTCGCGGCCATCTTCTTCGCGGCCGTCCTCGGCGAGTTCGCGGCGCTCTACCTGCAGTACTACCTCACGATGTCGGTGGCGCAGCGGAGTCTGGCCGACCTTCGGCGCGAGCTCTTCGATCACATGGAGCGGTTGCCGCAGGCCTTCTTCGATCGCAATCCCGTCGGTCGGCTCGTGACGCGCGTGACAACCGATGTCGACGTCCTGAACGAGGCTTTCGCGACCGGCGCGATGACGATCTTCATGGATCTCCTCACGCTGAGCGGGATCGTTGCACTCCTGCTCTGGCTGGATTGGCGGCTCGCTCTCGCGACGCTGACTGTCGTGCCGATTTTGCTACTCGCGATCAATTTCTTCCGCAAGCGTGCGCGGGTCACCTACCGCACGATTCGAGAACGGATCGCCCGGATCAATAGCTTCTTGCAGGAAGCGATCTCCGGCATGTCGATCATTCAGCTCTTCGCGCACGAAAAGGAGAGCTACGACGAGTTCGCTGCGCACAACGGTGCGCACCGTGACGCGAATCACCTGTCGAACATCTACGAAGCGTCGTTGTTCTCGATCGTAGAAGCCGTGAGCTCGGTCTCGATGGCGATCGTGGTTTGGTACGGCTCGGGCCAGATCCTCGCCGGAGTGATCGCGTTCGGGACGCTCGTCGCGTTCATCGAGTACATGCAGAAGTTCTTCATCCCGATCCGGGACTTCTCGGCCAAATACGCGGTCCTCCAGTCCGCGATGACGGCAGCCGAGCGGATCTTCCAGCTCCTGGATACCGAGACCGAGACCGAGACCACACCCGCGGACGTCGAGCCCGTCTCGCCGCACGAGGCGGGCGCGGTCGTCTTTGACAACGTGTGGTTCGCGTACAATGGCGAGGACTGGGTCCTACGGGACGTGAGTCTCTCGGTAAGCCCCGGGGAGACGGTTGCGATCGTCGGCGCGACGGGATCCGGCAAGACGACCCTCACGAAGCTCCTCGGGCGGAGCTTCGAGGTGGGACGCGGAGCCGTGCGGGTTTCGGGCCGCGACGTGCGGGAGTGGGACCTCGGCGGCTTGCGCAAGGAAGTCGGCATCGTACTCCAGGACGCCTTCCTCTTCACCGGGACCGTCGCCAGCAACGTCGCGCTCGGTCGAGACGGCGTGACCGAGGACGATCTCTGGCGCACCGTGCGTGCGGCGAACCTCGGGGAGTTCGTCGAATCGCTCCCGCGCGGCATGAATGAGCCCATCCGAGAGCGCGGCAACAACCTTTCGGCCGGGCAACGCCAGCTCCTCGCCATGGCGCGAGCTCTCGCCTACGACCCGCGCATCCTCGTCATGGATGAGGCGACCTCGAGTGTCGATACCGAGACCGAGCAGCGGATTCAGGAAGCGCTCGAGCACCTGCTGGAAGGACGGACGGCAATCGTGATCGCGCACCGACTCTCGACGGTCGAGCGGGCGGACCGGATCGTGGTGTTGCACAAGGGTGAGGTCCGCGAAGTGGGGACCCACGCAGAGTTGCTCGAGCGCGGTGAGATTTACGCTCGACTCTACGAGTTGCAGTACGCCGGCGCGCGCGCCCGCTCTACCGAATCGCCGGTGGGTGATGTCTCGGCCTAAGACGCAAAGGACCCCGCTCGCCGTGGTGCTCGGGGCGCTCCTGGTCTCGGCCGTCGGCTGCGGTGGGTGCTCACCGTCCTACGTGTTGCGGGCGGCCTACGAGGAAACACGAATCTTGTGGAGCCGCGAGCCCATCGAGGACCTTCTCGCCGCCGACGCGATCACTCCGGAGGAGCGGGCGCAGCTGGAGTTGGTCTCCGACGCGCGTGTTTTTGCCGAGGAGAGCCTCGGGATGGACGTCGGAGGCGCGTACGGTTCGCTTGCGGAGGTGCCGCCGGGCGCCCTGTTGTGGGTGGTCTCGGCCTCGGAGCGCATGCGACTCCGGTCTTACACCTGGTGGTTCCCGATCGTGGGGGACGTGGCGTACAAGGGCTTCTTCCACCGCGAGGATGCTGATGCAGAGGCCGTCGAACTGCGGGAGCAGGGTTACGACACGTACGTTCGACAGTCGGCGGCGTTCAGCACGCTGGGTTGGTTCGACGATCCGGTTTTGTCGACGTGGCTCGAATCGGAGCCGGTTGCGCTCGTCCGGCTCGTGATCCACGAGCTCCTGCATCGCACGACCTATTTGCCCGGGCAGACGACGTTCAACGAATCGTTCGCGACGTTCGTCGGGAGCACGGGTGCGGCGTCGTTCTTCACGGCCCTCGACGGCAACGAGTCCGAGCGGGCGACGGAGGCGCGCGACGCGTGGCGAAAACAGATCGCGCGGTCCGAGCGATGGGGCGACTCGATCGAGCGGCTGCGCGCGCTCTACCGTGAGGGTGCGGCGGGCGAACGTACGGAGCAAGAGGTTCTCGCCGCGCGCAGCGAGATCTTTGCGGAGTTCGGATCCTCGAAGGAGATCAACAACGCCGTCCTCCTCGCGAGCTACGCGTACCTGTCGCACCTCGAACGCTTTCAGTGCGTTCTCGACGAGGAGGATGGCGACGTCGCCGGCGCGCTCGCGCGTATCCGGACGGAGAGCGAGGTTGCAGAGGGCGACCCGTTCGCCGCCCTGGGGACCTGCGCCCCGCCGGCCGACGTCGACTCCTGAAGTCGCTCATGTCGTTCCTTCGGCCCATTCCCGATTGGCGGGTCACGCTCGTATGGCGCCTCTATGGGTGGGCGGGATTGCAGCAGCTGTGGGTCCTCGGGGGCCCGATGTCCTGGTCGGAGTGGTTCACGTACGCACCGTGGGTCATTCACGGACTGACGGCGTGCTCGCTCCTGCTCGTTCTGTTCGGCGCGCGGCCGGTGCTCCTTCTCGCTACGGGCCTCGTCACGTCGAGTCTCCTGTGGATCACGGCCTCGGGAACGAGCCAGCTTCTGAACTTCCCTGGCGCGGAGCTGCCGCTCTTCATGGCCTTGCCAGTCGGGTCGATCGTTCTGTGGGCGGTCGCGTCGCGCGGGAAGCCGGACCCCGCGGAGTTGACGCGGGGGCTTCTCGCTCTCTACCGGATCGCGTTCGTCGTGGAGATGGGTTTCGCGGCGTTGCACAAGATGAACCAGGACTTCTTCGATCCGGCCTTGTCGTGCGCGGCGGTTCTGAACCAGATGCTCCCGCAGTGGTGGGACACGCCGGTCGCCGAGTTGGCCGGGTTTCTCGACCCGCCGGTGGTGGTCGCGTTGGAGGGCGGCACGGCGCTCCT
The DNA here is from genome assembly GCA_029243485.1 of Candidatus Binatia bacterium. Taxonomy (NCBI): domain Bacteria; phylum Candidatus Binatota; class Binatia (SeqCode); species Binatia bacterium. The sequence goes on along the minus strand of JAQWRY010000075.1, from coordinate 250,238 downwards.
CGCTGTGGTCTACTGGCCCCTCGGACTTCTGCTCACTCTCGGTTTTCTATTCGGCCTCGCAGTGGTCGGGCCGACCGGTTTCACGGCGGTGAGCATCGCCGCCGCGTTTTCGTTCGTTCGGGGAACGACGGCGGAGTCGTTTTATCGGGTGCCTCGTCGGTGGCCCATTGCGTTCGCCGCCTCGTCGGTGGCTCTGGTTGCGTACATGGCCCGGACGTACGCCGGCCCGCCGGAGTATCCCTGGGGGCAGTTCGCGTTCTACGCGGTCGTGGTCGCGTTTCTGGCGGTCTGCGTTGCAAGTGAGCTCGTGCGCGATTTGCGTGGTCGGCGGTTGGGCGGTTTCCGGTCCGCGGTGGGTTTGGACGGTCCGCGTTCGCGGGGGGTTCGGATCCTTCTCGTCGCGGTCGCGGTAATCGGAGTCGTCGACGGGCTCACACCGTATTTCGGCTACAAGTACCATTTCAGTTTTTCGATGCTGAGCAACCTCCGTGCGGACGGCGTTCGGTGGAACAGCTATGTCGTCCCGCAGTGGCTTCGTCTTGTCGATGAGGATCCGTTCATCGAGGTGACGGCGCTGGAGATCCACCGCGAGGGCGGGCAGCCGACGGATCCGGACCGAGAGTTGCTCCTCGCGAGCTTCCCGCCGTACGAGTTCCGCCGCCGGGTCTACTACCACCTGGTCCACGGCCAGGACGTCGACGTGTGGATCCGGTACCAGGGCCGCGAGCACGGGCTCACCCGCCTCAGCCGAAACCCCGAGGGCCGTGCCTTCCTGGAGGCGCTGCCCCGCACGCTCCTGTTCCAGAAGGTCCTGCTCCCCGGTCCACAGTCGTGCGTCCACTGAGCGCGAAGCGGGCAGGGCCCCTTTCGCTCCGCGTGCCGGTCGCGCTATGAAGGCAACTGCGATGTCCGAAACCGAAGCACACACCGGGCGGCGGGCCGTGAGCCGGCTCTCCGACGCGGCGAGCCTGCCCGTGGGGCCATGCCCGGCGTGCGAGCGCGAAGTGCTCGGCTATGTCCTGCCGGAAAGCCCGGAGCGCTTTGCCTGCGTGCATTGCGATGGTCCGCTTCGGCGCGTCGACTGGGTCGATGAACAGGAACTCTCCGAGGTGGGGTATGAGACCTGGGATCCGCTCGCCGGCGGCTGTGGGACAGGCTGCGCGAGTGGCGGCTGCGGCTCCCGGGGCTGAGCCCGCGGCGACCGCGCTCTGGATGGAGCCGGTCGACTCCGGACTCGAACACCGCGCGAGTTGTCTCATCAACAACTTCAACTACGCGCCGTACGTCGTGGCGGCGGTCCGCAGCGCTCTGGAACAGACCCGGTCGTTCGCTGAGATCATCGTCGTCGACGACGGTTCGACCGACGACTCGCGGGAGAGACTCCGCTCGGAGTTCGCTGGCGACAGCCGTGTGCGGGTGGTCGAGCAGGAAAACGGGGGGCAGCTGTCGTGCTTTCACAGCGGGCTCGAGGCCTCTAACGGGGATTTGATCTTCTTCCTCGACGCCGACGACGTCTACGAGCCGACCTACCTCGAGACGATCGAGGACCTCTACCGCCGGCAGCTGTCGTGTCATTTCGTGGTCTCGGCCTACCGAACGTTCGGCCGGGAGGAGGGCGCGGTGCAGCGCTTCCCGGAAGGTCGCGACCTCGGCTACTCGGCCGTTCTGGCCTTGACGCGGAGCTTGGCGAAGCTGTGGGTCTCTCCAACGTCCACGCTGTCGATGCGGCGCGCTGTTCTCGAGCGGTTTCTACCGCTTCCGAGGCCCGAGGATTGGCGGACCCGGGCGGACGACTGCCTTCTCTTCGGTTCGGCTCTCGCTGGGGCGCGAAAGTCGTACTCGGCCGCTCCGCTCGTCGGCTACCGCATTCACGGGGAGAACCATTGGTACGGCCGGGAGTTCGACGGCGCGTACGAGGCGGAGCGAGAGGCGGCGCTGGACCGGTTGCTGGCGGATCTGATCCGGCGGCTGCATCTCGAGGACCTGGCGGCGCGGGCCCCGGAGGAGTTCGCCCGCATCGATCGGCCGGACCTGCGCCAGTTGCGGCACTACGGGCGGATCGCGGCCCGGGCCTCCGGCTCGGTCGGAGATCGCCTCGGCATGCTCGGCGCGATGGCGCGCCACTTCTCGGGCCTTTAAGCCCTCGGCTGCTACGCTAAAGGGAGACTGTTGCTATTTCGGTGGGGTTCGTCCCGTCCGTGGAGCCTCGAACAGGCACAGCGATCTCGCGCCGATGGACGTTCCTTCAGAAGAGACCTCGCCCCTTCGCCCCGGTCCCGGCCCGGGCGCCGGATCGATCGCGGTATCGGCGCGGCGGATCGCCCTCGAGTACTGGCGGCCGCTCGTGCTCGCGCTCCTCTGTGTGCAACTGCCCCTGGTCGTCCTCAATCGGTTCGAACTGCCGTTCGACATCTCGTTCGGGTATCGGAGCTTCGCGCGGAACATCGCGATCCTGATGGTGCTCGGCGTTTGGGTGGGCGCGCGCGGGATGCCGCGGCCGCGTTCGACGTTGACGGTCCCGATGCTGCTCTTCTTCGCGGCGATCTGGTTGTCGGTGGCGCTCGAGGGGGGACGCTGGGCGGACGTTCGCGTGTTCGGATTCAGCATCGGGTTGTTCTACGGCGCTCGGTCGATCGCGGACTCGGCAGACGGCCGACGCTGGCTTTATCACTGGTTGGGGGCGCTGGTGGTCTTCACCGTCTGCGCCGAGATCTACCGCAATCCGGAAATCTTGCAGTTCCGCGAGTCACTCCGGAACACGATGGTGACCGCCCATCCGAATACGCTGGGTGGGTTCTTCGCGCTTCTGGCGCCCATCTTCATCGGCACCCTCGACGACAAGAGCGCGCGCCGGATGGCTCCGCTCTACCTGCTGTGTGTCGTCCTGGGTGCGGCGCTCACGTTCTCGCGCCTCTCGCTGGCCGGCTTGTTCGTCGGCAGTGCGACCGTCCTGCTGGCGAGTTGGCTGCGGCGACACCCCATGCGCGTCGCCGTGCTGGGCTTAGGGGCGGCGGCGATCGTCTTCGGCACCATCGGCTATCTCTCGCTCGGCCGATTCGAGGCCGATTGGCAGCGGCTGCGGATCATCCACGCCTCGCTCACGCTCTTCGCCGAGCACTGGTTGTTCGGCGTCGGCTACGGCGTGGAGAACCTCGAGGCATTCTTCCCGGATCGCTACGAGGAGATGTTCGGAACTCGACTCTGGCTCTACCACTCGCACAACATGTACGTGGACGTGCTGGTCGGTGCGGGACTCGTTGGCGGCGTCTGCGGCGCCTGGTTCTTCGCTCGGCTCGCCGCGACCGCGTGGCGCGCCGTGCAGTACTCTCAATCCGATCCTCAGATTCGTCGAGTCGGAAGTGGGTTCGCCGCGACGGTCATCGTGTTCTTCCTCCTCGGCGTCGGCGACATGCCGCTGTACCACGAGCGGCTGTTGTTCCCGCTGGCGATCGCGTGGGGCTTGATGGAGGGCTGGGCGAACTGGGCTCAGACGCGCCCGAGCTGACGCAGGCCCTCGTACAAGACGATCGAAACGGCGTTGGCGAGGTTCAGGCTACGGACCCCTTCGCCCGGCATCGGAATGCAGTGGAGGGGCTCGAGTTCACGGCGCACGTCGTCGGGCAATCCGCGGCTCTCACCGCCGAAGACGAGGACGTCGTCTTCCTGAAACGCGATCCGGGTGTACGACGACTCCCCGTGAGAGCTGAAGGCAAAACGTCGCACGTTCGCCGTCTCGGTGGAGAAGGCGGACCAGGCATCGTGGACGTGGAGATCGACGAACGGCCAGTAGTCGAGCCCCGCGCGCTTCAGGTAGCGGTCTTCGAGGGAGAACCCGAGCTTGCCGACCAGGTGGAGAGGAGTCCCCGTGGCTGCGCACAGGCGTGCGACGGACCCCGTGTTCTGCGGGATCTCGGGTTCGACGAGGGCGACGAGCATCGGTTCAGTCCAGGGTGATGGCCGCGAGCCGGGCGGATTGCCCATCGGGAAGCGGGAGTACGAAGGCGCCGTCGATTTCCTTCGTGTGACTCAGCAATTCGGCCTGTGCGGCGCGCAGGAACCGGGCACGAAAGGCGCCGTCCTTCACGGAGCAGTAAAGGACGTCTTGCGCGGAGACCTCGAGCGAGCCGGCAGGCAGGGCTTCGGTCGTTCCGTCGTTCAGTTCGATCGAGAAGCCGTCCGTCGGGGATCCGTCGACCCGGTGGATGACGAAAGGCGTGTCGTCCACGACGATGCGAGCGCGCTCGTCGCCGATCACGAGCCACCATTCTCCGTCGTCGCCCCGGGTCACGTGTTGGGAGAACAGCCGGGCGATCCGGGGGTTTACGATGGGCTCATCGTCCGAGTACCAGTTGCCGTCGCGACCGAAGCGAATGGTGTTCGACTCGATCGCCCAGAATCCCGCTTGTGCCATTGGGATCGGTATCCCACCGGCGCCGGTGTGTCGCAAGGCAGGGCTCTCGGGTCGGGAGCTTCTGCTGATCTCGGCCGGGCGCGGGAGTGGGCCCCGCGCCCCGATCGCAGACGTCAACTCGGGTCTCGAGGGCGGGCCGGCGGGGTTGCGGGGGGACTGCTCTTTCGAGTTGGCGTCTGTTCCGATAGGCTCGGGTTCGAACTGATGGTTCCCGTTCTGCTTCAACTCGGGCCAGTCGCGCTCTACAGCTTCGGCGCGATGCTGGCCCTCGGTTTTCTTGCGGGCGGTGCCGTGGTCGGAAACCAACTCGAGGCCCGTGGCCTGGACCGTCGGCACGCATCGTCCATCGTTTGGTGGGCGGCGATCGGCGGGATCATAGGCTCGCGCATCCTGTCGCTGGCGAACGACTGGAGCCAGTTCCTCGACTCGCCCCTGGATTTCATCTTCAGCGGCGCGGGGTTCGTCTGGTACGGGGGGCTCATCGGCGGGGCCTTTTCCGTCACGGCCTACGTGCTTCTGCGGCGCCTTCCGTGGCTCGCGGTCGCGGACTCCGTGATGGTCGGACTGGTGCTGGGCCAGGCCATCGGCCGTGTCGGCTGCCAGCTCTCCGGCGACGGCGACTGGGGCCACGTTTCGGACCTGCCGTGGGCCATGGCGTACACGCGCGCGATCTTCGGATGGGACTACGCTCCGGGTGTCTTGGTGCAGCCGGCGCCGGTGTACGAGAGTCTCATGTACTCCGGGATCTTCCTGTGGCTCCTTCATCTATCGCGCGACACGAGTCGACAGGCGGACGGCACACCCTTTTTCGCGTATTTGCTGCTGACCGGAGTGGCGCGCTTCCTCGTCGAGTTCATCCGGATCGAGCCGCGTCTCTGGCTCGATCTGACCGAGGCGCAATGGATCGGGCTTGGGACCATCGCGACGGGAGCGATCGGTCTGTTGTGGGTGAGGCGGCCGGCGGCGCTGGCGCCCGCCGTCGCCGTGTTGCTGACCGTTTCGGTCTTGGGTTGTAGCGGTCCGAAGACCGCGCCCGAGTTCGTCGCCCAAGACTTGAAGGGCCAGGCGATGCGGCTCACGCAGCATCGAGGCAAGGTCGTGTTCCTCAATCTCTGGACCACGTGGTGCCCACCCTGTCGCGAGGAAATGCCGGCCATGCAGCGTCTCGCGAAGCGACTGGACGGGCAGGGCTTCGTCATGATCGCGGTGAGCGAGGATGACGATGCCAGCAAGGTCCAGGCGTTCGTGGACGAGATGAAGATCGAGTTCCCCGTGCTGATCGATCCCACGGGCTCGGTCGGTCGCGCGTACGGCATCACGGGCTATCCCGAGACGTTCATCATCGACCGCAAGGGCAAGCAGGTTGCCCGGTACATCGGGCCGAGGGATTGGACCGATCCCCAGATCGAGAAGGACCTCCGCACCCTGATCGACGAAGGTCGGTGGGTGCGCGGGCCCGACGGGAATTAGAAACCCGACCCAAGATCGGTCCCGGCGCCGGTCGGGTGCCCGAACCCTCGCTTGACCTAGCCCGGCGCGGCCGGTCGACTCGTACGACGCGCTGTCGGGATCGGGCTTGTGGGATTGATGAGGCCACGGAGGTTGCTCTGGTATGCGGTCGGGCGGTATGAGCCCGCACCTGGCTACCGATGGTTCGTTTCTTTCACGTGGCGCGTGCGTACGGAGCGAGGGAAGTTCTCGCTGACGTCACGCTCTCGCTCGGCGGGGAACCTGCGGTGATCGCGGGCCCGGCGGGCGCCGGCAAATCCGTTCTTTTGCGTTTAATGTGCGGTTTGGAAGCGCCGACGCGGGGATGGATCACGGTCGACGGGCTTCCGCTCGCTCCCACTGCGAGCGATGTGCTCGCCGCCCACCGGCGACGGTTGGCGATCGTTCCTCAGCACTCGCTGTTGATCGAGGATCGCAGTGTGATCCAGAACGTGGCTCTGGCGCTCGAGCTCCAGGAAGCGTTCCTTGGTGAGGTGCACGAGCGCGCCGGCGAGGCGTTGGCGCGGGTGGGCATCGCCGGTTTGGCCGATCGCTCCGCAGGCTCCCTCTCGGCGGGGGAGCGCCGGCTGGTCTGCCTGGCGCGGGCCCTCGCGCGAGACGACTCGAAGCTGCTGATCGCGGACGAGCCGGCCGCGGGCTTGGATCCGGTCGGCCGGCAGCGGGTCGGTCGGCTGCTCGCGGAACAGGCCGCGCAGGGTGCGACGGTGATTGTTGCCAGCCAGGAGCCCGGGTTGCTTGGTCTCGGCGAGCACCGCGTTCTGTTCCTCGAACAGGGACGAGTCGCCTGGGACTCCAGCGGCGCCGCCGCGTCGGAGGCCTCGTGAGGAGTCTCCATTGAACTTCGACGGACGCAGGTTGCCGCTTCGCCGCTTGCGCGGATCGCTCGGCTTGCTGTTCGCGGTCGCGTTCCTCGCCGCCGGCGCCATGAGCGTCGGCGCGATGTTGCTCGCCCGTGCGGAGAGTCTCGCGAAACGGATTCCGGAGGGAGCCCGATACTACGTCGTCGTGCGGGCTGCCGAGTCCGAAGCCGCGCGCGGCGACCTCGCGCTCGTGTCGGGTATTGAGATCCTCGCGGAACGGCGCGCCGGAGAGATCCTCGCGCAGACCGGGCCGCCGGAAACCGGGCCGGAGCACCTCGCGGTGTTCGAGGTACTGGTCCCTGTCGGCCGGTCCGGGTCGACGGATGGGCTCCTGGGCGCGGCGGCCGGGGTTGTTGACGTGATCGATCTGAACGCAGCGGACCGCGCCAAGCTCACTTCCACCAACGCCTTGCGTGAAGGCCTGGCCGGCGGCGGCCTCCTTCTTCTGGGCTGCGTCGTGTTTGTTTCCGCGGCGATCACGACGACGCAGGCCGCGGGACGAGAATGCCGTGACGAGATTGGCGTTCGCGTTCTCCTCGGTGCCGAGGCGGAAGGGCTATGGGGGCCGCTCGGACTCGTCGTTGGTGGTGTTGCCCTGGCGGGGGCTTTGCTGTCGTTCTCCGCGGCGGCGCTCCTCGTCCTCGCCGGTCCCGGCGAGGCAGCCTTTCCTGGATGGTGGATGCTTGCGGCGGTCGTCGCGCTTCTCGTCGGCACGTTGGGACTCGCGTTCGGCGCCGCCCGTCGCGTGGTCGCGGAGGCGGCTCGTGCGACGGTTCTGGCAGGGTTTGCCTGCCTGCTCGTCTTTGTGCCCGCGCCTCGAGCGACGGCGCTCGGACCGCCCGATCTGGAGGCGCGAACGCAGCAGCCAGGACCCGCGCGGGATGCGGTCCTCCTACGCGCGCTGTCGCGAGATCTCGCGGTCTGCCGCCGGACGCTGCACGTCGCGCGCAAGGGTCTGGCCACGACGGAGCTGCAGGCCGTCGTCGCCTCGGCGCACGACGACGAGGTTCTGCTCCGTATCGCCTCGGCGAAACGAGCGGAGGATCTAGTGGCGCTCGGTGGGGCAGAAGAGCGCTGCGCGGCGTTGGCGGAAGAACGGCTCCGCCTTCGCGAGGTGCTCCGTTCTACGCGGCTGTTGGGCCCCGCGATCGGCCCCCGTCAGGCTCCGGTCCAGGGCACGGTGGTCGTTCGGTACGGGCAGGCGGGTCGGAAACCCGGAACCGCAGGCTTTCGAAACGGCGTCGCGCTTCGCACGCGCCGAGGCGAGTCCGTCCGGGCGAGTGCCCCGGGACGGGTCGCATACTCCGGTCAGCTGCCGGGCTCCGGATCGGTCGTCGTGATCGACCACGGACGTCGAACCTACAGCGTCTACGCGAAGATCGGCCCGTCGCGCGTCCGCGTCGGCCAGGAAGTCGATGCGGGAGAGACGGTCGCCCGAGCGGGTACCGGTCTCTTGTACTTTTCGGTCCGCCATCGAGGACGCGCGGTGGATCCCCTCGACTGGGTCGCAGGCGCCCCGAAAAGCTAAGGCACAGCGCAAGAATTCCGGACGTCGCCTGCGGCCGACTTCGTGGCTTCCGGTAGGCAATGCCCTCGCTTACAGGTACAGTGGTGAAGATGAGGCAACCCGAAGTACGGCGACGAGGAAAGCGGGCAGGATGACCGGACGCGTACGAAAGTCGCGCCGTCGGGCGTGGCTCACAATGTTGGCGTTCGGCCTGATCATGGCAGTGCTGTTTTCTGGTGGCAGGGCGGTTCAGGGAGTTTCCGCCGTCGGCGGTGATGCCTACGACCGGCTGGAGACGTTCACCAGCATTCTGACGATCGTTCAGAAGAACTACGTCGAGGAAGTCGGCACCAAGGAGCTTCTCGAAGGCGCGGTGAACGGCATGCTCGGATCCCTGGATCCGCACAGCGCCTACCTCACGCCCGAGCTCTACAAGGAGCTCCAGGTCGACACGAAGGGCAGCTTCGGCGGCCTCGGCATCGAGATCACCAATCGAAGCGGCGTGCTGACCGTCGTCTCGCCGATCGAGGACACCCCGGCGTATCGCGCGGGTATCCAGCCCGGCGACCAGATCATCAAGATCGAGGGCGAGTTCACCAAAGACCTGGCCCTGATGGACGCCGTCAAGAAGATGCGCGGTCCGCCCGGCTCGAAGGTGAAGATCTCGGTCAAGCGCGAGGGCACCGCAGATCTCATCGACTTTACGATCACGCGCGAAGACATCCAGATCCAGAGCGTCAAATCGCGCGACCTCGGCGACGGGTACGGCTACGTTCGCATTACCCAGTTCCAGGAACGAACCGCGCAGAACGTCGACAACGCCCTCAGTGAGATCGCCGCCGCCAACGGCGGCGCGATCCTCGGCCTGGTCCTCGATCTTCGCAACGACCCCGGTGGCTTGCTGTCGCAGGCGGTGAAGGTGACGGACGAGTTCCTCGACTCGGGCATGATCGTCTACACCGACGGTCGCCTCGACAGTCAGAACCAGAAGTACTTCGCGCACAAGCAGGGTAGCTCCACCGACTTCCCGATGGTGGTTCTCGTGAACGGCGGAACGGCGAGCGCAGCCGAGATCGTTGCCGGAGCTCTGCAGGATCACAAGCGTGCTCTGGTGCTCGGCACCCAGACGTTCGGCAAGGGGTCGGTCCAGACCATCCTGCCGCTCGACGACTCGTCCGCGATCCGTCTCACGACCGCGCGCTACTACACGCCGGGCGGTCGCTCGATTCAGGCGACGGGAATCGTCCCGGACATCGAGATGGAGAACAACGTCCGCCTGGTTCGCCAAGATGGACGGCCCCTTCCGCAGGACTTCCTGCGCGAGGCGAATCTCCCGAAGCATCTCGAGAACGAGAACGGCTCGGACGACGATGATGACGAGGAGGGCGCGCAGCCCGAAAAGCAGGCCGCGGCGGCCCCCAGCGGGGTGCTCGGCGAGCTCGGCCAGGACCCACAGCTGGATCGGGCACTCGAGTTGTTGAAGAGCTGGCACGTTTTCAAGACTCTCGTGGCCAAGAAGTGAACCCGGGCGGCGGCGGGAGCCTCCGTTGAGCACGCAGCGCGGCCTGGACTTCGGTCCTCGAGCGAAACCCGCCGCATCCGCGCCGTCACCCGAGAGCGCGCCGGAGAAGGCTCGCCGCTCGATTCCGGTCCGCCGGTTCGTGCAGCAGTTGAAGACCGGCCTTCAAGAGGTGTTCCCGAACCGCTTCTGGCTCGAAGGCGAGGTGTCCGGCTACAAGGTCATCCGCAACGGCCACGCGTTCTTCTCGTTGAAGGAAGCGAAGGACACCGTCGAGGCGGTGATGTGGGCCGACCAGCGCGCGCGGCTCGCCTTCACACCGGAGGACGGGAGTCAGGTGCTCGCCCTCGTACGTCGGGTCGACTACTACGGCCCGTCGGGCCGTCTTCGGCTTCAGGTCGACGATCTCGAGCCCCACGGCGTCGGAGCGCTGCAGAAGGCGCTCGAGGAGCGGAAGGCTCGCCTTCTCAAAGAGGGCTTGTTCGAGGACGCGCGGAAGCTTCCACTGCCGGCCCTGCCGCGAGTCGTCGGCATCGTGACGGCTCCCAAGAGCGCCGCGCTGAAGGACATCCTCGAGATTCTCCAGCAGCGGTTCGCCGAGCGTCGGATGCTCGTGCGGCCGTGTCGCGTGCAAGGGCAGGGAGCGGCCGAAGACATCGCGGCGGCGCTCGACGATCTGAATCGCGACGGAACGGCGGACGTGATCATTCTCGGCCGTGGCGGTGGGTCGATGGAAGACCTCTGGTGCTTCAACGAGGAGGCGGTCGTCCGCGCGATCGCACGGTCGCGGATTCCCGTCATCGCCGGGGTCGGCCACGAGGTCGACACGACTCTGGCGGACTACGCGGCCGACCTCAGGGTGGCCACGCCGACGGCAGCGGCCCAACGCTGCCTGCCGGATCGGCGCGAGATCGAGGCGCGACTCGAGGAACACGATGGTCGGCTGCGGAACGCCGTCGCCAAGCGCGTCGAGCTTGCGCGTGCCCGCTTGCGGTTGTGTGATGCGGCGCTGGCCGACCCACGGTCGATCGTCTCCGAACGGCGACTGCGCCTCGAGGCGCTGGCGTCACGGTCGCGGCAGGCTCTGGTGAGTCTGACGCCGGACCAGCGGGGGCGGCTGGATGGCTTCGCTGCCCGCGCACGCCAAGCGCTCGTGGCGCTCACGCCGGCTCGGCGGATTCGGCTCGAACGGGCGATGGGGGGCCTCCGTGCGCGGCTGCCCCGCACCGATCTTCACATGGAGAACCTCGGACAGCTCGGCCCCCGCCTCGAGACGGCGATGCTGACGTCGCTGTCCAAGGCGCGGGCGGATCTTGGCGCGAGGGCGTCGCAGGTCAACGCGCTCTCGCCACTGGCGGTTCTCGGCCGTGGCTTTGCCGTGCCGCGCCGCGACGACGGGGCGATCGTGCGAGACGCGGCGAGCCTCACGTCGGGTGATGCGCTCCATCTGCGCTTCGCGAGGGGATCGGCCCGGACGCGGGTCGAGGAGGTGGAAGCCTTGTCGGATGCTATGGATTCCACCGCGGGACCCGCGGACGAAGAGGAGACTTGAGATGGCGTCGAAGGGCACGAAAGAGGAAGGGCCGGGCTTCGAGGAGGGTATGAAATCCCTCGAGGGCATCGTTGCTCGACTCGAGCAGGGCAACCTCCCTCTGGAGCAGTCGCTCGATGCCTTCGAGAAGGGGATCCACCTGCTGCGCGCGCTGCATGAGAAGCTCGGAGAGGTCGAGCGTCGTGTGGAGGTGCTCGTCCGGGACGCCGACGGCGTGCTGCGGACCCGCGAAGCGGACGACGCGGGCTCGTGACCGGTCCTCAGCTGGAGAAGTACCTCACGTCGCGCCGGCGCGAAATCGACGTGGAGCTCGGCCGCTGTGTCGCGCCTTCGGCGGGCCGTCCTCCGTCGCTCGTGCGAGCGATGCGCTACGCGGTGCTGGGGCCGGGGAAGCGGCTGCGACCGGTATTGGCGGTCGCGGCGGCCGAAGCCGTCTCGGGGGCTCGCGCGAGGAAGAAGGCACTTCGGCCCGGCTGCGCGATCGAGATGATCCACGCGTATTCGCTGGCACACGATGATCTCCCCGCGATGGACGACGACGACATGCGACGGGGTCGGCCGTCGGTTCATGCCAAGTTCGGAGAGGCCGCCGCAATTCTCGCAGGAGACGCACTTCTCACCGACGCGTTTGCCGTGGCGGCCGGGGCGCGGGCCTCTGATGCCCCCCAGGCTCTGGCCGTGGTCTCGGAGATCGCTGCCGCCGCTGGTTCGGCCGGCATGGTGGGCGGACAGGTGAAGGATATCGACAGCGAGGGCAAGCGGCGCGTCGGTCTCGCGGCCGTGCAGACCATCCACCGATTGAAGACCGGTGCGCTCCTGCGTGCGAGCGTCCGCGTGGGTGCGTTGGCCGCGGGAGCCGAGGCGAAGGACCTTCGCTCCCTGACGACGTTCGGAGAGGCCTTCGGGCTCGTGTTTCAGATCACCGACGACGTCCTCGATGAGGTCGGAGACTTCAAGACGCTGGGCAAGCCCGCAGGCGGCGACAAGGCTGCCGGGAAGGCGACGTATCCGGGTGTTCTTGGACTCGACGGCGCTCGGCGGGAGGCGCGCCGGGTTGCGCAAGAGGGGTACCGAGCGATCGAAGGGTTCGGCCGCCGGGGCGCCGCGCTCGAGAGCCTGCTTCGCCATGTCGTCGACCGAGCGGCTTGACGTTCTCGTAGCGGCGCGGGGGCTCGCCCCGAGTCGGGAGAGGGCGCGCGGCATGATCCTCGCGGGGCTCGTGTCCGTCGACGGAAAGGTCGTGACCCAGGCGGGCACGCGCGTCGCGGATGACGCGCCCGTCGAGGTGGCGGGGCCGGATCACGCCTTCGTGTCGCGCGGCGGGGTGAAGCTCGAAGGGGCCCTCGACGCGTTGGGTGTGAACGCGGCCGGTCGCATCTGCGTCGACGTTGGCGCGTCGACAGGAGGCTTTACCGACTGCTTGTTGCAGCGAGACGCGAGTCTGGTTCACGCCGTGGACGTCGGCTACGGCCAACTCGCTTGGAAGCTCCGGATCGACGAGCGCGTCCTCGTTCTCGAGCGGACGAACATGAGGAAGCTCGCCCCCCGAAGTCTGGACCCGGCGCCAACCCTCGCGGTGATCGATGCGTCGTTCATCTCGCTCCGTCTGCTCCTGCAGCCAACCGCGGAACAGCTCGATCCTCCGGCCGAGGTTGTGGCGCTCGTCAAACCGCAGTTTGAGGTCGGCAAGGGCAAGGTCGGCAAGGGCGGGGTCGTGCGGGATCCCGCGGCGCGCCAGATGGCTGTGGATCAGGTCGTCGCGGCGGCCTCCGAGCTTGGTTTTCGGCTCCTGGGTGTGGTGGATTCGGGTCTTCCCGGAGCCAAGAAAGGAAACGTCGAGGTCTTCGTTCACCTTGAAAGGTGAGGGGCCCGTCGCTAAATCGCCCCCGTGTCTTGGCTACGGACCGAACCCGCTGGAGTCGCCGACGAGCTTCAGAAGATCCACATCCAGCTGCGTGCCCTTCGCCTGCAGCTCGAGGATCAGGCCGATCGTGCCCCGTACACGTTCATCACCGAGCGGCTCCAGAAGCTCGGCGCGAACGAGGAGCGCAGCTCTCTTGCCGTGGCGGCGCGTCTGGCGGCTCTGGGCCGCCACGCAGACGAGACCGATGCGGACACACTGGTCGATGGCCGAAACTGCTGGGAGCGCCTAGTGCGGCTCCAGGACGGCTACCGTGACCTGATCCGGCAGCTGAAGCCTCTCTCGGTCCGGTGGGAAGACGAGCACCCCGAGGATGCCCAGCTCTTGGCCTCCGTCCGGGACACGGCTGTCGCGAGCCGGACCATCGTGGGCGATCTCGTGGCCCGCTCAGACCCGCACGCCCTCGACTGAGGCCCGCCCAGAGGGGGCTTTGTCTCCCGGGCGCCCATTCGTTACGCTGGGACTTCCAGGGCGTCGGCTCGTCGCCTGTCGATTCACGGGCCAGAGGAGTCGTTCATGGCCCGCGTTACCGTTGAGGATTGCCTGGAGAAGGTCCCGAGCCGTTTTGAGCTCGTGTTGTTGGGCGCTCGGAGGGCGAAACAGCTCCTCAAGGGCTCTCGGCCTCTCGTCGAGTCCGACAACAAGGAAGTCGTGACGGCGCTGCGCGAAGTCGCGGCAGAGAAGGTCAGCGTCGTGTACCCGCCGGAGGAGCCGTAGGCCCGTCGGTTTGACCCCCCGGCGGAAACCGATGAAGCGCCCGCCGCGCAAGGGAGCCGCTCGGCCCAAGAAGGAAGCCGCGCGCCCGGACGACGAACCCGTAGTCGTCGAGGCGGAGCCCGTGGATGGCCTCGAGCTGAGGGAGCCGTCCGCCGACCCGGTCATCCTGGAAGCGGAGATCGTTGACCCGGTGGGAGACGATGCCGAGCGGGTCGGTCGCGCCTCCGGTGCGGAGGCCGCGGAATCCACAGGAGACGACGACGGCGCTGACGGTGATCCGAAGGTTGCCTCCGCCGACGTAAGCGAGGACCGGTACGGCTCGCTCGTTCCCGCCGATGCTCTGCAGCGCTATCTGGCGGAGATTCGCCGCCACCCGCTGCTGGATCCGGACGAAGAGCACGAGCTCGCCGTACGTTGGGTCGAGCACGGGGACCGTGAGGCCGCGGCTGAACTCGTGACCGCGAACCTGCGCCTGGTGGTGATGATGGCGCGAAAGTATCAGAAGGCGTTCAAGAACCTTCTCGATCTCGTTCAAGAAGGGAACATCGGGTTGCTCGAGGCGGTGAAGAAGTTCGACCCGTACCGAGGCGTTCGCTTCCCGTCATACGCCGTCTACTGGATCCGTGCGTACATCATCCGATACGTCATGAACAATTGGCGTGTCGTGAAGCTCGGAACTACGCAGGCGCAGCGAAAGCTCTTCTTCAATCTGCAGCGCGAGAAAGAGAAGCTGGAGCGGGAAGGGTACACGCCGGATCCCGCACTGATCGCCGAGCGCCTGTCGGTGAAGCCGCAGGAGGTCATCGAGATGGAACAGCGCCTGTCGGGGCGCGACGTCTCGGTCGACGCGCCTGTGGGCGACGACGGTGACTCCTCGATGTTGGACTTTCTCCCCGACGGTTCGGCGCAGCCGGAGGAGGAATTCGGCGAAGGCGAGCTGCGCTCGATGATCCAGCAGCGGATCCGCGAGTTCGGTGACACGCTCGAGGACAAGGAACGGGTCATCTTCGACCAGCGGATGATCTCGGACGAGCCGAAGACCCTGCAGGAGCTGGGGGAGGTGTACGGCGTGAGCCGCGAGCGGATCCGCCAGATCGAAGAGCGGATCAAGCGTCGGCTGCGGGCCTACCTCGTCGAGCAGATCCCCGACATCGCCGACGTCGACGTGCGGATGCCGCTTTCCGACCGCCGGTCGTAGGGTGGTCGGGGCTCTCTAGTACCCCATCATGGACAGGAAATCCTGGAGCTTTCCGAAGCGCATGTATGGGTTCTTCCGTGACTCGTCGCCGATCGTCGACGTCATCTGGTCGCTGTAGTTGTGGCCCGGGTAAAGGATCGTCGCCTCGGGCAGGACCTTCAGCGTGCCGGTGAGGCTTCGCCAGAGATCCTCGGGGCTGCTGCCGGGAAGATCGACGCGCCCGCAGGAGCCGATAAAGAGCGTGTCGCCGGAAACCAGGTTGCCGTCGACGAGGAAGCACTGCGAGCCCGGGGTGTGTCCCGGGGTGTGCAGGAACTTGATCTGGATGTCCCCGACGTTGAAGTCGTCCCCGCCCTCGGTGAGGACAATGTCGGACGACGAGAGACCGGAGACCTTCTGGGCGTATGACCCCTCGGACTTGTGCATGTGGATCTTCACGGGGATCCGAGCAATGAGTTCGGCCGCGCCGGTGATATCCATGCCCATCATCGAGCCACCGAGGTGGTCGGGGTGGAAATGGGTCACGAGTCCCGCCGTGATCTTCATGTCGTCCTTCTCGGCGATGTCGACCAGGCCGTCGACATCCCAAGCGGCGTCGATGAGGACGGCCTCGCGCTTCTCCCTATCGCCGACGAGGTAGGCGTAGTTCTGCATCGGGCCGACTTCGACCTGCTTCAGGTACAGACGGGATTCGGCGCTCATCGGCGGGATTCCTTCTTTCGCTTGGCGGGAGCCTTCTTGCGCATCGCGGGCGTCTTCTTCGCCGGGCTCTTCTTCTTCTTCTTCGCGACGGCCTTCTTTCCGGTGCTTTTCTTCTTGGCGACAGCCTTCTTCTTCGTCTTCTGCGGTGCCTCGCGCATCGGAGGTCCGAGGCGCACACCACGCTCCCAGAGGTATTCGGGCGACCCGGTGTGCAGCGCGATCCAGCGCGCCTGTACGAACAGGAGGTCGGACAGGCGGTTCAGGTAGCGCAGAGGGCCGTTCTCGATGTTCTCTTCGGAGGTAAGGCGGAGCACGTCTCGCTCCGCGCGGCGGCAGACGGTGCGCGCCTGGTGCAGGAACGCGGACACGCGGCCTCCGCCCGGTAGGATGAACGAGGGCAGGGGGTCGAGATCTTCCTGGCAGCGGTCGATCGCCCCCTCGAGCGCACGGATCTCGCCGTCGCCGACCAGCATCATGCCGGGGTAGGTTTCGCCCGGCGGCGTGGCGAGCTCGCTTCCGAGGTCGAAGAGCTCGTTCTGAAGTCGCTTTAGAATCTCGTCGAGCTCCTGGGCCGCTTTGCGGGCCCGGCGACTCGGCGCAGGCCGTGCCTGCAGCGCCTCCTCGTTGAACGTGCGGGC
The DNA here is from genome assembly GCA_029243485.1 of Candidatus Binatia bacterium. Taxonomy (NCBI): domain Bacteria; phylum Candidatus Binatota; class Binatia (SeqCode); species Binatia bacterium. The sequence continues at coordinate 233,704 of JAQWRY010000075.1, read as the reverse complement.
GAGCCCGAGGACGCTGTTCAGTTCGTCGACGGTTCCGTAGGCCTCGACGCGCGTGGAGTCCTTGCGAACGGCCGCGCCGCCGACGAGACGGGTCTGTCCCTTGTCGCCCGTGCGCGTGTAAACGCGATTGATTCGGATGGCCATGATGAGGGCAGCCTCAGCGACCGCAGCGCTCGCGTACGATCTCGATCAGCCGCGCCGGCTCGACCGGCTTCTTGAAGAGAACTCCTTCGAGTCCCTCCAGCTTCGATCGTTTGATCACGTGATCGCGGTCGTAAAAGAAGGCGGTCATCAGGATGACCGGCGTTTCTGGGTAGCGTTCCTGGATGAACATGAAGAGATCGTACCCGTCGACGTCGGGCATGACGACGTCGCTCAAGACGAGGTCGAACGTGCGCTCCAGCAAGATGTCGCGGGCGACGCTGCCGGACGTCGCCGTCGTCACGTCGCACTCCTGTGCGCGAAGAAGATCGCCTACGGAGTGACACACGGCGAGGTCGTCATCGACGACGAGGATCCGCAATCCGGCGAGCTGTGATCCTTGTTCGACGTTGGAGGCCGCCGGGGCTTGCGCGCCCTCCGCGGTGCCGGGATCTTCCCACGAGAGATCCGCCATTCGAGTGCCCGGCAGGTACTCACGGGTGCCGTACCGCCGCTGTCCGGCCATTGCGCCGAGTTGGTTCACGATCGTCTGGATCTTGCCCACCGAGTTTTCGATCGAGTCGATGCGCTCGAGCTCGACGTCGCAATCGCTGTCGCCGGCGAGTTGGCGGATCTCCCCACCCAGAAGCGTCAAGTTGTTGAGGATTGCGCTGAGTGGGTTGTTGATCTCGTGCGCGACGCTGATGGCGATCTCTTCGAGCGTTGCGAGCTGATCTTGTCGGTGGATCTCCCGGAGGTCCTTCGCGAAGCCGATCGACCCCGAGGCGTTCCCCTCCGAGTCGTAGATTAAGGCACCGGAGATCGCGACGGCGATCTTCTCGCCCTCGCTCGTGACGAACGTCGTCTGGAAGTTCTGCACCTTGCCCGCAGAGTCGACCTCTGGGTCGCGCATGGCCGTCATCACGGAGCGGGCTTCGTCGGTCGAGGGGTAGATGAATTCCACCGGGCGACCCATGACATCGGCGGCTTTGTAGCCGAGCGCGGTATGGGCGCCGTCATTGAAGAAGGCGATGCGTCCGTGCCGATCGACCGCGACGATGATATCGGGAGAGTCTTCGAGCAAGCGCTCGAAGTAAATGGGCGGTAGAGCGGACATGGCCCCGGGGAACAGAGTGTATGCTAAGAGCGTGGATGGAGAGGGTCAAGCTGAACTCGCGGGGGACCCGACTCCTTGCCGTGCTTCTCGTTCTCGCCGGGTGCTATTGGAGCCGCTATCCGGAGTTGATGGAGACCCACCTGGTCCTCCTCGATGAGTTCTCGGGGAAGCTGGTCTACCTGGCCAAGAACGACGGTGGAGTGCCGATGGCCGATTGGAACGAGTTCGTCTATCCGCTCGAGCGGGCACAGGACTTCGCCCGAATCGCCGCGCAGCGCTTCCCGGACCGCACCTCGCTGGCCGAGTTCCGCGTGGCGCTGGAGCGCTATGCGGTCCTGGTGGATGATCCGACGATGTTCGGCCGCGCGGGTGTGGTGGAGGAACTGGAAGGACGCCGTAGTGCCCTCGAGAAGGCGATTGCGGCGACGCGGATCGAGCTTCAGCGCGAGGCCGATTCCTAGCTCCGGGCGCCCTCCCCGTGTGCGAGACGGCTTCATGCGCCGGGGGGCAGGAGGGTAACGCGCTTCGTGTCCTGGGACGTCGCCAGAATCTGGGACACCGTCTGGCTCAGAACGGGGTGGTTGTGCTGGGGCGCGACCTCGGCCAGCGGCAGGAGCACGAATCGGCGCTCGGCCAGACGGGGGTGCGGGATCTTCAGATTCCGGGAATTCACGATTTCCTGGTCGAAGAAGAGAATGTCGAGATCGATGATGCGCGACCCCCATTTCTTTCCCTTGACCCGCTTTCGGCCCATCGCCTCTTCGATCACCTTGAGCTGCTTCAGGAAATCGGTGGCCTTGAACTCGGTCTCGATCTCCAGGGCGGCGTTGACGAACCACGTCTTCGCGTCGCCGTGAGGCTCGCTTTCGTAGAAAGACGAAAGACGCACGATTCGTGTGTCTGGAAGCGCCAACAGCTTGTCGATCGCTTCGTTGATATTCGCCGTTCGGTCGCCGAGATTCGACCCGACGCCGACAAACCCGCGGTGCGGCATCCTAGGCGCTCCTCCCCAAACTCCTCATCGATACACAGTGGGATGCGGCGTCGTGTGCGACGGCTCCACCACCGAGTTACCGATGAATTTTATAGCGGATCGCGGGCGACCCGACAAGTGAATCGCCCCTGAGCCCCCGGGGCGGGGCCGCCCGCCCTACGAGGCCGCGAAAAGCACGTCCCGGATCGAGTAGGAGCCGGCCGGCCGGCCGGCGATCCAGGCCGCGGCGCGCAGGGCGCCGGATGCGAAGGCTTCGCGGCTCTGAGCCCGGTGGGTGAGTTCGAGCCGCTCCCCCGTGCCGTAGAAGTAGACCGTGTGGTCCCCCACGACGTCTCCGCCGCGCAGCGCCATGATGCCGATCTCTTCGTCGGGGCGCTCGCCGACGATGCCCGAGCGGCCGTGCGTGGCCCACTTCTCGAGGTCGGCGTCGCGTCCCCGCGCGGCCGCTTCGGCGAGGGTCAGGGCGGTCCCGGAGGGGGCGTCCTTCTTCTTGCGGTGGTGGGTCTCGACGAGCTCGATGTCGAAGGCGGAGCCGAGCCGCCGTGCCACGTCTTCAACCACTTGCGTCAGGACCGTCACACCGACGCTCATGTTGGAGGCTTGCAGGAGGGCGATCCGCTTGGTGAGCCCCTCTATGTCGCTCAGTTGCTCGGGGCTGAACCCGGTCGTGCCCAGGACGACGGCACAGCCGCGCTCGGCGGCGAGCCGCATGTGGTCGAGCGAGGCCTCGGGGAGTGTGAACTCGATCACGACGTCGGCGGCCTCCAGGGCCGCCGCGGCGTCATCCGTGACCGCGACACCGCTCGGGTTGGTTCCGGCAAGTGTTCCCACGTCTTCGCCGACCACGGGGTGGCCCGCGACCTCGAAGGCACTGACCACGGACAGGTCGGGGTGGGCGGTCGCAAGGTTGAGCAGCATACGGCCCATGCGGCCGCCGGCTCCGGCGATCGAGACGCGAACGCCCGTCGTCGTGCTCATACCCCAGCTCCATTCGTCGGGAGTCCGAAGTCCTTCATCGCCGCCGTCAGCTTCTCTCGTGCGCCGTCGGTGAGCGGGCGCAGCGGCAGCCGAACGGAGTTCTCACAGCCCCCGAGCATGGCGACGGCGGCCTTGATCGGGATGGGGTTCGACTCGAGGAAGCAGGCACGGATCAGCGGAAGGATCCGGTAGTGGATCCTCCGAGCGTCGTCCCAGCGCCCGGCGAGGGCGGCGGACGTAAGGTCCGCGATCTCCTTCGGAATCACGTTCGCCATGGCCGAGATCGAACCGGTCGCCCCCATTGCGATGAGCGGAAGGGAGAGGGAGTCGTCCCCGGACAACACCGCCATCTTGTCTCCGCACGCGGCGATGGTGTCCATGACGCTGTCGAGGGAGCCGGTCGAGTCTTTTACCGCGACCAGGTTTTCCACCTCGGCGAGGCGGGCGAGCGTCGGAACCTCGATCGTCGAGGCCGTACGGCCCGGGATGTTGTAGACGATGAGCGGCAGCGACGTGGATTCGGCGACAGCGCGGTAGTGGTCGATGATACCTTCCTGCGTCGGCTTCACGTAGTACGGCGAGATCAGCAGGGCCCCGTTGGCTCCGGCGGCTTCCGCCTCCTTCGTGAGGCTGATGGCTTCGGCCGTGGCGTTCGAGCCGGTGCCCGCGATGACGGGGACGCGGCCGGCGGTGTGCTTCACCACGGTTTCGATGACCGCACCGTGCTCTTCGTGGTCGAGCGTCGCCGATTCGCCAGTCGAGCCGCACGGGACGAGCCCGCTCTGCCCGGCGGCGATTTGTCGATCGACCAGCGCCTTCAGCGCCTCGTGATCCACCTTGCCGTCGCGAAAGGGTGTGACGAGGGCCACGAAGGACCCGGTGAAAGGACAGTTGGAATTGGTCATACGTCGATCTCCCCCGAGAATACCTCGGCCGCCGGGCCGGTCATGTAGACATGTCCGTCGGACTCTCGCCACTCGATCTGTAGGTTGCCGCCGAGGAGCTCGATCTCGACGTCTCTCGTTCCCCGGTCGGTGAGTACGCCCGCCACGGCAACAGCGCACGCGCCGGTTCCACAGGCCGCGGTCTCTCCCGAGCCCCGTTCCCAGACCCGCATGCGCAGACGGGCGCTCGGTGCCGGGGCGAGAAGCTCGACGAACTCGATGTTCACGCCCCGCGGGAAAAGAGCGTCGCGTTCGACCACGGGGCCGAAGGTCGTCACCGGCGCGTCCTCGGTGGAGTCCACGAAGGTGACGACGTGCGGGTTGCCCATCGAAACCGCCGTGAGGTTCACCTGGCGCCCGTCGATCTCTATCGGCGAGTCGATCACCTGGCCGTCGGCCTTCATCGGGAGGGTGGCCGGGTCGAGGCCGGGCTCTCCCATGTCCACCGTGACCTCGTAGACCCGTCCGTCCCGCACCCGGAGGGTCAATTCTTTCACACCTGCATCCGTCTCTACCCGCAGGGTCTTGCGTGGCGCGATCCCGTGGTCGTAGGCGTACTTGCCCACACAGCGGATGCCGTTCCCGCACATCTCGCCCCGGCTCCCGTCGGCATTGTACATCTCCATTCGGCAGTCGGCGACGTCCGAAGGGGCGATCAGGATCAGGCCATCCGAGCCGATGGCGGTGTTGCGCGGGGAGACCTGCCGCGCGACCGCAGGGGGGTCCTCGACGGTCGTCTGGAAGGCATCGACGTAGACGTAGTCGTTGCCTATCCCGTGCATCTTGGTGAAGGGGAGGCGCATCGCGCTGTTCCTACCATTCCCCACCCGCCTACGTCATCCAAGCTCCACGATCGTCCAAGGTGGGTGCCGAGCCCTTGAACCGCATCCGGGCCGGCCGCTAGGAAGGCGGTATGGCTGATCACCCGCTCCAGGATCCCGCCTTTCTTCGCCGACTGGCCGACGAGATCGGTACTCCGTTCCTTTTCTGCGATGCCGACGTACTCCGCGCGCGCATCGGTGTGGTGAAGGACCTGACGTCGGCGCCCGGGCTCAACTCGCGATACGCGATGAAGGCGTCCTCGGCGCATCTGATCCTGAAGGAGATGCTGGGTAGCGGAATCTGGATCGACGCCGTCTCGGGGAACGAGATCCTGCGGGCGAAGCGGGCCGGATTTGCGATGGGAGCGGAGCCGCCGGTCGCGATGCTGACCGCCGATGTGTTTCGGGACAATGCGATCGAGGTCATCAAGCAAGAGAAGGTGCTGCCGAACATCGGATCGATTGGCCAGCTCGCCACGCTCGCGGGGGCGGGGTACCGCGGGCCCGTCGGTCTGCGGGTGAACCCGGGGTTCGGGCACGGTCACGTTCAGGCATGTGACACCGGTGGCCCGAGTTCCAAGCACGGCATCTGGATCGACGACCTCCCCGGGGCGATCGAAGCGGCGGCTGCGCACCACCTGCCGGTGACCTTGCTGCACGCGCACGTCGGTAGCGGGCCGCAGCAAGATGAGTTCAATGCGAACGTCGGACGGCTCGCGTTTCTGTTCGGAAATGTCCTCCCGAATCTCCCCGACTGCGGTGCGGTGAGCTTCGGCGGCGGTCTGCCGCATTCCTACCAGGATCCCGACCTCGTGCCTGACCTCGCTCCCCTCGCGCGAACTCTGCGCGATGCGCAGGCCTCTTTCAGTGAAAGCGCAAGTCGCCAGATCCGCGTGGAGATCGAGCCGGGCCGCTTCTTCGTCGCGCCGTCGACCACGCTGGTGTCGCGCGTCACGGGCCGCAAGAGCACGCAGACCAACGAGAAGGGTTCCGGACAAGACTTCGTGATGGTCGATGCCGGCTTCGTGGATCTCGTGCGGCCCGCGATGTACGGCTCGTTCCACCGGATGACCGTCGTCGGCGATTCCCTTGGTCCCGTTCAGCCGTGGGCGGTGGCGGGTCCGCTGTGCGAGTCCGGTGACGTCTTCACACGGGACGACAACGAGCTGATCCAGCCCCGGGATCTTCCGACGCCCGAGCCCGGTGACTTCCTGCTCGTCCATGACGCCGGTGCCTACGGTGCGGCCATGTCCTCGAACTACAATTCGCTGGGGCGCGCACCGCAGGTGTGGTGGGACGATGGCCGCGCGGTGCTGATGTCGCGGCGAGAGACTCTCGAGGACATTCTGGCTGCCGAGTGCGAAGTGCCGCTCTCGACTACGGCGTGACGGCCAGAGGGATCTCGCGCTTGATGGGCTCGCTGTCGGCGGGCGCGCTTCGGTAGCCGTCGAGCGTCACCGCGACGACGCGATAGGTGCAGGTTTGGCCGGGCTGAGGATCGAAGTCGACCAGCGTGATCTGGCTCTGCTTCTGGAGGCGGCCGTGGTCGACGACCGGAATGTTGGCGACCGGAATCGGGCCCGGCGCGTGCGCGCACGATCTCGAGATCTCGAAGTTGCCGAGGTCGTCTAGCGCAACACCGTCGCGATACTCGCGCGGTCGGCGGAACGTCACCGCGATTCCGTCTGCGACGTTCCGCACTTGAACGGGCTGCGGTTCGAGCGGGATCGCGAGCTGGGGCAGGCGAGGTGGGCCCATCTTTCCACAGCCGATCCCGGCGACGGCCGCGAGAGTCGCCGCGAGCGCCGCGGCGATTACGGCGCCGCTTCTCATCGGCGTTTCCGCGCGCGCTTCGGGCGGCGACCGGCGACGGAGGTTTCCAACTCCCCGATCCGTCGTTCGACATTGCTTCGAGCGGTGCCGCCGACCAGGCTTCGTCGTGCGAGCGCCGTCTCGATCCGGAGCCGCTTCCGCGCGTCGTCGCCGAAGTCCGGCGAGAACGTCTGGAGTTCGGCCGTCGTGAGGGTGGACAGATCGCGGTCGTTCTCGACGCAGAATCCGACGATTCGCCCCACCACCGAGTGGCCTTCGCGGAAGGGGAGTCCGCGCTCGACGAGGTAGTCGGCAAGCTCCGTCGCGAGGGCCAAACCACCGGCCGCCTCCCGCATTCGCGCCTTCTGGACCCGCAGCTTCGGGAGCATCTTGGCGAGGACTGCGAGGCAGGCTCGGGTCGTACGCGCCGCGTCGAAGAGCGGAGGTTTGTCCTCTTGAAGGTCGCGGTTGTACGCCAGCGGCAGGCCTTTCAGCGTCGTCAGGATCGTGACGAGGGAGCCGTACACTCTCCCGGTCCGGCCCCGGACGAGTTCGGCCACGTCCGGATTCTTCTTCTGTGGCATCATCGAACTGCCGGTCGCGAACGCGTCGGGCAGTTTGAGGAACCCGAACTCGTCGCTCGACCAGAGCACGATCTCCTCGCTCAACCGGGAGAGGTGCATCGCGATGAGGGAGGCTGCGGACAAGAACTCGACGATGAAGTCGCGGTCGGACACGGCATCGAGAGAGTTCTCGGTGACGGAATCGAACGCGAGTTCACGGGCGACGGCTCGTCTGTTGAGTCTAAACCCGGCTCCGGACAATGCTCCTGCGCCCAGCGGAAGCACGTTCACGCGTTTGCGTGTGTCCGCGAGACGGTCGCAGTCGCGCTCGAGCATCTCGGCGTATGCGAGCCAGTGGTGGGACAGGAGCACCGGCTGGGCGCGCTGCAGGTGTGTGTAGCCGGGTACGACGACGTCGAGGTCGTTCTGCGCACGTTGCAGGAGGGATCCCTGGAGTGCGGCGATGTCTACAATCGTGGCGTCGATCTGGTCCCGCAGCCACAGGCGTACGTCCGTCGCTACCTGATCGTTGCGGCTTCGGCCGGTGTGGACCTTGCCGCCGACCGGGCCGACGAGTTCCGTGAGCCTCCGTTCGACGGCCATGTGCACGTCTTCGTCCGATGGGTGCGCGCGGAACTTTCCGTCGCGGATCTCCTTGCCGACCCGACCGAGTCCGCGCACGATCTTCCCGGTCTCGCTCGAGGTGAGGAGTCCGGCGCGCTCGAGGCCGTGGACATGAGCCACCGAGCCCCGAATGTCCTGGTCGGCCATCTCGAGGTCGATGGCGAGTGAGTTCGTGAAGGTTTCGACGAGGGGGTCCGTCGGCTCCTGGAAGCGACCGTCCCAGGCCTTGGCGACCTTTGATGCCTTCTTCCTCTTCCCGGGGACCTTTTTCGAGCCGGGCATCGGCTCAGCCCTGGTACTTAGCGCGCATGCGCAGCCGGAGACCGGTGAGCGAGATGAATCCCGTCGCGTCCGATTGCTGATAACCGCCGGCTTCATCGAAGCTGGCGATGTCGGCGTCGTACAGCGAGCGAGCGGCCTTTCTGCCGACGATCGACACGTTGCCGCGGTACAGCTTCATTCGCGCGGTGCCGGTGACTGGCTTCTGGCTCTCATCGACGAGTGCCTGGAGCATTTCGCGTTCCGGTGCGAACCAGAAGCCGTTGTAGACCATGTCCGCGTAGCGGGGCACGAGCGAGTCGCGGAGGTGCATGGCTTCGCGATCGAGCGTGAGTGATTCCACGGCCTGGTGCGCCAGGTAGAGGATGGTGCCTCCCGGAGTCTCGTAGACGCCGCGGGACTTCATCCCGACGTAGCGGTTCTCGACGATGTCGATGCGGCCGACACCGTGCTTTCCGCCGAGCTCGTTCAACTTGGCGAGGAGGGCGGCGGGGGAAAGGCGTTCGCCGTTGACGGCGACGGCATCTCCCGCCTCGTAGTCGATCTCGACGTACTCGGGTTCGGCAGGAGCCTCCTGCGGAGACTTTGTCATGACGAACATGTCGTCGTAGGGCTCCCGCCACGGGTCCTCGAGGATGCCGCCCTCGAAGCTCATATGGAGGAGGTTTCGATCGCACGAGTAGGGCTTCTCGCGACTCACCGGAATCGAGATGTCATTCTGTTCGGCGTACTGAATGAGGTCCTCGCGGCCCACGAAGTCCCACTCGCGCCAGGGCACGATGATCGTGAGTTCGGGCGCGAGCGCGGCAAACGTCAGTTCGAAGCGAACCTGATCATTGCCCTTGCCGGTCGCGCCGTGGGCTACCGCGTCGGCTCCGTGCTCGCGCGCGATCTCCGCCTGCCGCTTTGCAATGAGCGGCCGCGCGATCGACGTGCCGAGAAGGTAGCCGGCCTCGTACGTAGCGTTGGCACGCAAGACGGGAAAGACGTAGTCCCGTACGAATTCCTCTCGCAGGTCCTCGATGATGCAGGCGCATGCGCCGGCGGCCTCGGCCTTGCCGCGAACCGGATCCAACTCTTCGCCCTGCCCGACGTCGGCGCAATAGGCCACGACCTCGGCATCATACTCCTTGCGGAGCCATCCGAGGATGACCGACGTATCGAGCCCGCCGGAGTATGCCAGAACGATCTTCTGGACCTTTGATTTCATCGGTACTCCCGTATCTCAGGCCGACGGCGCGGCGAGCCGCACCATCACGGCCTTCTGTGCATGCAGACGATTCTCGGCCTGCTCGAGGACCACTGATTGCGGACCATCGACGACTTCGCCCGTGATCTCCTCGCCGCGGTGGGCGGGGAGGCAGTGCATGACGAGTGCATTCTTCTTGGCTTTGGCAAGAAGGGCGGCGTTCACCTGATAGCCCTCGAAGGCCGCCCGACGCGCTTGGGATTCGGCTTCCTGACCCATGCTCGTCCACACGTCCGTGTAGAGCGCATCGGCGCCTTCGGCCGCCGCGGCCGGGTCGTGGAGAATCTCGATCTCGGCGGTCGCGGTCTCGCGCGCTTTCGCGAGCAGTGTGGCGTCAGGTTCGTACCCCTTCGGGCACGCAAGGCGGAAGTGGATGCCGAGTCGCGAAGCGGCGTGGATCCACGAGTTCACCACGTTGTTGCCATCGCCGATGAACGCGACGGTGAGGCCCTCGAGCTTGTCTCGGTGCTCGAGCAACGTCTGGCAGTCGGCGAGGACCTGGCAGGGATGCAGGAGGTCGGACAGTCCGTTGATCACCGGGATGGTCGCGTTCTCTGCGAGTTCGAGCATCGCCTGATGCGAGAACGTTCGCGCCATGATCAGATCGACCCAACGCGAGAGGTTGCGCGCGATGTCGGGAACGGTCTCTCGCGCGCCCAACTGGATGTCGCCGGGAGCGAGATACACGGACGCACCGCCGAGTTGCTTGATCCCGGTCTCGAACGTGACGCGCGTGCGCAGGCTCGGCTTCTCGAAGATCATGGCGAGAGTCTTGCCCAGGAGAGGACGGTCGCCCTTGCCGGCGCGGAGGTCGGCTTTCAGGCGTGCGGCGTCGTCGAGGATGGCCTCGAGTTCGGCCCGCGTGTGTGTGGCGATGGAGAGAAAGTCTCGTTTCATGACGCGATTGCTCGTTTCAGGAGATCGAGTCCTTCGTCGATCTCGTTGTCGGTTACGACCAGAGGAGGCGCGATACGCAGAACGCCGCTGCCGGTCACGTTGAGGAGAAGACCGAGGTCGAGTGCGCGGCCGGCGATGGCGGCGGCTCTTGCCGGTGTCGAGATCGGAATCCCTATCAGCAAGCCCTGGCCACGAACCTCGCCGAATTCGTCGTGCTCGGATGCGATGGTGCGAAGGCCCGCCCACAGGCGCTCTTGCGCAGCGCGGGCACGTGGGAGCGTGGCGCCGTCCGTGAGGACGTCCAGAGTCGCAATGGCCGCGGCGTTCGTCACGCAGTTTCCGCCGAACGTGGAGCCGTGCGAGCCGAGATCGAGTGCGCCCGCGGCCCGAGAGCCGGCGACCATGGCGCCGACCGGGAGGCCGTTGCCGAGGGACTTCGCGAGCGTCATGACGTCGGGCACGGAGTCGGCCTGCTCGTAGGCGTACAGGGTTCCGGTGCGGCCGCAGCCAGTCTGGATTTCGTCGAACATCAGGAGCAGGTCGCGGCGGTCGCAGATCTCGCGCAGGGCTGCGAGATAGCCCGGCGGGGGTGTGATCACGCCGCCTTCGCCCTGCACGGGCTCGACGAGAATCGCGACGGTATCCGGCCCGATCGCAGCTTCGGTTGCTGCCGCATCGCCGAATTCGACGTAGCGGAACCCGGGCAGGCCCGGCTCGAACCCGCGCCGCACCTTTTCCTGTCCGGTTGCGGCGATGGTGGCCATCGTACGGCCGTGGAACGATCCGAGGGCCGTGAGGATTTCGTACCGCCCGCCGCTCGCGTGGCCGTACCGACGCGCGGCCTTGATGGCGGCTTCGTTGGCCTCCGCGCCGCTGTTGCACAGGAAGACCCGTTCGCCGAACGACGTCGCCACGAGCTTCTCGGCGAGACGCGACTGCGGTTCGCTGTGATGCAGGTTCGAAAGGTGTACGAGCTTCGCCGCTTGCTCACGAATGGCCTCGGTGACGGCGGGGTGGCAGTGGCCGAGATTCGTGCACAGGATGCTCGAGAAGAAATCGAGGACGCGCCGACCATCGACATCCCACAGTTCCGTACCGGCGCCGCGCACGAACGCGATCTCGGCGCGGGCGTACGTGGACGCGAGGTGCTTCAGGTTCCGGTCGACGATCTGGGAGGTCGCGTCTGTGGCACTCATGCGCCCGGCCCCTTGCGGCCCTGCGCGCGAGGCGTCGTGCCGTCGCGATGCACTTCGGTCCCGACGCCGTCGTCGGTGAACAGCTCGAGAAGGGGCGCGTGTCTCACGCGGCCGTCGATGATGTGAACCATCCGGACGCCGCCGCCCAGGGCCGCGAGACAACACTCGACCTTCGGGATCATTCCACCGGCGACCACGCCATCGTCGATGAGTCGTCGCGCGTCCGAAATGGAAAGGGACGAGAGCAGCTTTCCGTCGCCGTCCTGGATCCCCTGAATGTCGGTCAGCAAGAGGAGCTTCTCCGCATCGAGTGCCTCGGCGAGTTTGCCCGCGACGGTATCGGCGTTGATGTTGAGCGTCTCGCCATCCGGTCCCGAGCCGACGGGTGCGATCACGGGGATGAAGTCCTGGGCTTGAAGCGCTCGAATGACGCCCACGTCGACGCCCGTGACGCGCCCGACCTGGCCGAGCTCTTCGTCTCGTCGCTGTGCTCGAATGAGACCGCCGTCCTTGCCGGAGAGGCCTGCCGCGCGCCCGCCCGCCTGGTCGATGCCGGTCACGATCTCGCCGTTGATCTCACCGGCCAGAACCATCTCCACTACTCGCATGGTCGCCGCGTCCGTGACCCGCTGACCCCGAACGAAAGACGATTTGATCTGGAGCGAACCGAGCATCTTGTTGATCTGAGGTCCGCCGCCATGGACGACGACCGGGAGCATTCCCACGAACTTCAGCAGTACGATGTCGCGGGCGAACGCCCGCTTCAGGTCGTCGTCGATCATGGCGTTGCCGCCATACTTGACTACGACCGTCTTGCCGGCGAACCGGCGAATGTACGGCAGCGCCTCGAGGAGGATCTCGGCGTGCTGGATCCGACTCGCCTGGTCCACGGGACGCGATTACGCAAAGCGGTACCGGAACGCAACTCTGCAGGCGGCGATTTGCCCGGTTTTGACCGTCTTTTCGCGGCTCGTGGAAACTTCGGGGCGCGATCGTCGGTCGCTCAGAGGATGAAGCGAGAGAGGTCTTCGCTGCTCAGGATCGGCTCGAGCTCAGTGCGAACGTTCTCTGCGGTGATCACGCACTCCTGTCCGCGGCGGTCGGGGGCATCGAACATGAGGCTGTCGAGGAGTCGTTCCAAGACCGTGTGGAGACGGCGGGCACCGATGTTCTCGTTCCGCTCGTTTACCTCGGCCGCGATCCGAGCGATCTCCTGGATGGAGTCGTCGTCGAACTTGAGTGTCACGCCTTCGGTCTGAAGCAGGGCTTCGTATTGCTTGATCAGAGCATTCTGCGGCTCGGTGAGGATTCGGACGAAGTCCTCGCGGGTCAGCGCCTCGAGTTCGACTCGGATCGGGAAGCGGCCCTGGAACTCGGGGATCAGGTCCGAGGGCTTGGAGACGTGGAAGGCACCGGACGCGATGAACAGCACGTGATCGGTCCGCACAGGGCCGTGCTTCGTGTTGATCGTCGACCCCTCGACGATCGGAAGCAGGTCTCGCTGGACGCCTTCGCGCGAGACGTCGACGTTTCCGCCCTGAGCGCGGCCGGCGATCTTGTCGATCTCGTCGATGAAGACGATCCCCGACGTTTCCACGCGGCGCACGGCCTCGCGGGTGACCTTGTCCATCTCGACGAGACGCATGGACTCCTCGGCGGTGAGAAGCTCGAGCGCCTCGGGGATCTTCACCTTTCGCTTCGACGTCTTCTTGGGCATCAGGTTCGAGAACATCTCTTTGATGTTCACGCCCATCTCCTCCATGCCCTGCGGCGCGAGGAACTCGACGGAGGGAGCCTGATCGGGGATTTCGATTTCGATCTCGCGCTCGTCGAGCTCTCCGTCGCGCAGCTTGCGTCGGATCTTGTCGCGCGTACCGCTGTGGTCTTCGGAGGGCGGGGTTCCGTCCGGTGGGGTCGTGCGCAGCAGGAGGCCGTCGAGCACGCGCTCCTCGGCGGCTTCGCGCGCGCGGACCTGGACCTTCTCGCGCTCTTCCGCACGGACCATGCCGATCGCGCCTTCGACGAGGTCGCGCACGATGGATTCGACGTCACGCCCGACGTAGCCGACCTCGGTGAACTTCGAGGCTTCGACCTTCACGAACGGCGCTTGTGCGAGGCGGGCGAGTCGCCGGGAGATCTCGGTCTTGCCGACACCAGTCGGGCCGATGAGGATGATGTTCTTCGGGGTGATCTCGTCACGCATGTCGCCGGCCACCTGCTGGCGGCGCCAGCGGTTCCGAAGGGCGATTGCGACGGAGCGCTTGGCGGCACGCTGGCCGACGATGAAGCGATCGAGTTCGGAGACGACCTCGCGTGGGGTCATCGGGCTCGCGCTCGATCCGCCGTCGTTGTCGAGGGTGGTTGGTGCAGCGACGGAATTGTTCATGATTCGCTCTCTGGGCCCGAGACCTCCTCGAGCGTTATGTCGTCGTTCGTATAGATGCAGATGTCGGCGGCGATCCTGAGTGCAGCTTCGGCAATTGCCTTGGCGTCGAGATCGCTGTGGACGAGTAGGGCGCGAGCCGCGGCCAGTGCGAAAGGGCCACCCGATCCGATGGCGATCGTGGAGGCGCCGTCCGGGAGTGGGTCGGGTTCGATCACGTCTCCGGTGCCGGAGACGACGAGCGTGTGCTCGTGGTCGGCGGCGAGGAGCATGGCTTCGAGCCGGCGAAGGGCCCGATCGGAACGCCAGTCCTTCGCAAGCTCGACAGCGGCGCGCCGCAGCTGTCCCCGGTGTTCTTCGAGCTTCTGCTCGAAGCGTTCGAACAAGGTGAACGCGTCCGCTGAGGCTCCCGCGAAGCCGACCACAACCTGGTCTCGGTGGAGACGGCGTACCTTGCGTGCGCTGTGCTTCATGACGGTCGATCCCACGCTCACCTGCCCATCGCCGGCAAGGCAGGTGCGTCCGTCCTTGCGGACGGCAAGGATCGTAGTCGCGCGGATCGTCGGGAACTCGGAGGAGTTGCTCACGATCCATCTGTAGGCATCGTTCTGGGACTTGTCGATGCCGTCCTGTCGCTGCGCTCAGCCCCGGGGGTGGAAGCGGCGGTGCGTGTTGCGCAGATGCGAAAGGCTCACGTGGGTGTACTTCTGTGTCGTGGTGAGGCTCGTATGCCCAAGGAGATCCTGAATCGATCGGAGGTCGGCACCGCTATCGAGCAGGTGGGTCGCACAGCTGTGACGGAGCGCATGGGGGTTCATCGGCGGCAGGCCGGCTTTCTCCATCGCGGCGCTGACGATGCGTCCGACGCTCCGAACTGCGAGTCGGGTGCCCCGTTGGTTGCGGAAGATCGGGCGTGCGGCGCCACGGTCGTTGCCGGTAGTCGTCTGCACGGACCGTAAGCGCTCGAGGGCCTGTTTGGCGGGGCGGCTCATCGGGACCATCCGGTCGCGGTTGCCCTTGCCGGACCGGACGTGGACGCGCTGTTCGTCGAGGGCGACATCCTTCCAGTCGAGTCCGACGGTTTCGCTCGCGCGCAGGCCGCTGCCGTAGAGCAGCTCCAGCATCGCGAGGTCGCGAGCGGCGGCTTCGTCCTGGACCTCTTCATCGGTGAACACGTTCTCGAGGTCGGTCTCGGAGAGGTAGCGGGGCAGGGTGCGGGGGAACTTCGGCACGCCGATTCCCGAAGCGGGGTTATTCTGGGCAAGGCCGACGCGCCGGAGGTAGGAGAAGAAGCTCCGGAGGACGCTCACGGAGCGTCCCAGCGAACGCCGGCCGACGTTCTCGCTGCGGGTGGCGAGAAAGCGGCGGAGGTCGTCGGTCGAGACGGCCGTCCAGTCGACCCGGCCGGTGCGGTCGTCGCCCAGGAGTGTCGCCTGGAGCCTTTCGAGCTCGCGGCCGTAGGCACGCAGAGTGTGCGCCGACGAGTTGCGCTGAATTTCGAGCTCGCGCAGAAAGCTCGCTACGAAGTCCTCTTGCGTTTTGCCCGCGCGCTCCACGCCTTGCCCCCTCCGGCGGTCCTGGTCGGACCGTCCGCCCAACTGTCGCCGGGCCCCTTTCTGTGATACCCGAACCCTCATGTTCTGGCCAATCGTGCGGCCCGTACGACCTGGCCGGATCCGGGGGGCGGGGAGGCGTCCGTCCACGGCGCGACTGGGTTTTTCGGTGATCGCCCTGGCGCTCTGCCTCGCCTCGCTCGGTTGCACGTCCAATGACCCGGCGCGCGCGGGGGCCGAGCGCTTCATCGACCGATACTACGTCGAGATCGATCTGCCGGCGGCCCGAGAACACGCGGTCGACTTCGCGGTCGTGAAGCTCGAACGGGAGATGGAACTGCTCGAGGGAATCGAAGCGCCCGAATCCGCCGGCAAGCCGCAGGTGAACTATAGCTTCCTCGAGGAGCGGGTCGGATCGGACGCGGACCACCGCGGGTTCCTTTACGAGCTGACGATCACCTTCGGCGGCGGCGGGCAGGTGATACGCCGGGCACTCGTCTCGGTCCAGAACGACGGTGGCACGTGGCGCGTCGCGAACTTCCAGGAGTTGGATTGACGGTGCGGGGCGCGCGTACCTGGTGGGCCCTCGGGGGAGCGTTGGTGCTCCTCGTGGCGCTCGCTTTCGGGTTGGTAGCGTGGCGGGCCCACCGGAGTCTCTCAGATCGCCCCGACGAAGTGCTTGCCGCACTCTCGGAGGCGATCGGTCTGCCCGTGGAGGCCGATGGCGTACGGGTCACTTGGTGGCCGCCGGGGCTCGTCGTTCACGGGATTCGCGTTCCGGATGAGTCGCCGCTCGGCCCGGGGAGCCTCGTGCATGCGGATGAGGCGCGGCTCGTCGTTCGCGCTTGGCCGCTTCTCTACGGCACCGTGGTGGTGAAGCGCGTCGAAGTAGCGTCTCCCGTGGTTCGTCTCGTGCGTGGAGTCGACGGGACCTGGAACTTTGCCGGACGCCCGGCGGCGGCGCTCGACGCCGGCGCTGACGAGCCGGTCTTCGAGAACGCACCCGGGGCAACCGCGCAGCTTCGCGTCGTGCTGCCACTCGAGCACGCTCGCTTCGACCACGCCGACCTCGTGATCACCCACGGTCGCTTGAGCGTCCGAGATCGGGCCATGCCGGGCGTGCCCGAGTTCGAGATCAGTTCGATGGATGCGCGGCTCCGGCGTACTGCTGAGACGTCGACACTCGAGTTCGAGGGCGGAGCCCTCGGCGGCCCGACGGGCAACCTGCGCGGCACGCTCGAATTCCCGCGGGGCGGCCGGGATGTGGCCTTCGAGCTGACCGCGGCCGACGTACCCGCGAGTCGTCTACCGGAGGTGATGCAGCTCGCGCGTGGCGGGATCCCCTTCGGCGCGGTGCTCGAGGGTGTCGTCTCGGCGGAGGTCTCGTGCCAGTTCCCCCAGCAGTGGCCGCCCGGGCACGCCGCGATCCGGGTCTTGGTCGATGCGCGAGACGCGTCTGCGTCGATGGCCGGTGGCTACGTCACAAAGAGCGCGGGGACGCCTCTGGCGATGGCTCTCGACTTGCGGGCCGAGCCGGACCTGCTGCGGGTGCGGCGTGCCATGTTCGAGAGCGGTGACGCACGCGTCGAGGTTTCGGCGGCGCCGGTGGACGAGCTCGAGCCCGGGCAGCAGCCTGCGCTCCGCGTTGCGAGCGAGAACCTCACCGGCGCTCTGCTCGCCGACTGGATCCCACTCCTCGGTGCGATCGCGCCCGCGGGCGAGCTGTCGCTGCAAGGAACGGTCGTGCCCGGCGATTCCGAGACGATGGCACACGTCCAGTTGTCGGGAACGGATCTCGGTATTCGCATCGGGCGCGAACCCGCGGAACTCGGCGGCGCGGCCCTCGAGTTCGACATGGGGCCCGAAGGACGCTTTACGGCCGGCGTTTCCGTTCAAGACCTTCGCTCGGAGGACCTGTTCGCACACCGTCTCACGGCCGCGCTCGAGGGCGGGGGCGACGAACCCATCAGCGTTCGGATCGACGGGGCGCGTGGCGGGCGCGCGGGCGCCGAACTCGAGCAGCTCACCGTCGAATGTGAGATCACGGATGAGCGTGCCGAGGTGCGACGTTTACAGGTCGCCGGGCTCGGCGGAACGTTGCACGCACGCGGCGAAATCGCGAGGGACGAAGGCGACGTCCTCACGATGCGATTTGATCCGCAGTGGGACGGGGTCGACTTCGCCGGACTCCTCCGGCTCTTCGGCGTCGAGGTAGATATTCACGGGCTGTTTACCGGGAAGGCGGCCCTCGCCGCACGGCGCGGTGCGGAGGAGTCGATCCTCGAAACTCTGACCGGAGTTTTCGACGCGAGGCTCGACGACGGGTCCGTTCCTGATCTGAATCTGGCGCGAGCGACTGTGAACAATCTCGGGGCGATTCCCGGGTTGCGGCAGGCCATCGAGGACCGGGCCGAAGAGAAGGTCCCGGGGCTTCTCGCGCGGACGAGTCGAATCGACTCGCTCGCGATCAACGGTACGTTTGCGGATGGCGTCGTGTCCGTCTCGAACGTGGAGCTCGCCGCGCCGGACTACTCGATCGATGCGCAGGGCCAGGTCGCCTTCGATGGCGCCGTCGATCTCGATGGTGATCTCGTCTTGGGTGCCGAGGCGACGGATGCGCTGGTGTCGGTTTCGGGAATCCTGTCGGTGTTGTCGCCGGATGGGGAGCCGATCCGCATTCCGGTGTCGATCGAGGGTACGTATCCGGACCTGGTCAGCGCGCCGTCACCGGCCTTCGTGACGAAGTCCGTCGAGAATGAAGCAACCGGGGGTGCCGCCGGCTTCCTTCGTCGGCTTCTCGGTGGGGGCTGGAAGGACGAGGCCGCAGCCGAGAAATGAACCTGTACCCGCCCGGCTGGACGGAGTTGCCCGCCGCGGGCTTGTGGGCGCGCCCGTTTCGAACACCTCGAGCCGACGCGGCGTTCTGGAAGCACCTCTACGAGTCGTTCGAGCACGTGGCGCTCATTCGAACGGCCGCGAATGACGGCGACGAAGCGATCCTCGTCATCATCGCCCCGGCCGACTTCGTTCTCGAGGCGCAGGCGATTCTCGACGACGTTCTCGCGTACGGCTCTCCGGCGGTTGGTCCGGCCGAGTTGCCGGCAGCGTGTCGCGAGGATTGGTTCCTCGCGGAATGGGCGAAGCCCTAGTCGTTCGTGTCGGTGTCGTCGGCGGGGTCTTCTTCGTCGGGTCGCGCGGGGACCCGTGAGAAGACGTAGGCGACGATGATGCTCACCCCGTACAGGACTATGAGCGGCGCCGCGAGCAGCATCTGCGAGGCGACGTCGGGGCCCGGGGTGAGGACGGCGGCTAGAATGACGATCCCGATGATGGCGTAGCGCCATGGCTTGATCAGCGAGTTGTGATCGATCATCCCGATGCGCGCGAGGAAGAACGCGAGGACCGGGAGTTCGAACGTGATTCCGAACGCTAGAAGGAGCCTGGAGCTGAAGGAGAGATACTCGCTGATCCGCAATGTCGGTTCGATGCCGATCGTCGCGTACTGTTCCAGGAAGAATCGGTATCCGACCTGGAACACGAGGAGGTAGCAAAACGCGGCCCCGGCCACGAAGAAGAACGTCCCGAAGAGGACGAACGGGATGACGTAGTACTTCTCCTGGTCGTGCAGTCCAGGAGCGATGAAGCCCCAAAGCTGGAACAGGATCGCGGGGGACGCGAGGAAGATCCCTGCGATGAACGCGACCTTGAGTTTGGTGAAGAACGCTTCCGCCACCCCGGTGCCGATCAGCATGACGTGCTTGCCGTCGCCGGCGAGTTGAATCGGGCGCGTGAGGATCTCGAAGAGAGTGTCGGAGAACGCGTACGACGCGCCGAAGCCGATCATCACGAACGCGAAGATCTTCATGATGCGCCACCGAAGCTCTTCGAGGTGGTCCGTCAGTGGCATCTCGGCTTCGGGCATCTCGGTTCTCGGTCAGTGCGGGACGGGCGTAGCCGCTCAGGACTCCGACTGGGAGCCGCCGGAGGCGTCGGGTGCGTCTGCGGCTGCCGGGTTCGTCGTGGGCTGTTTGCCTGGCGTGGCGACCTTCATCGGTTCGGCCGGGGGTGTCGTTGCGTCCTCGGGGGCTGCAACGGTCTGGGCGGTCTGGGCGGTCTCGGCGGCCGGGGCCGGGTCGGCGGGCTTGGCGAGCCGCTGCTCGCGCTCGTGGTCGCGCGCCAGGCGCTGATGTTGACGCGCCTCCTTCTCGATCAGGTCGCGCGCTCCCTGAAGCTCCTTGTTCACCTCGCCTGTGACTTTGCGGAACTCGGCGAGCCCCTTTCCGAGCGCGCGCGCCATCTCGGGGAGACGACGGGGACCGAGCACGACGAGGGCCACGACGAGGATGACCGCAACTTCAGGCATCCCAATGCCGAACATCGGTCAAACGCTACCCGATGCTCAGAGGGGATTCAATTTGGAATCAGGCCGGGGTCCGAGTCAGAGCTCCCAATAGGGGCGCAGGATGTCCTTGAGCGGCTCGAGCATGTCGGTGTCGGCGTCTTCGGTGACGGGCTCCGGTGCTTCTGGTGCGGTTGCCATCTCGATCAGCATGGCCTCTGCGGAGCTCCGGATGGCGTCGAGGTCGTAGCCGCCTTCGAGCACGGCGGCGACCTTCCCGCCGCAGACATCACGGGCGACGTCGAGGAGCCGACGCGTCATGCCGATTACTCCCTCTTCAGTGACCTGCATGCCGCCCAGCGGGTCGCGCCGATGGCAGTCGAATCCGGCCGACACGAGAAGGAAGTCCGGCTGGAACTGGCGTAGAACCGGCGAGAGGATCTGATCGAAGGCGAGGAGATAGCCCGTGTCTCCCACGCCGGCGGAGAAGGGGACGTTGACCGTGAAGCCCTTGCCGGCGTCACTGCCAAGGTCGTCCGCGGCGCCGGTGCCCGGATAGTACGGATACTGATGGAGCGAAGCGTAGAGTACGCTCGGGTCGTCGTAGAAGATCGCCTCGGTCCCGTTGCCGTGGTGCAGGTCGAAGTCGACGATGGCTACACGGTCGAAGCCGACGGCTCGGAGGTGTTTCGCCGCAACCGCGACGTTGTTGAAGAGGCAGAACCCCATCGATTGGCTCGCGGTGGCGTGGTGCCCGGGCGGTCGTACGAACGCGAAGGCGTTCCCGGTGGCTCCGTCCGCGACGGCGTCGACGACCTCGAGGAGGCCGCCCGCAGCGAGAAGCGCCACTTCATAGGAGCGCGCCGACGTCGCCGTGTCGGGATCGATTTGCGCGCGTTCAAGCCCCTCGGTCTCGCGGATGCGCTCGAAGAGCGACTCGGTGTGGGCCGTTTGGATCTCGTCGGGCGCCGCGAGGCGGGGCGTGATGCGTTCGAGCGATGGCCCGCTCCAGGAGCCGAGCAGATCCTCGAGGACGGCGATGCGGTCGGGGCGTTCCGGGTGTCCGCGGCCCGGGTCGTGTTCCTGAAACCGGCTGTCGATCAGCACGCTCGTCTTGTGGCTCACATTCGACCCCGGGGCGGAGCGTTGCCCCCGGTCGCGGCGCCGGCCGAGTCGTAGGACGGAGGCACGACCCATCGTCCGGTGTTCAGAGACCGGCCCCAGTCTTGTTGTGGCTCCTGTTGCGCAGGCTCGGTTGCCTGGGCCCAGCCGGGCAGGCTCTCGTCGCGTGGCGCCGAATCGCCCCATCGTCGTCGGTAGGGGTCGGAGGCGGGGCGTTCGCCCCACCGGCGGCGACCCGGATCGGCGTCGACTCGGTCGCCCCATTGTCGCGTGGCGTGCGTGTCTCGGGCGGCGGCGCGGCGACGGCGGAGGGCGGCCGCATTGCTGGTCATTCCTGTGTTGCCGTAGTGATCTTCCGGCGCGGCGAACTTCTGCTCCCGTTCGTCGCCGGTGGCCGCGTAGTCGGTGGCCGGGTCCGGCAGAGGGGGCGGTTCCGTACCGCGCCGATACGCCTCGATCATCGAGCCGGCCTGGCCGGGGCGGGCTCGCTCTCCCGACTTCTTGTCGACGTTCACCAGGACGATGTCGCGCGGGACCGGGAAGTCCTTCACAGGCACGCCTTCGAGCGCTTCCTCCATGAACGACTTCCAGATGGGCGCCGCCGAGCGGCCACCGGTTTCCTTCTTGCCGAGGGTTCGGTCGCTGTCGTACCCGACCCAGACGCCCGCGAGGAGCTCCGGGGTGTAGCCCATGAACCAGGCGTCGCGGAGATCGTTCGTCGTCCCGGTCTTTCCGGCGACGGCGCGTTCGAGACGGGCGCGTTTTCCCGTGCCGTTCTCGACCACGCTGCGCATGAGATTGACGGTGATGTACGCGGTCTCGGGGGAGATTTCGGGTGTTGTCTGCACGGGTGTCTGTTCGAGGAGTCGGCCGTCGCGGTCGGTGATGCTCGTGATGAATCGCGGTTCGACGCGCGAGCCGAGGTTCGCGAACACACCGTACGCCTCGACCATCTCCATCAGTGTGACTTCCGACGTGCCGAGCGCGATGGAGAGGTTTTTCGGGATCGGTCGGTTCAGGCCGAAGTGGGGTAGGTAGTCCAGCAGGTAGTTGAGGCCCATCGCCTTCGTCAGTTTCACCGTTACTACGTTTCGTGACTTGGTCAGCGCTTCGCGCAAGGTCGTAGGGCCGTGGAACCGTTTGGAGAAATTCTTCGGCGACCAGGTCTGTCCGGGGCCGATGTGGTAGCTAACCGGCGTGTCTTGGATGACCGTCGTCGGCGTGAAGCCGCGATCCATGGCGGCGGTGAAGATGAGCGGCTTGAAGGCGGAGCCCGGCTGCCGAAGCGCCTGCGTCGCCCGGTTGAACTCGCTCTTCTGGTAGTCGAGTCCACCGACCATCGCGACGATGTCCCCGGTCTCGGGAGCCATGGCGACGAGGGCGCCCTGCGTTCCGTTGTCGTGGGCGAGCGCGAGGAAGCGGTTTCCGTCCGACTCCTGGACCACCGCTTGTAGGAGGTCTCCCGGCACGGGTTCGTAGTTGCCCCGGGCGGCCCATTCGAAAGCCTTCGTGCCGATGTGCGAGCGGCCCCCCGCCCACAGCACGTGCACGCCCCCGACGGCGCGCCGAACGTTGCCGTCGCGTCCGGGCACGACCACCACTTCGAGCGTGGCCCCCGTCTCGGGCAGGTCTCCGGGTGGTGTGGGCTCCGCGGCGGCCTGCATGGGGCGCCACTGTTCTTGGGTGAGTGTCTTTCGCGGCCCGCGGAACCCCTGCCGTTCATCGATCTCGCGAATGCCCTCTTGCACGGCCCGCTCGGCCGCGAGCTGGGCTCGGGGGTCGAGGGTCGTGTGGACGTCGAGCCCGAGCTTGTACGCGGCGGTGCCGCCGTATCGCTTCACGAGGTATCGCCGTACGTGTTCGACGAAGTAGGGGGCTGGTCCCCGCACTTGCTCGCGTGTGCTCTCGATGAGCACGATTTCCTGCGCCTCGGCGTCGCGTGCCTCGTCGCGGGTGATGAAGCCACTCTTCACCATCTGGCGGAGCACGTACCGTTGGCGTGCGAGGGCCTGCTCCATGTGGCGGCGAGGCGAGTAGCGGCTCGGAGCCTGCGGCAGGCCGGCGAGCAGCGCGGCCTCGGCGAGGGAGATGTCGGAGACGTCTTTCCCGAAGTAGTCGCGCGAGGCCGCCTGGACCCCGTAGGAACCGCTCCCGAGGTAGATCTGGTTCAAATAAAGATAGAGGATCTCGTCCTTGGTCAGCTCGTGTTCGAGCTGCATCGCGAGGAAGACCTCTTTGAGCTTCCGCTCGTAGCTGCGCTCGGGCGAGAGGAGGAGCGCCTTCACGACCTGCTGTGTGATCGTGCTGCCGCCCTGGCGCGTGGCGCCGGCTCGATAGTTCTCGAAGGCAGCCCGCCCGATGCTGATGAAGTCGATTCCGGTGTGGTCGTAGAAGGTTGCGTCTTCGGCTGCGACGAACGCGAGTTGGACCACCCGCGGGATCTTGTGGATCGGCTCCAGGTACCGCTTTTCGACGAAGAACTCGGCCAGAACCGAGCCGTCGCCCGCGAACACCCGGGTCGTCACGGAGGGCTGGTAGTCGAGCAACTTCTCGACCGAGGGCAGGTTCTCCGTGAACTGGCTGTAGACAAGGAAGCCGCCGCCGCCGCCCAGACTGATCAGCAGAGCGGCGAACCCGAGCAGGAAGGGCGTGAAGGGTCGCCTGGGTCCCTTCTTGTTCTTCGAAGCCTTCCGCTTCGCCGCCTTCCGTCTCCTCGCCACCCCCAAAAAACCTACACGATTCGAGGGCATCCGGCGAACTGGGGCCCGCGTGCATCCCGGGGCGCCGTTGGACATGGCTCGGGCTGGTCGTGATACTGTCGCGCCATGGCAGGCCCTGTATCACCCAGAGATACCCCGTCCGCTTCGGCGGGCGACGGCGCTCGTGAAGGCACGGGCGGCTCGGGGCGTTCTTCGCACGGGGTTCGCCTTCTCGAGAAGGTCTCTGCGCTCATTGGGCAGTCCGAGGACCTACAGGAGACCCTCGACAGCGTGGTCCAGGTCGTCGCCGAGCGGATGCGAACCGAGGCGTGCTCGCTCTACCTCCTCGATGAGGACACCGAAAACCTGACCCTGTGGGCCACGACCGGTCTCGACCGCAGTGCGGTCGGTCGGGTTCGGATGCGCGTCACTGAGGGCCTGACGGGGCTCGTGATCGAGAGTATGGAGCCCGTCGGCGTCCCCGACGCCCCGGTGCATCCACGGTTCAAGTTCTTCCCGGAGACGCGCGAGGAGCGCTACCATTCCTTCCTGGGCGTTCCGGTGTTCGAGCGGAAAGCCCCGCTCGGTGTTCTGGTCGTCCAGACGCTGCGCCGGCGCCAGTTCATTGCCGAAGAACTGAGCCTGTTGCGCACGATCGCGGCGCAGCTGGCCGCGGTTCTCGTGCAGGCTCGCCTGCTCGAGAGCCTCAAGATGAAGGAGAAGGAGCAGGCGGATTTCCGCCGGCGGACGCTCGAGACGCTCCGTCGCCTTCAGGCCTTCGAGCGCCAGGCGAGCGCACACGGCGCTCAGCCCGCCGCCGATCGCGACCCCGGAGAGCGGCTGCGCGGGATCGCCGCCTCGCCGGGCTTCGGTATTGGCCGGGTGCACGTCCTTCGCCCGCCGGTCGACTTTGCCGAGATTGAAGACCGCCCGGTGGAGGACATCCCTGCGGAGATCCAGCGGTACGACGATGCGCTGGAACTCGCCGCCCGCGGCATCGACAAGCAGCGCGCCAAGATGGAGGAGGTCCTCCCGGAGGCCACCGGCAAGATCTTCGACGCGTATCTGATGATGCTGCGGGATGAGACCGTGTCCAGCCGCATCCGTTCGTTGATCGACGCAGGGGCCGTGGCCGAGTTCGCGGTCCGGCAGGTGGTGGAGGAGTACCTCAGCGCGTTCGACAACGTCGAGGATCCGTACCTTCAAGAGCGGGCGCTCGACATCAAGGACATCGGCCAGCGGCTCCTCCGAACCCTGCTCGGCCTCGACGTCGCACCGCCGTCCCCGGAGGATGGCAGCGTTCTCGTTGCGAGCGAGCTCACGCTGACGGATCTCTCGGAGATCGATCCCGCGCACCTGCGAGGCATCGCACTCGCTACGGGCGGCGCGACGTCGCACGCGACGATCTTGGCGAAGTCGTTCGAGATTCCGACCGTCGTCGGGATCGAGCATCTGCTCGAGCATGTCGCCGAGAGCGACGAGATGATCGTCGACGGAAACGCCGGTGTCGTCTACCGGGAGCCGGGCCCGGAGGTCGTTCGCGAGTACCGTCGCATGGAAGGCGACTACAAGGCTTTCAACGAGAAGCTCGAGGTCTTGCACGACCTGCCGGCGGAGACGACCGACGGGCGGCGCGTCGTGCTGCACGCCAACGTGGGCTTGGTCGGCGACGTCGTCCTGGCGGACCGGCACGGTGCGGAGGGCGTCGGGCTCTATCGCACCGAGTTTCCGTTCATCTCCTTCCGCGAGTTTCCGAGCGAGCACGAACAGCTCGAGATCTACCGCAAGGTCATCACGGGAATGGGCGGGAAGCCGGTGACGGTGCGGACGCTCGACATCGGGGCCGACAAATATCCGCAGTATCTGCACATTCCGCAGGAGGAGAATCCGTTCCTCGGCTGGCGATCCATTCGTGTCTCGCTCGAGATGCCCGAGTTTTTTGATCACCAGCTTCGCGCGATCCTCCAGGCCGCCACGGAGGGGCCGACGCGACTTCTTCTGCCGATGATCTCGTCGCTGGAAGAGCTCACGCAGGTGCAGGAGATGATCGCCGACACCGCGGAGGACCTCGAGGAGGAGGGGATCCCGCACGTGAAGGATCTTCCGCTCGGTGTCATGATCGAAGTGCCGTCTGCGGTGTATCTCTCGCCGCAGCTCGCGATGGCGTGCGACTTCATGTCCATCGGTACGAACGACCTGATCCAGTACATTCTGGCGGTCGATCGCAACAATCGGAAAGTCGCGCCGCTTTATCAGCCGTTGCACCCCGCGGTGCTCGGGGCGATCGCGCACTGCGTGGGCGCAGCCAAGAAGGCGGGCAAGCCGATCTCGATGTGCGGGGAGATGGCGTCCGACCCGATGTCGACGCTCGTACTCCTCGGGCTGGGTCTCGACGAACTCAGCATGGAGCCGTTCTTCATTCCGGTCATCAAGCAGTTGATCCGTAGTGTTCCTTACGAGTCTGCGAGGAAGCTAGCCGAGCATGCGCTTACGCTGAACACGGTGCGCGAGATCAAGAGCGCGGTCTTCGACTCGATGCGCGAGCACGGCGTCATCGAGTTGCTCGACATGTACCAGTAGCGGCTCGCTGAGCGGTCCGCGGATCAGCGCTGGAGAATCGCGACGGAAGCGTTGGCGCCGCGGCCGACGGTGTGACCGAGAGCGGTGCGGGCGCCATCGACTTGCCGGCGTTCGGCGCTGCCGCGCAGTTGCCACGTGAGTTCGACAATCTGGCCGAGGGCCGACGCGCCGAGTGGTTCGCCCTTCGAGAGAAGACCGCCGCTCGGATTGACGGGGAGCGCGCCTCCGCGTTCTCCGGTTCCGTCGGCAACGAATGCGCCCCCGGCACCGCGCGCACAGAGGCCGAGTTCTTCGATGGACAGGATCTCCCGGCCGGAGTCGGTGTCCTGCACCTCGGTGACGTCGAGGTCGGCCGGTCCGAGCCCGGCTTCGGAGAATGCTTCGGCCGCGGCGAGCTCGGTCGGGCTCGCCGGGTCGTCGGCGATCCTCCCCGACATCGGGGTATGCTCACCGAGCGCGCTGCCGGGAAGATGCGAACGGACGACCGAGGCCAGAACGCGCACGGGCGGGCCCACCGGGCCGGGTTTGGCTCCGATCACGACGCATGCTGCGCCCTCGTTAGGGGAGCACAGCATGAATAGCGTGAGGGGATCGCAGACCATCTTGGAGTCGAGGACTTGCTCCTGCGTGAACGGTTTCCGGTACATCGCGTAGGGGTTGTCGACACCGTTGTGATGGTTCTTCACCGAGACGCGCGCGAGGTGCTCTCGCGTTACGCCGCTCTCCTGCATGAGTCGCCGCGCGCGAAGGGCGAAGTAGGCGGGTGCCGGCGTGAGGCCGGCCTTCTCGCACCAGGGAGGGAAGAAGCTGGAGCGGATGATACCGCGAGGCATCTTCTCCATTCCGAAGACGAGTACGGTGTCGCGCTTTCCCGAGGAGATCTGGGACACGCCCAGCGACAGAGCCGCACCACCGCTCGCGCAGCCGGCTTCGACGTTCACGATCGGAACCCCGGACAGGCCGAGGGACGTGAGGACTTTGTGGCCCGCGGCCACGCCGGTGTAGACCGTTCCGCAGAAGGCCGCCTGAAAATCGCCACGGCCGGCTTCGGCTTGCGCGAGCGCTGCGCGTACCGCCTGTTGTCCTAGCTGGGTGACGTCTTTCTCGGCGAAGCGCCCGAACGGGTGCAGGCCGACGCCCTGGATGTACACCGGGCGGCCGCTCACCTGCTCGGCTCCGCGGAGGCCGCGTAGGCCCAGCTGAGGACCTCGTTTCCGTCCTCATCCTCGAACAGGGGGCCGACGGTCAGGTGCATGGGCATGCCACTGCGAAGGGCACCGAGATCGCTTGCCACGAGGCGGGTCACGACGCGGAGGCCCTCGGGGAGGTCGACCAGGCCGAACCCGTACGGCACGGGCCCGGCATATCCCGGAGGCGCGGTGTTCACGACGGTGTGAAGATAGAGGGTCCCGGTCGCTCCGACCTCGGCCGGGGAGACGGCGTCCGACGAGCAGTACGGGCAGAAGTCGGCGGCCGGGAAGTGGCGTTCCCGGCAGGATTCGCACTGTCCCGCCAAGAGTCGGGGCTCGGGGGCGGTGGTGAACAGCCCGGGCTGGATGGCTACCTGCGCCATGGGCTCTAACTCCTACCACCCACCGGCGCGGAGTGACAGGGCGTGGCGACAGCCGAGACGGTCGTGTAGATCGCCAGAGCCATGCCGCAGGATTCCACTTCACCGCCCCCGCGTCCTTGTCTGGTTTGCGGGGCAACGGGAGCGAAACCCCTCCACGGCAACGGGAGTCCGCTGTGGCGTTGTCGATGCGGATTGGTCTTCGTCGACCCGATCCCCACGGCGGACGAGATCTCGGAGCGCGAAGACGAGGCGTTCCATGGTGGCCTCGTCGACGAGACCACCGAGATGTTCTCGGCGTACTACCGCGACTACGTGGACGATCCGGTGGTCCGCGGGTTCCGTGCGACGGTCGACCGGCTTCGGGAAATGACGGGCGGGGGCAGTCTCGTCGACGTCGGGATCGGGACCGGTCTCTTGCTCCATCTGGCGGCAGAGGGCGGTTTTCGCGCGCTCGGTTGTGAGATCTCTGGGGGAGCGGCCGAGAAGGCGCGCGAGGAGTTCGGCGTGGAAGTGCAGGTCGGCGATTTCCTCGAGGCCGAGTTCGAGACGCCGCCCGACGCGATCACGATGGCCGACGTGGTCGAGCACACCCCGAATCCGCGGGTCTTTCTCGAGCGCGCGGCCAAGGTGCTCCGGCCCGGTGGGGCTCTCTTCGTCGCGGTGCCGAATCATCGCTCGACGATGTATTGGGCCGCCGACGTCATCGCGCGGATCCCCGGGATCGCCGGGATGGCGCAGCGCCTGTACGTTCCGAACCACTATTGGTACTTCACGCCCGATACGCTCGCGAAGCTCGTCGAGGAGTGCGGCTTCGAAGTAAAGGAAGTGCGCGGCGAGAGCCCGTACCTCGGTCGATACGCGTTCTCGCCGCTGGTGAAGCTCGGTCTCGCGACTCTGATCCGCGTCGGGGAGTGGACGGGGCTCGAGGCCAGAGCTGAGATCTACGCCGTACGGCGAGACTCCGCCGAGTAGATCCTTCGTTGACTGGCCTTCGCACGCGGTGGTACCAGAATTGGTGGGAAAACGGCGCCTTACGTGCGTCTGGCCGCTGCCTTCGCGGTGCGGCAGCGGGCTTCCGGCCACGCCCACGAGGGTAAGATGAACCTGCGTCTGGCGCGCTATATCGACCGTTGGGTCGGCCTCGGCATCTGTTTCGTGCTCTGGGCCGCCGCGCGCCTGCTGAGTGCGGGGCGTCTGGTCCCGGCGCTGTTTGCGACGACGCCTCCCGGGACCACGCCGCTCTCCGAGCCGCGTCGTGTTCTCGCCATCAAGTTCTATGGCCTGGGCAACATCGCGATGATCCTACCCACGCTCGCTGCGATGAAGCGCGATGACCCCGAGGTAGAGATCGACTTCCTCACGCTCCCCGGGAACATCTCACTTCTGGAGCAGAGCGGGTTCGTGACGCGATCGCTCACCGTCGAGGTGTCCAGCCTCGGAGATTTCATCGGCTCGGTCATCGGGTTGTTCAATGCGCTGCGCGGCGGAAAGTACGACGCCGTTCTCGACTTCGAGCAGTTCATGAAGCTGTCTGGCATTTTCGCGTTCCTCTCGGGGGCGCCCGCCCGGATCGGGTTCAACACCGAAGGGCAGGCGCGCGGTTGGCTCTACTCGCATCGGGTCGCCTATGCCGACACGGATCACATGGCCGACATCTTCATGCGCTTGGCCCTGCCGTTCGGCCTCGCGATCCAGCCGGCGCCGCACGTGCGTATCTCGGTTGCCGCAAGCGACCGTGCGGATGCTCTCGCCGCCGCGGGTGTCTCCGACGGCGCCGGCCTCGTAGCGATGCACGTCGGCACGGGGCCGAATTACGGCAAGGTCGCCCTCAAGCGATGGAGCGTCGAGCGGTTTGCCCGGTTGGCCGATCATCTCATCGAGACTCGCGGCGTGCGTGTGGTGTTCACGGGTGTCGGCGAAGAAGAAGCGGATCTCGTCCGCGAGGCGCTTCAGCACATGCGTCACCCGGACGGAGCGCGTTCGCTGTGTGACGTGTTGTCGGTCGGGGCACTCACGGGCTTGCTTGAGGCGGCCACGTTCGTCGTGTCCAATGACACATCGGTCATGCATCTCACCGGCTTGGTCGAGACTCCGGTGGTGGCCATCTTTGGCGCAACGGAGCCGCGGATCTACGGGCCACGTGGCTCGGCGGATCTGGTTTTCTACAGGGCAGTATTCTGCAGCCCGTGCCTATCCAACTATAATCTGAAGATGAGCCGATGCGTGGATCCGGTCTGCATGCGGCAGATCGAGGTCGCGGAAGTCGTCGCAGGCATTGATGCTCGCTTTCCCGCGGCCAAGGCCGTCTGAACCTTCGCGAAGGAAGTCATGGAAGCTCTCGTAACCGGATCCTCCGGTGTTCTCGGTCACAGCGTGGCGCCGCAATTGGCTGCCCGCGGGGATGACCTTCGCCTCTTCGACATGGTGGCCCCTCCCGAGAGCTTGCGAGGTCGGCTCTCGACCGCGGGTGTGGATCGCGTTCGCCTGCAGGAGATCGCTGGCGACATGCGTGATCTCGCCGCACTGGAGAAGGCTGCTGACGGCGCAGAGGTGATCTATCATCTCGCAGCCGGGCAGCGGATGAAGCCGCAGTTCTCAAATTTCTCCGAGGAAGAGATCTTCTCGATGAACCTCGACGGTGTGAAGAACGTTCTCGCCACCGCGAAGACGTGTCGAGTGCGCAAGGTCGTCTTTATCTCGAGCTCGGCCGTCTACGGACTTCCCGAGGATCGCCTCGTCGGGGAAAGCGACCACACCTTGCAGCCGCTCGGTGCGTACGGCGACTCCAAGCTCGAGGCCGAGGGCCTTTGCCGCAAGGCGATGGAAGACGGGCTCGACATCACTATGCTGCGTCCGATGAGCCTGTTTGGAAACGGGATGACGGGTGTGTTCGTCCTCCTGTTCGATTGGGTGCGGCGCAACCGCCGCGTCTTCATGCTCGGCAGCGGTCTGAATCGCGTCCAGATGGTCTCGGCTGACGACGTTTCGCGCGCAGCGATCCAAGCGGCGGTGGAGCCGGATACCGGCGGGCTCGCGATCAACATCGGGTCGGATCCCGACACCGTGCCGACGGTCCGTGCCCAGGTCGAGGCTCTGGTGAAATACGCCGGCGCCACCTCGAAGTTCACCGGATTCCCGGCGGAGCTTCTCCGGAACGCCGCGCGGGTGCTCAATATTTTCGGGATATCGCCGATCGTGCCGGAGCACTATCTTCTAGCCGACCGGAACTTCGTTCTGGATATTTCGCTCGCCCGTGAGCGTCTGAAGTGGCGGCCCGAGAGCGACAACGTCAAGATGACCTGTGATGCCTACGATTGGTACTACGAGAACTGGCAGGATGTCGCGCCCAAGCCGAACCCGGCGCTTCGACTCCTGGAGGCGCTGACGTGAAGCTGAGTACCTATGCCGCGCTCGCCAAGAAGGCGTTCGAGGCGAATTTCCGGCGGCTCGATCATCCGTTCAAGCTGACTTTCTGCATCACCTACTGGTGCAACTACAAATGCCAGACGTGCAATATCTGGCAGATGAAGCCGCGCGATGAGCTCCGGCTCGACGAGATTCAGCAGATCTTCAAGAAGTCTCGCGACTTCCTCTGGGTCGATCTCACCGGCGGCGAGGTCACTCTGCGAAAGGACTTCGTCGAGGTTGCGCACGCGGTCATAGACAACTCGCCGAACCTTCTACTGCTCCATTTCCCGACCAACGGGTATCTCTGCGACCAGATCGTCGAGAACACGAAGGCGATCATCGATCGTCGTCCCGAGAAGTTGATCATCACCGTCTCGATGGACGGCGATGAGGCGATGAACGACGAGATCCGCGGGATCGAAGGGGGCTGGCAGCGTCAGGTCGAGACGTTCCGACGCCTGCGAGAGATCCCCGGCGTCGAAGTGGTTCTCGGTATGACGCTTTCGAAGAAGAACGTCGATCACTTTGAGCAGGCGTACGCGGCCGCATCGAAGGTGATTCCGGGCCTCGAATATCGCGACTTCCATGTGAACATCGTTCACGAGTCCGCGCACTATCTCGGCAACACCGAACTCGGCCTGCGTGAGCACACGCCGCCGAAGGCGCTTCTCGACGCCGTGAAGAACGTATCAAAGCTCCGTGGATCGCCGACCGGACCGGTGGGGTATCTCGAGCGGCAGTACCTCGAGCATGTCGAGCGCTATCTGATGACGGGCCAGACGCCCGTGCGCTGTCACGCGCTCTCCGCGTCGTGCTTCATCGACTCCTGGGGCAACGTTTTCCCCTGCACGATCTACGACAAGAAGATGGGGGCGCTGCGCGATACCGACTACGATCTCCGTAAGATCTGGGCGGAGCCTTTGGCGGTTCAGACGCAGAAGGAGATCTGGAAGTACGATTGTCCGCAGTGTTGGACACCGTGCGAAGCGTATCAGTCGATCATGGGGAACTTCCTCGTTCCCGGACGGAAGACACCGACGGAGAGTGCGGCGGCGGCCGAGCCGCCTGCCGTCTCGGGTCAAGCCTGAGCGGGCGGGTTAGCGAACGGCCTCGGTGAGCCAGGCCGCATAGGCGTCGTCAACCTCGGATGCCGAAAGGGCCACGATTTCGGGGACGTTGTACGAGTGCAGCTCGCGTATGGCGGCGGCGAGTGCGTCGAAGCGGGCGCGCGTGGTCTTGCTGACGAGAAGGACCTCGGAGTCATCGCAGATCTCGCCCTGCCAGGCGTAGATCGAACGCACGCCCGGCACGAGGTTTACGCAGGCGGCGAGCTTCCGCTCGACGAGGGCGCGCGCGATGTTGCTCGCTTCCGCTTCGCTGCCTGCAGTGGTGAGCACGACGACGGCGTCGTTCGTTTCGTTGGAGAGCATGGCCTCAATCGGGTATCAAATCGCCGGGAACGCGGTCAATTCAGTCGGCGCTCGGGTGCACCCGTACCTCGTGTGTCGCACTGGAACCACGGTAGACTAGGAGTCGCTGTGTCGGTTCGTCGTACGTCCACGTGTCGTCGGGCCCGAGCCCGACGACGAAGCCCTCGTCGTACAAGGCCGACGAAAGGAAGATCTCCGTCGGGTCAGGTGGGCTGTGCTCGGGGTCGTCCTCGAACCGCAGAGAGAATTCCAGAGTGCGCGCGTTGAACGACATCGACGTCGGGATGCCTGCGATGCGCCGCGCGTACGGCCGGCTGAGGAGCGCCTCGACCGGCCCCAGGTCGGCGGCAGGAGAGTCTGCGCCCCGCGGCCGGAGCGCGTAGAAGGCGCCGCCGGCGAGGTGCTGGTCGAGGAGGTCGAGTGAGAGGAGCACCATGGCGGGCGAGGTGACGGGGAAGCCTCCTGCCGAGGTGGGAGGCAGGTCGCTTCCGAACGCACCCACGAACAGAGGGGCCCGCGCTCGGTCTGCGGCCTCCGTCGCGCGGTCGTAGGAGTGCGACAGCGGGTTGCCGTCGCCCGAGTGCGGGGGCCCGAGTCGCTCGGTCCAGATGTGGGGTGAATAGATCGCAGGCGTCTCGAAGGGTGCCTGGCCCTCGATGCGGGCTTCGATGTGGACCGGTGGCTCGTACAGGAGTGCTCCGAGCGCGCCTGCGCTCGCGATCTTCTTCTGCAGTTCCTCGGCGTAGGGGCGCAGGTGTTGAGACTCGAACGTTGCTGCGGGGAAACAGTTCCCGGCAGACGGCTCCTCGAGGACGTCGAATCCGAGGATGCGGGCGTCTTGCGCGTAGTGTCGCGCGACGACCTCCCACGTTGCGGCGTAGTGGGTTCGAAGGGGGATCTTGTCTGGTCCGCGTGAGCGCCAGAAGGCGCACGACGGATCGTCCTCGGAAGGGATCGAGTCGCACACCCAGTTCGGGATCGTCGGGTCGCTCCCGTCGCAGGCGCCACGTGGCCAGGGTCTCATGCTGAAAACCACGGCTAGGCCGCGTGCGGCCGCCATCCGCACGATCGGATTCACCCGCATCCAGAGGTACTCGGTCGTGCGCTGTCCCGGCTTCGGCTCGATCAGGGCCCAGGAGAGCGGCAGCCGGATCAGGTTCATTCCGAGCCGCTCCATCCCGGCGAGCGTCAGGTCGACCGCTCCACCCATGAGACTACTTTCCAGCCCGTCCTCGGTGACGGTGTATGTCGCACCACGCAGGATCACGACGCGGCCGCGCCGGTCTCGAATCCACTCCGAGCCGACACGGGTCTCGAGTGGTTCGAGGGTGGGGGCCGCGAACGGCCCGCGCTCGGTGCAGCCCACGAGCGCCACGAGGGCAGCGAGGACGGCAAGCGAGATCGTGGCTCGGATGGGCACCGAGTCGAACCGAGCAACCGTAGGTCAAGAAATCAAGAGCGGCTGGGGGGAGACGTTCTCGATCCATGCTCGGTCCATCCGGCGAGTGCCTCGTGGACGAGGCGCCCGTCAGGGCAGGGCCCCGCCGATCCGGCTGAGTTCGCCCGAGAGGCGGGCGACGTCACGCAGGAGGGTTCGGTCCACGATGACGGAGATCTCGGCCTTCATCGCAAGATCATATGTCGTACTTTTTTCCCTACTCCAGTCCCGTTCTACACCACCCGTCGATCCAACGTGCGGTACTGGAGGGCCTCGGCGACGTCTGCGGCTTCGATCGATTCGTGTGCGGCCAGGTCTGCAATCGTGCGGGCGACACGCAGCACGCGAGAGTAGGCGCGGGCGGAGAGGCCCAGGCGGTCGACGCCCGTCTCGAGGAGGGCGCGAGCGGCCGTGCCGAGCCTCGTGTCGCGCTCGAGGTGGGTGGGGCGCATGGAGGCGTTCGTTGCGCCCGGGGTTTCGGCGAGGCGTTTGGTCTGGCGCACCCGCGCGGCGACGACCCGGGCGCGGATGGATTCGGAGCTTTCGCCGTCGGCGGTTCCGAGGAGCTCGTCGCGGGCGATCGCGGGCACTTCGACGTGGAGGTCAATGCGGTCGAGGAGAGGGCCGGAGAGGCGCCGGCGGTAGCGCTCGACCGCGCCGGGACGACAGATGCATTCGCGGGTCGGATCGCCGGCATGACCGCACGGGCACGGGTTCATCGCGCACGCGAGCATGACGTCGGTGGGGAACTCGCAGGTCTGGCCGACGCGGGAGACGACGATCGATCTTTCCTCGAGCGGCTGCCTGAGAGCCTCGAGGGCGCCGCCTGGGAACTCCGGAAGCTCGTCGAGGAAGAGGACGCCTCGGTGGGCGAGGGCGACCTCTCCGGGACGGATCGGGCGCCCGCCGCCGAGAAGCGAGGCGCGCGACGCGGTATGGTGCGGTGCGCGTAACTGGCGCGTGCCGATGAGCGACCGGTCGCCGAGCATTCCGGCGACGCTGTGTACGGCAGTGCATTCGAGGGCTTCGGCGAGCGAGAGGTCTGGAAGAATCGTGGGCAGTCGCCGTGCGAGCATTGTTTTTCCCGAGCCGGGAGGGCCGACGAGCAACAGGTTGTGTGCACCGGCCGCGGCGACTTCCAGCGCGCGCTTCGCGGCGGCTTGGCCGCGGACCTCGCGCAGGTCGAGGTCCGGCGTCGCGCGGGCTGCAGCGAGCATGGCCTCGTGGTCGACGCGACACGGCGCGATGTCGTCTTCGCCGCGAAGGTACGCGACGACCTCTCGCAGGTGGCGTGCGCCAAGGACCGTCGTGACGCCGGCGACCGCCGCTTCGGGGGCGTTCTCCTGCGGGAGAATGAGGGTCGTGAGAGACGCGCGGCTGGCGCTGAGCGCGGCGGGGAGAGCGCCGTGAATCGGTTTCAGGCGACCGTCGAGTGCCAGTTCCGCCGCGACGAGGAGGCCGCGGACGCGGGGAGCGGGGATTTGATCGAGTGCGGTGAGTACGCCGAGCGCGATCGCGAGGTCGAAGGTCGCGCCCCCTTTGCGAAGGTTCGCGGGTGCGAGGTTCACGGTGATTTTTCGGTCCGGAATGTCGAAACCCGCGTTGCGCAGAGCGGCTCGTACCCGGTCCTTCGCTTCGCGCACCGCGCCGTCGGGCAGCCCCACGATCGCGAAGTGGGGCAGCCCGAGTGCGACGTCCACCTCGACTTCGACCAATTGCGCGGACACGCCGGAAACGACGCACGAGTGGACCTTTGCCGTCATGAGAAACGCCGCTCGGGGCGTGCTCTGGGCTACGGGATGTGCGGAGGGGTTTGCAGCGTGTGCGTACCGGTCTGGAGCGCATACTGCGGGCTCCGTGGCCTGCGCCGCCGTAGCTTCATCTCGTTACCCCACGAACCAGTCCAGATACGTCGAAGAAAGAGCCGAAACCTGGCTCGCCCCGTATCTGCTCGCGAGCGATCCGACGGGCTAGGGAGTGTCGGCACCGGGGCCGCTGGCCCAACCGGTGAAGCCGCGAAGCGACCGCCCGTCAGCGCTTGCGCTGCAAGTCCCGGTACATCCGCGTGTGTCGCCGGGACGCGTCGCGGCGCCCGAGGCGCGCATACAGCCGCGCGAGGCGATGATGCGTGTCCGCGTGGTCCGGGTCGATGTCGAGCACGGCGTTGTACCGTTGGATCGCGAGACGCGGGTTCGACTGGTCTTCGGCGAGGATGCCCAGGTTGAACGCCGCCGTCCTCTCGTCTTCGTCGAGCAAGAGCGCATCGCGGTAGAACTGTTCGGCCTCGTCGAGGTTGCCGGCTACGTGCTCGAGCCGACCCAGGTTCACCATCGCCGGAACGGCAGTCGGGTCGAGTTCCAGCGCTTCGCGGTATGCGGCTTTGGCGTCCTCGGCGGCGTGTTGCTCCATGGCGAGGCCGCGGGTGAAGGCTCGATAGGCGGCTCGGTCGTCCTCTTCGTCGTCCTCGACGATACTCTCGACCCGGCGTCGCTTCTTGGGGGAGTTGAAGCCAAGGAGGAGTTGGCCGCTGCCCAGGCGCCAACGTCGCCGACCCTCGGAGACGATGACCTCGTCGCCCTCGACGGTGAGACTGACACTCGACACGTCTCGTTCGGGGGGCAGGACGGCGCGAAGGTCGCCGACGACTTCCGCCACGCGGCGAGGCCCCAGGCGGGCTTCGAGCAGCGTGCGGGTAGCGCGAAGGACAAGTAGGTCGTGTAGCGAGTACTCGAACCGCCGCCGCACGCCGCGCTTGGGCATGAGGAAGCCGGCATGGACGCAGCGCCGGACACGGGACGGCGTCAGCTTCGCAAGGCGAGCCATATCGCGCGTGGTGAAGACCTCGCCCGCGATGGTTGCCGTGGACGTCCTGTTTGTGTCGTTAGCGCTCAATCTCGATCCGCCATGTGTCGGGCAACTTCGTGACATCGAGGACGACGTAGCCGTGCGCTTCGGCGGCCCGCGGGATGTCGCGAACCGCACGCGGGTCGTCGACGATCAGCGCGAGGTGCGCGCCGACCGGCATCTCCTCCAGCCGGACCTTCGCGCGTGCCCAGTTCAATGGGCAGCGAACGCCACGCAGAGCCATCTCTTCGGTCTCGCGAGGGTCGTTGGGTGCCGCCTGCGACATCAATCGGCGTCGCTGGTTCCAGTGCCGGTCATGGAATCGCCGGCCTTCTTGAAACCCTCGCCGGTCTTGTCGATCGCGTAGCCGACCCCTTTTCCGGTCTCCTCCATCGCTTTATCGAGCGCGTTGCCCGTGGCCCTCCCGGCGGTATCGAGGCCGTTCTTGGACTCAGTTCCAGCCTTCTGAATGCCGGCTTCGACGGAGTTCGCGGCTCCCGCCGATTCCTCGTCGCGTACCGGGCTGGCGACGGCGCCCGCTAGGAGGCCTGTGACGGCAACGCCGGCGATTTGGGTGTTTCGCAGCATCGATCTTGTCCTCATTGCAGGATGGGTGGCGGCTCGGCCTCTTCGATCGGGCCGAACTGGGCTTCGTAGCGGCGAACATTCTCTTCGAGCGCGCGCAGCAAGCGCTTGGTGTGCCCGGGCGAGGCGATCACACGCGAACGCAGTTGGGCCACGGGCTCGCCCTGGTTCCCGCCCTGCGGCTGCACGAAGAGGAAGTCGAAGACGAATTCCTCCTTGCGGTGCGTGATCATGGCGAGATTAGAGTACACGCCCGGGGTGATCGCGGCGTCGGCCTGGACCGTGACGGCGCGCGCGGGCCCGTGGCCAGTCTGAGGTTTGGTTTCATCGGACATCGTGGGGCAACATGCCATGCCCATGCGGGCGTGTCACCGGCGTGTGCGCGTTTCTTCTCCAGGAGGTATGCCGGACCTGTCGATGGCGACCTACACGATCAAACGTGGCGCGGGCGATCCCAGTCGCTGGCAGATCGACTACCGCGGAGAGCTGAACGAGGCGCAGCATCGTGCGGCAACCACGCTCGACGGGCCTGTTCTCGTCGTTGCGGGTGCCGGAAGTGGGAAGACGCGGACGCTGACGTACCGAGTGGCGCGCCTGGTCGAGGGTGGCGTTCCGGCGCGCTCGATTCTTCTGCTGACCTTCACGCGTCGAGCCGCGTCCGAGATGTTGCGACGGGCCGAGGGGCTTCTGCCCGGAGGGGAACTCGGGGCGGTCACCGGGGGTACCTTCCACTCGTTCTCCAACACCGTCCTGCGTCGGTACGGAGGCCTGTTCGGGTGGCCCGAGAAGTTCACCATCCTCGACCGCAGCGACTCGGAGGACACGCTTCAGCTGGTGCGGACGCGACTCGGGCTGGATCGCAAGGAGCGCCGATTTCCGCGGAAGAGCACCCTGGCGCGGATTTTCAGTACCGCCACCAATAAAGGGGTGACGATCGAGGATCTGGTCGAGACGGATCACGCTCACCTTCTCGACGACGTGGAGGACATGCTCCGCTGTCACGAGCAGTACGTCTCCTACAAGACGGAGCACCAGCTCCTGGATTACGACGACCTGCTGCTTTCGCTCCGCGACCGGCTGGCGGAACATCCCGACTTCGGCGAGCGGCTCCGGTCGGTCTATCGCTACGTGATGGTGGACGAGTACCAGGACACCAATGCGCTGCAGGCAGAGATCGTCGAGCGCATGGTGGGCCCGACCGGCAACGTGATGGCCGTTGGCGACGATGCGCAGTCGATCTACGGCTTCCGCGGGGCGGACGTCGGCAACATGCTTCGCTTCCCGGAGCGTTTTCCCGGCGCGCAGGTCATCACTCTCGAGGAGAACTACCGCTCGAGTCAGGCGATCCTGGATCTGACGAACGTCGTGATCGAGAAGGCGACCGAACGGTACTCGAAGACGCTCTTTACGAGCCGCGGCCCCGGTCCGACCCCGCTTCTGATCCCCGCGCCGGACGAGCGCTGGCAGAGCCTGTTCGTCCGCCAACGCCTTCTCGAGTTGCGGGAGGAGGGTGTCTCTCTCTCCGATATGGCGGTCCTGTTCCGCTCGTCGTTCCATTCCTTCGACCTGGAACTCGAGCTGGCCCGTTCGGGTGTGCCGTTCGTGAAGCGAGGCGGCTTCCGGTTCGTCGAGACCGCGCACGTGAAGGACGTGGTGGCCCACCTTCGGGTGCTGGACAACCCGCGTGACGTCGTGTCGTGGCACCGTCTTCTGTTGCTGCTCGAAGGCGTGGGGCCGCGCGCGGCGGAGACGGTCGTGGATTGGCTCCTCGAAGGAGGGCGGGGGCCGGGCGCACTCGCCGACCCGCCGAGCGGGCCGGTGATTCGTCGTCGCGTCGGGGACGCGCTACGGCAGCTGGGCGTATTCTTCGCCGGCCTCGATCCGCAGCGGCACGGGCCCGCGGAGTTGGTTCAGGCCGTGGTGGATCAGTACCGCGGCACACTGGAGCGGGTTCATCGCGACGACGCGCCCAAGCGGATGAGGGATCTCGAACAGTTCGTCGTTCTTTCGGAGCGCTTCCAGGACCTCTCGGAGCTCCTGACCGACGTGGCGCTCGAGCCGCCGAACGACTCGGTTGGCGACGTGATGGCCGTGGACGCCGGTGAGGATGAGCAGCTCACGCTCTCGACAGTGCACTCGGCAAAGGGGCTCGAGTGGGATGCCGTCTTCGTCATCTCCGCACTCGAGGGTCGTTTCCCCTCGCAGTACTCGGTCGAGGACGAAGACATCGAGGAGGAGCGGCGCCTCATGTACGTCGCCTGCACGCGTGCGCGGAACCATCTCCACTTGAGCTACCCGACTCTCGTGCACGACCGGCAGTTGGGCCCGGTTCCTTCACGGGTGTCTCGCTTCCTCGACGATCTTCCGCCCGGCCTTCTCGAAGCCGTGCGGCTCGTCGACGAAGAAGAAGGGGAAGAGTTCTAGGACTCTTCCTTTTGCGAGCGGCCCTCGATCTTGTCGACGGTCGCGCGGAGCAGCGCGAGTCCGCGCTGCACATCGACTTGGGGCGGCGGCACAGCAGGCTCTCGCGGTGATTCGGCCGTCCCTCCCGGCGCGAGCGCCGTACCCTTCGTGATGATCCGAAAGAGGTATGCCTCGCGCTGGTAGAAGCCTCTGGAGTGATACGAGTTCGGCAGATCGAGCAGCCGCATGTCGAGGTGATGGCCCACCTCGTGCAGGAGGGTGCGCAGGAACGTCCGCGTGGCCACGACGTCCGCTCGCTTTGCGGTCCGCATCCAGACGCTGATCTGATCCTGCTCGGTGCCCTCGGCCGGTCGGTAGATGCCGTGGAGCTCGCCTTCTCCATCGGGCGGTCGCCGGCCCTGCACCCGGATCGTCGCGCTCGGCATCGACAGACGCCGACTCAGGCGATCCACGAGGGCTTGGGACGCCCCCTCGGCCTTCAGGCGGTTCTCGGAGGCCAGGGCCCGGTCGATGGCTAGGGCGATCTTGCCCAAGCAGGGGTCCGGGGGCAGGGGGACCTTCGAGAGCTTTTCGCTCCGCTGATACTCCCGGCGCTCGTCGGCCGGTAGCTGCTGCCACCACTCGTTGGCCATGGGCTCCGGCCCCTTGTGCCAGCAGGCCTCGCTGCAGACAAGGCGGTCTGTTTGACAGCTTCCCCGCCGCTCCTCTTAATTGAATCCCGGGTGGGCGACTGTCGTCCACCAGCAAAGCTCATGTACGAGAGATTCTTCGGATTCGAGGAGGCACCGTTCCGGCTCACCCCGGACCCCCGCTATCTCTTCCTGTCAGCCAAGCACAAGGAGGCCCTCGGGCACCTCGTGTACGGGCTGGAGGAAGGCGCCGGTTTCGTGGCGATCACCGGGGAGATCGGGGCAGGCAAGACGACCATCCTGCGCTCGTTCTTGTCGGACCCGCCGGAAAACGCGCGGTACGCCTACATCCTGAATCCGGTCCTGAGTGGCGTCGAGCTTCTCCAGGAGATCAACCACGAGCTGGGGTTGCGCGAGGAGGGCACGCAGCGCGATCTGCTCGTCGCCCTGAACACGTTCCTTCTCGACCAGAAGCAGGCCGGCAATCAGGTGGTGCTCGTCATCGACGAAGCCCAGGCGCTCGGCGGTGCGATCCTCGAACAGCTCCGCATGCTGTCGAACTTCGAGACCGAGAGCGCGAAGCTTCTACAGATCGTTCTGGTCGGACAGCCCGAGCTTCGCGACATCCTGGCGCGACCGGACCTCGTTCAGCTCGAGCAGCGCATTACCGTGCGCTGGCACCTCGGGCCGCTCGACCGTGAGGAGACCGGGCAATACATCGGGCACCGCCTGGCTACGGCGTCGGGTGGACGCCCTCGCCGCATTCTCTCGTCGGGCGCTCAGAAACGTGTCTTCGCGTACAGTCAGGGGATCCCGCGGCGGATCAATGTCGTCTGCCACCGCGCGCTGCTCGTCGCGTACGCGCGCGACTCCACGTCGATCACGAGCTCGATCGTAAAGCGTGCGATTGAAGAGATCGAAAGCCCGCGGCGCCGTCGTTCGGAGCCTACGCGTCGGATTCCGCAGTGGGCTGCGATGGCGGCCGGACTCGTCCTTGCCGCGTTTCTCGGAGGCGCCGGGGTCTGGGGGTTCAACGAGTTCGGGGCCCGCTCGATCTCGTTCACGCAAGAGCCTGGCCGCGCCGCGAGCAGCGACAGTCGGGACGTCGCGCAGATGCTCGATGCGATCGACCGTGTCCCAGCCGCGCCGCTGCCCGCCGCTGCGTCCGAGCCGCGAGTCGCCCCGCACCCGCTCACGCCGAGCTTCGAACCATGGCCCGCAGGGCAAGTCGACCCGCCCGTGGCTGCTGTCCCCGTGTCGCACGGCTACGTGCCGCCCGGAGGGCCGATGTCGGTCGTGGCCGCGGAACCCGAGGTGCCGGCTCCGGTGCCCGATTCGCGCTGGATCGAGCGCGCAGCGCTAAGCGATGCTCTTCGGCAGACCACCGCAAGTGAGAGCGCGTACGAAGCGGTGGAATCTCTGGTCGGGGTCTGGAACGGCGACCGTCTTTCGGCGGCGGAGGCGGCGAGTCATAGGCTCGATCTTCCAGCGATCGCCCGGCGGCGTGGGCTCGATTACCTCGAGTTCACCGGTAACCTGAACGTGCTGCGGGTCCTCGACCTTCCGGTCATCCTGGAATTGGATCTCGGGGATGGGTCGGGCGTGCATTTCGGGATGGTTGATCGCGTCGATGACCGCATGGCTTACGTTCGCTTGGGGCAGGAGCGGATCGAGGTCTCCCACAGCGTTCTGTCGGAGGTCTGGTTCGGCCAGGGCCATGTGCTGTGGTACGACGTCGAAAAGCTGGGAAGCTTGCTGAGCCGCGGCATCGCGGGCGCGAAGGTACGGCGCCTGCACGACCTCTTGCAGGTGGCCGGGGTTTACGAGGGTCCCGGTGGTGATCAGTTCGACGCGTTGACGGAGGAGGCGGTGGTGGAGTTTCAGAGGGGGGTTCACCTCGAGGCGGACGGCAAGGTCGGGCCGATGACGATGATCGCGCTGTACGGGATGGCGGCATCGGATCGCGTGCCACACCTCGGTTCTCAGCGCTCGAAGGGCGCTCCCGCGAACGTGATTGCCAGCGGAGCCGTGCGTTGAGCACCGTCCTCGACGCTCTTCGGAAGGCACAGGACGGTGATGCGCCCGACGGCGCCGGGAGCTTCGGCGACGGACCCCCGCGGCCTCCTCGGAAGGGCGGGCCCCGGTTTCTGTGGATCGCTCTCGGCCTGATCGCTCTTGTCGGTGCGTTCGCAGGCGGGTTGGAACTGAGCGGTGGCGGGTCCTCTACGCGAACGGAAGAGACCGTCGAGGCCGAAGCGGTGGCCGAACCGCTAGAAGTCGCCGCCGTCGTGGAGCCGGAGCCGGCCCCGCCGGCGCGAGTCGAGCCGACGCGACCGCCGCCGCAGGAGCGAGTTCCCGTTGCTCGCCCCGAGCGCGTGTCCCGTGAGGTCAAGGCGGCCCCCCCCCTCGACAACGCGCCGGCCGCCGTGAAGCACAAGCCGATGAGCGAGAAGCGTCGCCGCGTCCTGGAGCGCGTCATGGCGCGGCGTGAGGACCGTGCTGGCCGGCGCGAGAATCGCTTCGCCAAGCGGGAGGAGTCGCAAGGGC
This sequence comes from Candidatus Binatia bacterium, assembly GCA_029243485.1. Taxonomy (NCBI): domain Bacteria; phylum Candidatus Binatota; class Binatia (SeqCode); species Binatia bacterium. The sequence continues at coordinate 190,535 of JAQWRY010000075.1, read as the reverse complement.
TTCGAGAGGCCATCCGTTCGGCTGGGACGCCTGAGGAGCGCGAGGAGCTTCTGACGGAGTTCCGCCAGACCCGCAACATCGCGCGCATGGAGAGGAAGGCGGCCTCCGCAGAGCGGCGGCTCGTGCGTGAAGAAGAGCGCATGGCCCAGGGCGCGCACGCGGTCACCGGTACGTACGACCCGACGGCCCCGCGCCCGCAGCGTGAAATCCCGCCGGCTCCGGGCGTTCGGCCCGCGCCGGCGCCTGCGCCGGCCATCGTTCGAGCGCCGCCACCGGCGCCTGCTCCGGTCTCCGGAGAGCCGCTGGTTCTGTCAGCGAGCGGGCCGACGGACGAGGGCCTCCGACGGCCCCCGAGCAGCGCGCCTCAGGTTCGAATCAACATCCTGCAGTACTCGAGCAACCCCGGACGCCGGTTTGCCTACATGAGCGTCGAGGGAAACCCGGCGATGACGCAGGTCCGCGAGGGCGAGAGCTACCAGGGCTTGACTGTCAAGCGCATCTTACCCGAACAGGTCGAGTTCGCGCACCAGGGCGCGACCTTCTTGTTGCGCGCGAACTGAGGCATTCGCATGGCGAGCGTGCCGCACGTGCTGCTCCTGTTGATCGGACCGATCGTGTTTCCGTTCGCGTCCGGAGATTTCGGGCAGGAGCTGCTGGGTAAAGAAGTATTCGAAGCCGCGCAGGGGCGGCGGATCAAAGGTGAATTTTTGGACCTCGTGCGCGACGGTCTCGGCGCGACGAAGAACGCCTGAGAGAGGTAGACAGCCATGGACAAGATTCTTGCGGACTATCGCAGCCAGATTGGGGACTTTGAAGTCATCGAGATCGACGAGTCGCGTGTCGAGAAGATTCGCGGCGAACTCGACATCGCAGCGCCCCTCGATCTCCACTGGACGTGGAACTACGGCAACGAGGTCGAAGAGCTCGCCGCGCTCTACGAGCGGGGCAAGAAGGGGCAGTGGAACGCCGAGACGGACATCCAGTGGGACACCGACATCCCACTCGACGAGTGGTTCCTTCCGCGCCAGGACGTGCTGGTCCTTCCGACGCTTCTCACCCTGATGGAGGCCGACGAAGAGACGTGCAAAGCGGCCGCCGTGGACGAGTTCGCCTTCACGATCTCCCAGCTTTTACACGGAGAGCAGGCCGCGCTGCAGATCTGCGGGCAGCTCACGAACGCGTGCACCACGATGGACGCGAAGTTCTATGCGGCCTCGCAGGTTGCGGATGAAGCACGGCACGTCGAGGTGCTCTCGAAGCTGCTTCAGCGCAAGTTCGGCACGATCTATCCGATCGGCGGTACGCTGAAGGTCCTTCTCGACAAGCTCCTGCAGGCGCCGACCTGGAAGACCAAGACGCTGGGCATGCAGACGCTGTTCGAGGGGGTCGCAGTCGGCATCCTGGACATCATCCAGAAGGGGTCGACCAACCCTCTCGTGAGCGACATCATGCGACGGGTGAAGCAGGACGAGGCTCGGCACGCGGCCTTCGGGGTTCTCACGATGCGCCGCACCGTGAAGGATGCGAACGAAGAAGAGATGGCCGAGATGGAGGACTTCGCGTTCAACATTCTCGAGGCGCTCAATGCCAACCAGCAGCTCGACATGCTGAACGTTCTCGGTCCCAAGTACGGCCTCGAGCCGCATGCCGTCGTCGAGGTGGCGATGGGTCTGCCGAACTGGGCAGAGATCAACAGCGATCTCTTCATGCACACGGTCGTACCGAACCTCGCGCGCCTGGGACTCATCACCCAGCGCACGGAAGGAAAGTACCGTGAGCGTGGCATCATGTTCGGCGATCGGTTTGGCAAGGGTGTCGACGAGGACGTGCGCGCCAGCATGATCTAGAATGCGGGAGCTTCGGTCGCCTCGAATCGAGGGCGACCGAGGCTTGCGCGCACGCCGACGCCGGGCCACTCTTCGGCCATGGCCAAGTGGTACGATGACCTCTCGCCGTCATTGATCGACTTCGTTCGCGCACAGAAGCTGTTCTTCATCGGCAGCGCGCCGGCGGACGGGGGCGGATTCCCGAACGTCTCGCCGAAGGGGTATGACACGCTCGACGTCTTGGGCCCGAGGGAGTTGGTGTACGCCGACTGGCCCGGAAGCGGGAATCAGACGGCGAGCCACGTGAACGGCGGCGGGCGTCTGACTCTCATGTTTGCCGGCTTCGAGAAGCAGGCGCTACGGGCGAGGGCAGGTCTATGGAGCCGGCTCCGTCGAGTTCGACGCCTTGGCGGGTCGCATGCGACCCGGAATGGTCGGCGACTACACGCGCCAGCTGATCGCGATCGGCGTCGAGAAGGTCCAGACGTCGTGCGGATGGGCGGTGCCGCGATACGAGTACCTCGGAGAGCGGGATACGCTCGAGCGGTTCTGCGAGAAGGGTTTCAAAGACGGCACTTTCGACGCCCTCATGGAGGAGAGCTCCAAGCACCAGGACCCGGTTTGAGCCGTATCCGCTGCGTTGCGAGCGCGCGCCCGCGAACGGTATCCTGAACGGCATGGAGGCAGGTTCGGTAAAGGTCGGCCCAGTCGACATCTCGCCTGCACTCGTGCTGGCGCCGATGTCCGGGGTCACCGACATGGCGTTCCGCCGTCTCGTGCGCGAATGCAGCGGCGATGCGGTGGGCCTCGTCGTGAGCGAGTTCATCTCGATAGAGGGCCTGACCCGAAACGATCTAAAGACTCACCGGATGTTGCGCTACGACGCGAGCGAACGCCCGATTGCCATCCAGATCTTCGGCTCGGACATCGATCGGATGGCGGAAGCGGCTGCGCTCGTGCAGGCCACGGGCGTCGACATGGTCGACATCAACTGTGGGTGTCCCGCGCCGAAGGTCGTGAAGAAAGGTGGTGGAGCCGAACTCCTGCGCCGGGTGAGTCACCTCGAACGGCTCTTGCGGCAGGTGCGCCGTGAGCTCTCGGTGCCCCTCACGCTGAAGATCCGCGCGGGTTGGGATGAGGACTCGATCAACTGCGTGGAGGTGGCGCAGATGGCCGAGGCCGCCGGCGTCGAACTCGTCGCGGTGCACGGCCGGACTCGTATGCAGCTCTACCACGGCGCGTCGGATTGGGATCTGATCGGTGAGGTGAAACGCGCCGTCGACATCCCGGTGTTCGGCAGCGGTGACGTCGTCTCGGTCGCAACGGCCAGGAAGCGCCTCGAGCGATCGGGGGTCGACGGGTTGCTGATCGGGCGCGGCGCGATGGAGAACCCGTGGCTCTTCCGCCACATCATCTCGGATCGAGCGGGCGAGACTCTCCCCGCGCCGACCGTCGGAGAGCGGCTCGCTGCCCTGCGCCGCTATCGGCAGCTTCTCGATGAGGTCTATCCAACGAAGACGACCGCGGCGCGGCTTCGCGGCATGACGTGTCGCACCGTGAAGGGTTTCCCCGGGAGTGCGCACCTGCGCGAGGCCGTGACGCACACGCGGACCGCCGACGAGTTGGTCGATGTCCTCGACCAATTCGAGAGACACCCACACGTCACCCGGCGGTTGTCGGGCGCGGCGGCCTGAGCCTCGTCGTCTGGTCTTCGGGGCCAGGGGCATCCGCATGGTCTCCTTCTTGGGGCGGTGCTCTCCGGTTGCGGGCTGGAGACATACCGGGCGTGGGGGCACTGCCGGTTACGCGTGAAGCCCGCAGGTGGCACGCCTCACTCCGCGACAAGCCCCCACTCCTGGCCGAGGACCACGCGGGACCGGTATTGGCTCCCGTTCCTCTATCGTGCACAGCGGCCCGCGTCTGGGCGTTGGGCCGGCCGCGCTAGGGGGGGGGGGCAACTGGGGTGGGGATTACCCTCTTTTTTTAGGGTGTCGGGCTCTGGTAGACTCGCTGTTTACCTCGCGTGGATCGCGGAGCCGCGGAATTCGTCGGCTCGGCGTGCATTTCAAATAAGGAGACAGCAAACCTTGGGGATCTCAGAAAAGCAGACCCAGAAGATCCAGTCTGACGGCTTCATTGCGGCTCTGGACCAGAGCGGCGGCAGCACGCCGAAGGCCCTCGGCCTCTATGGCATAGCGGAGACCGAGTACTCGGGAGAAGACGCGATGTTCGACAAGGTCCACGAAATGAGGACTCGTATCATCACGAGCCCGAGCTTCGATGGGACCCGCGTCATGGGCGCCATCCTCTTCGAGGGCACCATGGATCGCGAAATCAAGGGGAAGCCCAGCGCGCAGTACCTCTGGGATGAGTGCAACGTCGTTCCCTTCCTGAAGGTCGACAAGGGCCTTGCGGACGAGGCGGACGGCGTCCAGCTCATGAAGCCGATGCCGGGACTCGACGCGACGCTCGAGCGCGCGAAGCCCAAAGGCATCTACGGCACGAAGATGCGCTCCGTGATCAAGCTGGCCAACCCGGCCGGCGTGAAGGCGATCGCGGATCAGCAGTTTGAGGTCGGAAAGCAGATCCTCGCCGCGGGCCTGATGCCGATTCTCGAGCCGGAGATCGACATCAAGTCGCCACAGAAGGCGGAAGCCGAGGCGCTGCTCAAGGCCGACATTCTCGAGAACCTCGGGAAGCTCGGTGCCGGCCAGCAGGTCATGCTCAAGCTGACGCTGCCGGAAGAGGCGAGCTTCTACGATGAGCTCGTGAAGCACCCGGCGGTGCTGCGCGTCGTTGCCCTGTCGGGTGGCTACAGCCGTGAAGAGGCCAACGATCGTCTCACCCGCAGCAAGGGGATCGTAGCAAGCTTCTCTCGCGCCCTCGCCGAAGGGCTCTCGGCAAACCAGTCGGACGCAGAGTTCAACTCGACTCTGGATACGTCGATCGAGAGCATCTTCCAGGCATCGCGCACCTGAGCGCGCCTGCCGATCCAACGAAAAAGGCCCGCGCCGGAATGTCCGGGGCGGGCCTTTTTCGTTTGGATCTTGGTTTCGTTCTCACTCGATCCGCTTGTACCGGCCCGTGCCGACCTTGCGGGCCTTTTTCGCGTTCACCCACCGGTTGATGGCGGGGTAGACCTGATTGCGGCCCTTGGAACGGGCGCCGGATGTGTCCATCACGTCGTCGATCGAGAACGTGGCGGGGAGCGAGGCGAGAAGCTTGTCCCAGTCGACCCGCTTGCCGGCGGATGCCTTCTTCGCGGGGGCGGCCTTCTTCGCCTTCGGTGCTTTCTTCGTGGCGCCGGCCTTCTTCGCCCTCGGTGCTTTCTTCGCGGCGGCGGTGGTCGCCCGCGCCGCGGCTGCTTTCGCGGGCTTGCCTTTCTTCGCGACTTTCTTGGTCGCCTTCTTGGCGGCCGGCGATGCCTTGCGTGTGGTCTTCTTCACTGACTTGCGCTTCGCAGGTCTGCCGGCGGTCTTGTTCTTCTTCTTCTTCGGTGGGGTCTGAAGCAGGGCCGGCGTGAAAGAACTCGTCAGCGCATCGCGCCACACGCGCGCCTGCTCGAGGAGCTTCTCCAACTCGGCCTCGCGCTTGCGAATCTCCGAGGTGAGGATCGCGAGCGTTCGCTCGGCCTGCTCTCGTACCTGCGTCAGGAAGTCTTTGTTCTGGCGTGCCATGGCATCTCCTCCGATTGGAACGAGGAGATTAAGCAGCGAGGGCGAGGGGTTGCAAATGTTTGCCGCGACTCAGGAAAGGTATTTTTGGAAGAGCTTCAAGGCGCGCTCCCAGGCGTCCGCGGCGGCCTCCGGACGGTACGCCTCGGGGCGTGCCTCGTTCAGAAATGCGTGGCCCGCGCCCTCGTAAGTGACGAGGTCAAATTCCTTCCCGCCGCGTTCGAGAATGTCGCGCAGTTCGCTCACGTCCGCGGTCGGGATGAGGGAATCGTCCGCTCCGTAGAGGCCGACGAGCGGGCATGAAAGCTGGGGCGCCATGTCGAGAGCGCTCGCGGGCTTGCGTTCGGACCGCTCCGCGTAGCGCAGCATTCCGTAGAAGCTCGCGCAGGCCGTGATCTGGGGAAGTCGGCACGCGGCCATCAGGGCGTACTGACCGCCGAGGCAGAATCCGAGAATGCCGATCGCCGACTCCGTCACGTCGGCACGGCTCGCGAGATACACTCGCGCGGCAGCCACGTCGCCCAGGACACGTTCATCGGGAAGGTTCGCGATCCACTCACCCACCTGCGCCATGTCGGCCAGGTGCGGTGCGCCTTCGCGGGCGTAGATGTCGAGCACGAGCGTGCGAAAGCCCGCGGCTGCGAGTCGTTCGCCCAAGGTGCGGTACAGGGGCGAGATGCCGTGTACATCCGGGATGAGGATCAAGGCGGGAGAGCTAGTGGTGCCGACTCCGACCAGGTCGCCTCCGATCTCGGCTCCGTCGGTCTCCGGGGACAGGAACGTGACACTCTCGATTTGCGTGTTTGTCGCCAAGGTCATTTCCCTCCCGATGTTGCGAAGAGTCTTGCGTCCGCCCACATGAGAACGCCTTGCCGCACCGACGCGCGCGGGGATAGATCGTGGTTACCTCGACGCGTCGTTTCCCCCGCGATGCTTTCAGCCAAGGCTAGGTGCGCACGGTAACGCGACGCGCCGGAAAGAAGCGCAGGCCCAAATCCTGCGCAAGGTGGTGGACGATGAAGGCATTTTGGAAGACTGGAAAGACGCTCGTCCGAGGGCGCGCGGTTGCGACCGCGGTTGCGTTGATGCTCGGTTTGGTTCTCGGGCTGCCGAGCGCATCGATGGCGGACGCGCAGGTCGATCTGAACGAAGCGTCGCTCGAGGAGCTGACGTCGCTCCCGGGCATCGGGCCCGCGCGGGCCCGCGCGATCATCGAGCGGCGCGAGGAGGCGCCTTTCGACTCGGCGGACGAGTTGAGTGAGGTCCCCGGCATCGGGAATGCGTTGGTCGACAAGCTCCGTGAGCACGTCCAGGTCGGCCAGCCCGAGCGACAGGCGACGAGCGCGAAGCAGAAGCGCTGAGGGGGCGGAATGGGGCGGGGCGGGTGGCCGCTCATCGGCGGTCGCCTGTCCCGTCACGCGAGTCCGTGCTTCTGTTCCGCCTGCGTCTTGAACTCGAGGACGGAGTCGCGAAGCGCCTGACGCTCGGCCATGCGGCGGATCGCGCCGGGGACCCAGAAGCCGAGATCGATCTCTTGTCGGCACGTCGCGATGACGTGGCCCTGGGGCGTACCTTCGAGTCGGTAGGAGCCACTCACGTTCGTGAGGTCGCCCTCCAGCAGGCTCCACGAAATCTGCGACGGCAGGTCGTACTCGTAGGCGAGCGTGTACCGCAGGGTCCGGATGCGCATGTCCAGAGCGAACCCGACATGGTGGGCGCGTCCATCCGGGTGTTGCGTGAGGATCTTTGCCTCGAGAATGGGCGAGCTCCACACGGGATACTGCTCGAAGTCGGTCAGGACCTCGATGCATCCGTCGATGTTGGCGGCGATCTCGACTTCGTATTCCTGTGGCGCTTCGGCCATGGCGGGAGAGGATGCTGGCTGGGGACTGAAGTCAAGGCGGGTGCGGCAAATCGTCTTGTTCGGGGCGCGCGCGGCCGGTACAATCGCTGGCTACATGAAAAAAGTTCGCACCGTGGAATGGAAGAAGGGTCGCGTGGTCATGCTGGACCAGCGGCTCTTGCCGAATCGAGAAGTCTACCGCCTCTACAAAGATCCGAAGGAAGTGATCGAGGCGATTCGCGATCTGGTGGTCCGCGGCGCTCCTGCGATCGGCGTCTCCGCGGCCATGGGCCTGGCCCTCGGGGCTCAGAAATTGCCGCAAGCGCGGTTCTCGAAGGAGTTCGACAAGCTGTGTCGGGCCTTTGCCGCTGCGCGTCCGACGGCAGTGAACCTGTTCTGGGCAATCGAGCGCATGCGCCGGGTCGTCCGCGAGAACAGCCGCATGTCCGTCGACACGCTTCGGAACCTGTTGGAGGCCGAGGCTTTGGCGGTCTACCGAGAAGACCTCGATGCGAACCGCCGCCTGAGCGAGTTCGGCGCGGAGCTCCTCCCGTCGAAGGGAACCATCCTCACGCATTGCAACGCCGGCGGCCTCGCGACTGCGGGCATCGGTACCGCTCTTGGCGTGATTCTCGCGGCCCGCGATGCGGGGAAGAAGCTCTCGGTGTTCGCCGATGAAACCCGCCCGGTTCTCCAGGGCGCGCGCCTCACCGCATGGGAACTCAAGCGAGCCCGCTGCCCGGTCACCGTGATCACCGACAATATGGCCGGCCATTTCATGCAGAAGGGTGCGATCGACGCGGTCGTCGTGGGTACCGATCGCACGGCCGCCAACGGCGATGTGGCGAATAAGATCGGCACGTATATGGTGGCCGTTCTCGCGGCGCGGCACGGAATCCCGTTCTACGTTGCGGCGCCGACCAGTTCGATCGACCTCGCCTGTCCGAACGGTACGAAGATTCCGATCGAGGAACGCGCGCCGGAAGAGGTCAGCCACTTCCGCGGAAAGCCCGGGGTGCCCAAGGGCGTGAAGGTCGCGAACCCTGCCTTCGACGTGACGCCGGCGAAGCTCGTAACGGCCATCATCACCGAGAACGGTGTGGCGAAGTCGTCGTACAAGCGCAACCTCGCGAAGCTCGTGAAGGCGTCGGCCACGTCTCGGCCTGCCGGGGCATCCAAGACGCGTCGACGGGCCGCTCGGTAGCGGCCGAATGTGAAGCTGGGTAAGACCTCTATTTAATTAAGGGATTACCCGTAGCTTCATGGCATGAATCGGTTGCGTTCCGCCTAGGGGTTTGAGACCGTTCCCCCATGGCCGTGGTCATCACGGGCATGGGTTGCGTCACTCCGATTGGAATCGGGCTCCCTGCCTTTTCCGAATCTTTGCGCTCGGGCGTGTCCGGTACGGGGCCACTCTCCGCATTCGATTCGAGTCCGTATGGCTGTCGCGTCGCCGCGGAGGTCTTGGATTTCCGTCCGGCCGACTTCATGGCGTTGCGCGAGGCGCGGTCCCTGCCACGGGTCGTTCAACTCGGTGTCGCCGCGGCGCGTCTGGCGATCGACGACGCGCGCATGCCCACGTGGGCCGACGCCGGGCGCGTCGGCGTGTTGCTCGGCAGCAGCGGTGGGCCGGGCTCGTATCAGTTCGAGCAGGGGCTGATCTTCGTCGAGCGGGGGCTTCGGCGCATGAACCCGATGTTCCCGGCCTATGCGCACAACGGGTCGATCGCCTCCGAATGCGCGATTCAGTTCGGTGCAAAAGGCCCGGTCCTGACCGTTTCGAGTGCTTGCACTTCCAGCACCGACGCGTTCGGCCTCGCGCGTGGTCTTCTCGAAGGACGGATGGTCGATGTAGTGCTCGCGGGCGGTACCGATGCGCCCCTTGCTCCTGTTCTGTTCGCCGCGTTCGATCGCATCGGTGCGATGCCGCGAGATTTCAACGACGACCCGAGGACGGCTTCGCGCCCGTTCTCGGCTGATCGAAGTGGCTTCGTGTTGGGCGAGGGCGCAGCGGTCTTCGTTCTCGAGCGAGCCGAGTCGGCGAAGGAGCGAGGCGCTCGAATCTACGCGGAGGTCGCGGGATATGGCGCGACCTGTGACGCCGAAGATCACTTCACGCAAGCGGAGAGTGGGGACGAAGCGGTGCGTGCCATTCGGCAGGCACTCGATGATGCAGGGGTCGAGCCGTCCGAGATCGACTACGTGAACGCCCACGGGACCGCGACGAAGCAGAACGACGCCTTCGAGACCCGTGTGCTGCGGCGAGTCCTGGGTGAGTCGGCTTCGTCGACGCCGGTGAGTTCGACCAAGTCGATGGTTGGCCATACGCTGGGTGCGTGCGGCGCGGTCGAGTTGGCCGCGACCCTCGTCGGCATGAGGGAGGGGTTCGTGCCGCCGACGATCAACCTAGACGAGCCGGACCCCGAGTGTGATCTGGACTATGTGGCGCATTGCGCACGACCGGCTCGGGTCGACGTGGCATTGTCCACGAGTTTCGGCTTTGGCTCTCGCAACGGAGCCATGGTCATCCGACGGCATCGCGATGTCGCAGCCTAAGGCCCACGAGGCGGTGATCCGAGCGCTGTCGATCGAGTTGCAGGCGACCTCCGAGGAGGTGCGCGCTGCTGGCTCGCTGCGGACCGATCTCGGCATGGACTCGATCGCGGTGGCGAACATCCTCTTCGCGCTGGAAGAAGAATTCGATTGCGAGTTGGACCTCGACGGTGTGCGGCGGCTCGACACTGTGGCTGACATCGCCGAGGTTCTGGCGTCGGCGGCGGCCTGAAGGGGGGCCGTGGCGGCCTTCAGGCGAGCGGCGGGGTGGGCGTTGGAGCGATACCTTCGCTGGGTGGCGCCAGTCGTCCGCCTCGAGGGTGTCGAGCCCGCCGAGGCGGCATGGCAGAAGCTCCGCCAGGACTCCCCGAATCGACATTTCATTCTTTACTACTGGATTGAGGGCGCTCTGCCGTTGATGTTGTATGGTTGTCGGGGGGGCGGTCTGCTGGGACGAGATCTCGCATTCGTGTGCGACGAGACGCTGAGCGGTGGGATCGCCGCGGACGTTCTGCGTCGTCTGGGTTGGGAGCATATGCTGCTGCGCCATCGCCGACCCGGTACGCTCGCCCGAGACGTCGGCAAGCTCGTGCGAGCGACGGGCTCCATCGGTATCGCGGTCGACGGGCGGGGGCCCTACCGCGAGGTCGGTTCGTCGTTCGCCCGGCTGGCACGGCAGTCCGAGGCCATCGCGGTTCCCCTGGGGATTCGCGTGCGAGGCTCGCTGTCCCTCCCCCTGCCGGGGCCCGTCGCGATCCCGCGCAAGGGGACACAGGTCGACCTTGCTTTGGGCCAGCCTGTCGACTGCTCTCTGGAGGTCGCCGACCTTCTTGAGCGATTGCAATCTGCGCTGGACTCGGCGTCGTCGGCGCAGCGCCCGCGGGGCGATGCCGCCCGGGTCGTCGCTGCGGGTGACTAGCCGATGAGTGATCCGTCGCTTGAAGCTCGACGGGAGCTCTTTATCGAAGGGCTTCTCGTGCGGAGCGCGCTGGCGGGTGTCTTCTCGTTCGTCGCGATGATCTTCGCGGTTTTCCGTCTGGCACCGACGACGAGTACGTACCCGGCGCTCGCGATTCTGGCGGGGCTCGCGACGATCAACGTGCCGTATTGGTTCGTTGGGAAGGCCCGTCGGTTTCCGCTCTCCGATTTCTTCCCTCACTGGCTCGTTGACATCCTCTTCCTGACCGTCCTCATCCACTACATCGGGGGCGCAGACGCGCCGTACGCGACGATCATGTACTACTCGCTGGTCCTGTTCGCCGCGGTGAGTGAATCGCGGCGCGTCGCGATGCGGCTCGCTGCGGCTTCGATGCTCAGCTTCGGGACGCTGGTTTTTTTGGAGAACATCGGCGTCCTTGCCCCGGTCGAGCTTTGGGATCACCACCTTTCGGCGGCGGCCCAGGTGCTCGCGTTCGGCGTGAGTACCGCATTCATCCTCGCGCTCGCGTTCGTCGGGGGGACGCTCGCCGACCATTTGAAGCAGAGCAACGCCGAGCTTCGCTCCGCGGCGGCGATAGCCGAGGAGCATAATCTCGAGCTGGAGAGGCGCGTCGCGGAACGTACGGCGGAGTTGGCCGCGGCGACGCAGGAGATTGCCGACCTCGTCCACATCGTCTCGCACGACTTGAAGAACGTCGCCGTCGGCGCCACGGAGACCGCTCGGCAGCTTGCGACCAAGGAGAAGGATCGACTCTCGGACCGGGGCCAGGTGTATGTCCGCCATCTCCTCGAGGACTCCCGCACGCTCTCGCGGATGCTCGAGGACTTACTCCGACTCTTCCGCGCAACGGATCCGAGCATCGAGACCCGTGAATGGGTCGATGTCGACGACATTGTGCGGCGCGTCGTGCGGCGTCTGGGTCCTCAGATGGAGCAGAAGAACATCGAAATTCGTATCGGAACCATGCCCAGAGTTTTTGCCGACCACAGCAAGATCAGGCATATCTTCGACAACTTGATCGACAACGCCTGCAAATACATCGGCGACGAGGAGGCACCTCGGATCGAAGTCGAGGGCATGCATCTAGATGGAGAGGTCGAGTACTTCGTGCGCGACAATGGAATCGGTATCAGTGAACGTCAGCGAGAGCGGGTCTTTCAGCTCTACCACCGCGTCCCGGAACCCGGGGCCACCACCGGCGGTCCGGATGGCCACGGTGTGGGGCTCGCCATCGTGAAGAGGATCGTGGAGCGCTACGGCGGGCGGATCGAGGTCGAGAGCGCACTGGGGCAGGGCAGCACGTTTCGTGTGTGCCTCCCGGGCCGCGACGAGGCCAGCGCATGACGGGACTTCCGGACGAAAGCACGCGGATCCTCGTCGTCGAGGACAACTCGCGCCACGCCGGGCTCATGCGAGACGAGATCGAGGCGGAGATGCCGACCGCGACGGTTCGGCTGGTGACGACCGTCGCCGGCGCGCGTGAGGCGTTGGCAGAGGGCCAGTTTGATCTCTGCCTGCTCGACTTCCAGCTCCCGGATGGGGACGGTCTCGAGGTCCTACGGTCGATTCGTGAGGACGAGCGAGAGGAGGCTGTGGTTCTGGTCACGACGAGCACCTCGCCCGAGGTTGCCGTCGAGGCGATGAAGATTGGGGCAGAGGACTACATCGTGAAGGAAGAGGGATACGTCTCGATCCTGCCCTTCGTGATCCGAGAGGTTCTGGAGCGGGTTCGTATGCGCTCGGCTCACGCGGCTCTCGAACGTCGCCTCGCCCGTGCGGAACATCTCGCATCTCTCAACACGTTGATGGCCGGCATCGCCCACAACCTGAACAACCCGCTCACTACCGTTCGGACGTTTCTCGAGCTGCTCCCGGAACGATACGAGACCGACGAGGAGTTCCGAACCGAGTACTACGCCCTGGTCCTGACCGAGCTGAAGCGGATCCGCGCTCTGATCCAGAGCATGATGCAGGCGGTTGCGATCCCGCTTTCGGGCGGCGAGGCCCCGTGGCCGATGCCCGAGCTCCTGCGGGAGCTCGAGCTCTACGTTCAGGGGAGCACCACGGAGAAGGGGATCCACTACGTGGCCCGCAGTGGGGACGACTTGCCGTTGGTCCTCGCCGGCCGCGAGGCCGTGAAGCAGGCTCTGGTGATCCTGCTCGACAACGCGATGGCCTTTTCTCCGCAGGGAGGGAGCGTCGAGGTTTCGGTGCGCTCCACCCGAGAGCCGGGGGGCGAGGCGCGTATCCACATCGAAGTGTCGGATGGAGGGGAAGGGGTCTCGGAGGAGCATCGCACCAAGATCTTCGAACCGTTTTACTCGACGCGGTCGGGCGGGCTCGGGATCGGGCTGTTCGTCGCGCAGTGTGTCGCGCGTGCACACGGGGGCTCTCTGGAGGTCGCCGGACGGGATCCGCAGGGAGCGGTCTTCACGCTGCGGCTGCCGGGCGCCTGAGGGCGGACCTTCGAAGGACAGCCCCGTCTCGCCGCGAATCTGACAAGCGGCGTGCCGATCGTGTGTGCGGCGCTCAGGCGCCGGGCGAAGATCGCCGGAAGGTCGCCGGTCCAGACTTGCGGCCCGGTCGGGCCAGCGGCAGCGCGCGGGCCGGCGGGCGTCGGGCATCCAGCAGGCTGGTCAACGGGTCGTGCCGGTGGGCGTAGGGAAGGATACCGGCATGCACTCTGCGATACTCGGCGAGACGCTCGCGGGCCCGGTCTTCCCCCTCATCCGAAACCTCGAACCGGATGCAGTGCGCTCTGGACAGGAGCCGCGGCGTCGTAAGTGCCTCGCGCAGATCGGCCGCGATCCCGCAGGGAGCGAATCCGATGAACAGAACCGTGCGTACCAGGTTCCCGATTTCGAAGACGCCGGGCCGATCCGGCAACTCCGCCAGCAGTGCAGGTGTAATCACCCGCCATTTCGTAGTGGTCGACATCTCTTCGTGGTCCCCCCGCGAAGAGATAGAAGAGCGGATTCCGTGCCACAGCGGGAGCCCGCAACGCGGGCCCCGCATGGGCAAGAAGTGTCGCTTGGTCGACTCGATCTCGCCGAATCGTCAGGAACTCGTCACTATTCAGCGGGTCAGCGCGGGATTCACGCCGGCCGGCTTCGAGCTGTAGTCGTAGAAGCCGAGCTTGGTCTTACGACCGAGCTGACCGGACAACATCATGCGACGCAGGACAGGAGGCGGAGCAAAGCGCGCCTCCTGGTACTCGTCGAGGAGGTTCGTTGCCATGTGGAAGACCACATCGAGCCCGATGAAGTCTGCGAGCGTGAACGGCCCCATCGGGTGGGCTGCTCCGTTGCACATCGCCGTGTCGATGTCCTGGATGGATGCGGTGCCGCGCGCCCACTCGTGCATGGCGTCGATCATGTAGGGCACGAGAAGCCGGTTTACGACGAAGCCGGTCGAGTCCTTGACCAGAACCGGGGTCTTCCCCATGCCCGCAACCACTTCGTGGACGGCCTTGGTGACGTCGGGGTCGGTCGAGATCGTCGGGGCGATCTCCACGAGCTTCATGGCAGGCGCCGGGTTGAAGAAGTGGACGCCGAGGAAGCGGTCCGGGCGCTTGGTTTTCACGGCCATCTCGGTGATGCCGAGCGTCGACGTGTTGCTCGAGAAGACGGTGCCCTCGTCGCAGATGTCGTCGAGGCGGCCGAAGGCGTCGTGCTTTGTCGGCAGGTCCTCGAGAATCGACTCGATGATGAGGTCGCATGGGCCGAGCTGCTGGAAGTCGGTCGTGACGTTGAGGCGCCCGAGGGCCGCGTCGCGGTCGGCAGCTTCCATCCGACCCTTGTCGACGTCGCGGCCGAATGCGCCTTCGACCTTTTTCTTCAGGGGGTCGGTGTCGCCGGGCGTGGCTTTGACCAGGACGGTCTTGAGGCCCGCTTTCGCCGCAACCTGGGCGATGCCGAGGCCCATCTGGCCGGCACCGAGGACGCCGATGCTCTCGATTTTCTTCGCGCTCATGTCTGGGTCTCCTGGCTCGGGCGAGGTGCCGCGCGCGTCCAAGCGGCTCAAGCGGCGTGGGTCGCGAACATCCGGCGAAACGTCCCGTCGGTCGGTAGGTAAGTCGGGGACTATAGGAATCGAGGCCCGTTCCGGTCAACCACGGGGGCCTCGGCGTGTAGGGAGCACATGATCTGTCCGCTCCTGTGTAGCAAGTGAATTGACCGCTTTAGCCGTCGGCGGTGTAGCCGGGGTCCATGAGGGACATGGAAGTCGGGATCACGCCCGTCGCCCTAGAGCGGTCAATGAAGAGGCCAGAGGTGATCGCCAAGCCGATGAGGCGAGAGATCACATGGGGTGCGGCGGCAGAGATTTGCCAGATGAGCGCCCGCAGCATGCGGCGGTGGCAGCTGCGGAATGAGGCGCGGGGCGCTAGGGCGGCCTGTGAGATCGCCGACACCGGAGCCCGTCGCCGCGATGCGCGCCGCTCGAAGAGGTCGAGCGAATCCTGCGGCTGTATCGCGAGCGGTATCTGGACTTCACTGTGCGCCACTTCCAAGAGATTGCGGTCCGAGAGCACGGGGTGGAGCTTTCGTGCAGCTTTGTGAAAGGAGCGCTGCAGCAACCAGGCTTGGTGCGCACGAAGCGCCCGCGGGGCAAGCATCGCAGGCGGCGGGAGTCGTGGGCGAGCTTTGGGGAGATGCTGCACATCGACGGGTCGAAGCACGCCTGACTGACTCTGTGCCCCGACGAGCATCCTATGCTCCTCGCGGTGGCCGACGACGCGACCAGCGAGCTCTTGTACGCGCAGCTGTGGCCGGAGGAGACGACGATGTCGGTCCTGGCGGCATTGCGTGCCGTGCTTGCGGACAGAGGTATTCCGCAGGCTTTGTACTCCGACCGGGCGAGGTGGGCCGTCTTCCCGCGCAAGGCGGGCGGGCCGGCGGACAAGTCTAAGCCGACCCAGGTGGCGCGGGCACTGGCCAAGCTCGGGATCGAGCAGATCGTGGCCTACTCACCGCAGGCGGGCGGTCGTAGCGAGCGTGTGAATCGGACTCTGCAGGATCGACTCGTCAACGAGCTGCGCGTGCACAAGATCCGGACGGTGGACGCTGCCAACCGCTACCTGAACGAGACGTATGGGGCCTCGGCAGCCGGCGCACGACCCGCGAAACCTAGGGTCTCCCGAACGTCGCGCGGGGCTGCTAGGGTTCCGAGTCGTGGAACGCGACCGTCCGTGGGTGATGCGCACCTACTCGGGCCACTCCAGTGCCCGGGCCAGCAACGAACTCTATCGTCTCAATCTGTCCAAGGGGCAGACGGGGCTTTCGGTGGCCTTCGACCTGCCCACGCAGACCGGGTACGACAGCGACGAACCGCTGGCGACCGGCGAGGTGGGCAAGGTCGGCGTGCCGATCAGCCACATCGGCGACATGGAGACGCTCTTCTCCGAGATCCCTCTCGGCGACATGAACACCTCCATGACGATCAACGCGACCGCCGCCTGGCTGCTCGCATTGTACGTCGCCGCGGCCGAGCGCCAAGGGGTCGACCCGAAGGTCCTCCAGGGCACCACGCAGAACGACATCATCAAGGAGTATCTCTCCCGCGGGACGTACATCTTCCCGCCCGGGCCGAGCCTCCGCCTGACGTCGGACATCATCAGCTACACGGTGAACGAGGTTCCCAAGTGGAACCCGACCAACGTCTGCAGCTACCACCTCCAAGAAGCCGGGGCGACGCCCATCCAGGAAGTCGCGTACGCGCTCGCCGCGGCCCTCGCGATTCTCGATACCGTGCGCGAGTCCGGTGGCGTCGATGCCGGCGCTTTGGGTCGCGTCGTGGGGCGCATCAGCTTCTTCGTGAACTCGGGCATGCGGTTCATCGAGGAGATGTGCAAGCTGCGCGCGTTCGGCCAGCTCTGGAACGAGCTCACTGAGGAGCGGTACGGCGTCACCGATCCGAAGATGCGCCGCTTCCGCTACGGCGTCCAGGTGAACTCGCTCGGGCTCACCGAGCCGCAGCCGGAGAACAACATCCAGCGCATCGTGCTGGAGTCCCTCGGTGTCACGCTTTCGCGCGACGCTCGTTGTCGAGCGCTCCAGCTTCCCGCGTGGAACGAGGCCCTCGGCCTTCCGCGGCCGTGGGATCAGCAGTGGAGCCTGCGTATCCAGCAGATCCTTGCGTTCGAATCCGATCTCCTCGAGTACCCCGACCTGTTCGAAGGCAGCGTGGTAGTCGAAGAGAAGGTGGGCCAGATCAAGCGCGAGGCGATGGCCGAACTCCAGGAGATCCTGGATCGAGGGGGCATCGTTCCCGCCGTCGAATCCGGCTGGATCAAGCAGCGCCTCGTGCGTTCGCAGTTCGAGCGCCTACGGCGGATCGAGACGGGCGAGCAAGTCGTCGTCGGTGTGAACAAGTTCCAGGAGACGGCGGAGTCGCCGTTGGCCGAGAAGGGCGCGGGCTCGATTCTCACGGTCGACGCCGACGCGGAACGCACACAGATCGAGTCGCTGCGTGCGTTTCGGGCGGCGCGCAACCAGAAAGATGCGGACGCCGCTCTCCAGGGACTCCGCGACGCGGCCACCAGTGGCGAGAACCTGATGCCGGCCTCGATTCGTGCCGCCCACGCGGGTGTCACGACAGGGGAATGGTCCGGTGCCCTCCGCGAGATCTTCGGCAGCTACCGCGCCCCCACCGGGATTGCGGCAAGCGGCGTCAGCGGGACCGAGGCGGCGCCGCGGCTTCAGATGCTGCGCGACCGGGTTCAGGCGTTCGCGAAGGACATCGGCCGCCCGCCGAAGGTGCTGATCGGCAAGCCGGGTTTGGACGGCCACTCCAACGGCGCCGAGCAGATCGCCGTCGCCTGCTGCGATGCCGGATTTGAAGTGATCTACGGCGGCATCCGTCTCACGCCCGCCGAGATCATTGCGACTGCCTGCGACGAAGCGGTCGATCTCGTCGGCCTGAGTATTCTGTCGGGGTCGCACCTCACGCTCGTACCGGAGGTCCTCGATGGTCTCCGTGACGGTGGGGGACAAGACATCCCGCTCGTCCTCGGCGGCATCGTCCCCGACGAGGATGCCGACACCCTGCGAGAGCGCGGTGTCGCGCGTATCTACACGCCCAAGGACTACGACGTCCTCGCCATCGTCGATGACATGGTGAACGTCGTTTCTGAACGCGCCGCCGCCGCATAGTCGTTCGCGCCGGCAGGGGTCGTTCCCGTTCCAGCAGTATACCAGAGGAGGAGTGCATGTCGGATTCCACGGACGCGCTGAACGCGGCGCTCGCTGCACGTGACCAGATTCGTAAGGTCGTTGACGGAGCCATCGAGGCTGGGCGAAAGCTGACCGATGGCGGCAAGGCGGTCGATGATTACCAGCCTCACACCGAGCGCTTGGCGTACCTGGCAACGGAGGCTGCGGCCGTAGACGCGTTGCTCGACTACGCGGGCAAGGCGGGCAGCAAGGATCCGCTGGCCGTGGAGTCTGCGGCGATCTTCACCGCGATGGTCGGCTCCCGTGTCCGAGCGCAGGCGGCGGAGCAGGCCGAGGCGTTTGGTCTTTCCTCTTCACTCCTCGATGAGACGATCGATTCGGGGGAGCACAAGGCGTTCATTCGCGCCGGTCTCGCCGACGGGCGGATCGAGGCGGTCGGGCGCCAGATCATCGAGCGTCAAGGAGTGCCCGACTCCTGGCTCGAGGGCGAAGAACTTCGGATGACGCGTGAGGCCGTTCGGGCCTTCGCCCAGAGCGAAGTCGCCCCGATCGCCCAGGAAGTCCATCTCAACGACGACCTCGTTCCCGATTCGATCATCTCGAAGATGGCCGAGTTGGGCTTCTTCGGCCTCGCGATTCCGGAGGAATACGGCGGCCAGGGCATGGGCAACGAGGCGATGATCCTCACGACTGAGGAGCTTTCCGCCGCATCATTGGCTGCCGCGGGGAGTCTCATCACGCGGCCGGAGATTCTCACCAAGGCGCTTCTTGCCGGCGGGACCGAAGAGCAGAAGGAGGAATGGCTGCCGCAGATTGCCGCGGGCAAGCTCCTGGTCGCGATCTCCGTCACGGAGCCCGACACCGGATCGGATGTCGCGTCGGTGAAGATCAAAGCGGAGAAGGGTGAGCAGGACGGTAAGCCCGGTTACTTCATCTCGGGTGCGAAGGCGTGGTGTACGTTCGCCGGTCGCGCCCACGTTATCGCGATGTTGACCCGCACCGATCCGGACATGAGCAAGGGGGCGAAGGGGCTTTCGCTGCTCGTCGTTCCGAAGGATTCGTTTGAAGGCCACAGCTTCACGATGGAGCAGCCCGGAGGCGGAAGCCTCGAGGGCCAGGCGGATCGCACGCCGGGCTACCGCGGGATGCACTCGTACTCGATGCAGCTGGATCGCTACTTCGTTCCGGCCGGGAACCTCGTCGGCGGCGAAGGGCGTGGCTTCTATTTGCAGATGAGCGGTTTCGCCGCGGGGCGTCTGCAGACCGGTGGTCGCGCAACCGGCCTGTCGCAGGCGGCGATCCAGGCGGCTGCGATCTACGCGAACGAGCGCGGGCAGTTCGGCAAGCCCATCGGCGAGTATGGGCTCACGCGGTACAAGTTGGGGCGCATGGCCGTCGAACTGGCCGCAGCGCGACAGATCACCTATCACGCGGCACGCATTTTCGATCAGGATGAGGGCCGGGCGCTCGAGCCGGCGATGGCGAAGCTCTTCGCCTGTGACGTCGCGGTGCGCACGACGCAGGAGGCCCAGTTGCTCCACGGAGGGTGGGGCTACGCCGAGGAGTTCCCGATCTGCCGCTATGCGATCGACGCGTTGGTGCTGCCGATCTTCGAGGGGGTGAAGCCCATCCTCGAGCTGAAGGTCATCGGCCGGACCATTCTCGCCTGAGCCGGGATCCCACCGGAAAGAGGCAAAAGTGGAAGCTCGGGCCTCGAGCGCCGCCTGAGGCGGCCGTTCTGCGGACCCGGCTCGTCTCGGAAACCTCCACTTGTTCGGCCGCGGGTGCGGGATAGGCCGTCCGAGGTGCCTTCGCGTTCGGTCTCTGTTCTCGCTTCTGTCCTGGTGTCGGGTCTGGTCTGTACCGCGCCCGCCTTTGCGCAGAAGCAGCCCACGTGTCCGGGCCCGCGTCTTGCGGGCGGGGCTCGCGGCTTGTCGTGGGGCGTCTGCCAGAGATCTACAATTTTGATCGCAACCCGCGATCCGGCCACCCGATTCTCCTGACCATCGATGAGGAGGTCGTCGACCAACAGGGGTTCATCTACCCGAACACGGACGGCGAGCCTTCCATGGGGGCGGTCCTTGTATACGAAGCTGGGCCACCGGTGTGGATCGACGTGTCACGCGTCGGCGAGAACGGACTGCTCGGTCTGGTGCTCGCGCCGGACTTCTCCACGAGCGGACTCCCCTATCTGTCTTACTCCGCCCCGGATCGCGGCTCCGCGCCACCCACGGCCCTCAGGCGCGGCGTTGTGCGCTCGCGCGGCTCTCCTCGACGTCGATGTCGAGTTCGATGCGGTGCGCGACCTCGCGGCTGATGCGGCGGGCGCGCGTGAGTCGCTCGAGTTCGCGGCGTTCGACCTGCAGCATCTCGAGGTAGACTCCGTGGAGCCGCTGGTTCTCGGCCCGTCGTTCCTCGGTGCCACTGAGCGCCTCCGCGCGTTGGATCCGCGCGGTGATCTCGCTGCGCAACGCCATGACGTCGTCGTGCGACAACGGGAGGGCTCCGTCTGCAGCACGTCGGTCGAGCTCTTCGACGGCGGACCGCATGATCGTCACGCGGGCTCGCATCTCGCTCTCCTCTTCAATCTCGTCGGGGCTCGCGCCGAGGCGACGAATGAGCAGGGGTAGAGTGAGCCCGTTCAGAATCAGGGTCGTCAGGATGACGGAGAACGTGAGGAAGACGATCACGCTCCGGTCCGGAAAGGGCGCGCCGTGATGAATCGTGGCCGGGAGAGCGAGGGCGGCGGCCAGCGAGATCACCCCGCGCATCCCGGCCCAGCTGATGATCAGTTGGCTCTGCCACGAAAGACCCGGGTCCTGACCGCCGAGGCGCGTGCGGACCAAGCGCGTTGCTCGTGACGCCGGAAAGACCCAGAGGATGCGCACCCCGAGCACTACAGCGCTGATCGCGAGGACGTACAGCAGAATGTCCTCCAGTGGCCAGGCGGGAAGGCCCTCGACGACGGATTTGAGCTGCAGCCCGATGAGGAGGAAAACGAGGCCGTTGATGAGGTATTCGATGACGTCCCATATGGCCGCGTGCTCGACCCGCCCGTCGGGCGAGAAGATTTCGGTGCGCCTCGAGCGTAGGTAGATCCCGGTCGCGACGACCGCTAGCACGCCGGAAGCCTGGGCCTGCTCGGCAGAGAGGAAGACGATGTACGGTGTCACGAGCGACACGGTGATCTCGGACGCCGACTCCTCCACGAAGCGAAGTGCTTGCGCGATCAGCCAGCCCATCGCGAGGCCGATCACGATCCCGCCGACGCCGACGACGGCGAACTCGAGGCCGACACCCTGCCACGTGAAGATGCCCGTCACCGTCGCGGCAACGGCGATTTGGTAGGCGACGAGCCCGCTCGCGTCGTTCACGAGGCTTTCTCCCTCGAGGATCGTGAGGACTCGATGGGGAATGCGCAGTCGTCGGGCAATCGCGGTGGCGGAGATCGCGTCGGTCGGCGAGACGATCGCGCCCAGCGTCGCGGCCGCCGCGAGAGGAAGGCCCGGCACCAGAGCGTGAGCGACGAACGCCACCGCGGCGGTCGTCGCGAGGACGAGTCCCACGGCGAGGCTGATGATCGGCCAGAGATTCGCTCGGAACTCGTGCCAGGGCATCGCGACAGCCGCCGAGTACAGGAGCGGCGGGAGCACGATCACGAAGATGAGATCGGGATCGATCGTCACCTTGGGCATCAACGGGAGCAGCCCGAGCCCTACGCCGGCCAGGACGAGGAGGATCGGGAAGGGGAACGCCACCCGGCGGGCCAGGACGCCGAGCAGGACGACGATGCAGAAGAGGGCCGTCGTGAGCTCGACAGCGGTCTCGATCATGGGGTGGATCTCAAGACTGGCCGCGCCACTCGGCTGGCGTGAAGGTGCGGGCTGATAACGCGTGGATCTCGGTCGGCATCATGTCGTCGAGCGCCGCGTAGACGGCTCGGTGGCGGGCGACCCGATTCCGGCCCTCGAACTGGGCGGCGACGACGATCACGTTGAAGTGGCCGGCGCCGCCCGAGGCGCCGGCGTGGCCCGCGTGGCGGGCGCTGTCGTCTTCGACCTCGACGTGGTCGGCGGTGAGGGCGGTTTTGAGCTTGTCTTCGATCTTGTCTGACCGCGTCATGGCTCTCCAAACCTAGCAGATTGCGTTGGAAGCGGCTCGCCCGGGGTCGAGATCTGGTTGCCAGCGAATGCCGCGCTGCATATAAGCGAGGCGGGGTACGAGCCCGACCGCCATGGGACAGCTTCACGGAGGACAAATCGTCGCCCGCGCGCTCGCCAACGAGGGAGTGAAGTTCGTCTTCACCCTTTGCGGAGGGCACGTGATGTCGATCTACGATGGGTGCATCGATCACGGCATCGGTGTGATCGACGTACGCCACGAGCAGACCGCGGCCCATGCGGCCGACGGCTGGGGCCGGGTCACGGGCGAGCCGGGTGTGGCGATCGTGACCGCCGGCCCCGGACTGACCGATGCCGTGACCGGCGTCGCAACCGCGCAGCGTGCCAAAGCGCCCATGGTCATCATCGGCGGGCAGGCGCCGCGAGGCTACCAGGACATGGGTGGCCTGCAGGACATGAATCACGTCGAGCTGATGCGTCCGATCACTAAATGGTCGGTTGCAGTGCCTGACTCCGCGCGTCTCGGCGAGTACGTGTCGACCGCGTTCCGGATCGCGACCACAAACGTCCCCGGTCCCGTTTTCTTGGAGATGCCGCTCGATTTCCTGTTCGACAGCGTCGAAGAGGAGAACTGCGTCTTCCCGACCCAGTACCGCACGAAGGCCGGACTCGCCGGCGACCCGGAATACATCGAGTCGGCGGTCGACGTCCTCCGTCGCGCCGAGCGCCCGGTTTGCCTCGTGGGCAGCCAGTACTGGTGGTCGCGTCGTCGCGATGCCTACCTGCCGTTCCTCGAGACGTTCGACATGCCTGTCTTCGTGAACGGTATGGCGCGGGGGTCGATCCCGCCCGAGCATCCCTCGTGGATGACGCTCGCCAGGAAAGACGCGCTGCGCCGTGCCGACGTCGTCATGATCTTCGGGACCCCTCTCGACTTCCGTCTGGGCTATGGCAAAGCGACGCACATCGCCGAAGACGCGAAGCTCATCCAGATTGACCTCGACGGCGGGGAGATTGGCCGGAATCGAGCGATCGAGGTTGGTATCGTCGGCGACACCGGGATGGTGATGGAGCAGTTGACCGCCGTCGCGAAGAAGAGCGGGTTCCAGTCGAGCCTCTACGGGACGTGGACCAACGAGATCCGCGGCATCGACCGCGACAGACGCGCGGCGACCGAGCCCGAGATGCGTTCCGATGCCGTGCCCGTGAACCCCGTGCGCGCTTGCGCCGAGATCGACGGCGTTCTCGACGAGGACACCATCGTGATCGGCGATGGTGGCGACTTCGTCGGGACTGCGGCGAACGTATTGAAGATCCGCAAGCCGGGGCATTGGCTCGACGCCGGACCGCTCGGTACCCTGGGCGCCGGCCCGGGGTTCGCGATGGCGGCGAAGCTGGCCCACCCCAAGAGTAACGTCATCATCGTTTACGGCGACGGATCGTTCGGTCTGAACGGCTTCGAATTCGAAGCGATGGCGCGACAGAAGATTAATGTGGTCGGCGTGATCGGCAACGATGCCGCGTGGCAGCAGATCCGCCGCGGGCAGGTGCAGATCTACGGTCCGGACCGGTCCGTGGCCTGCGCGCTGGACTACACGCGCTACGACCAGGTTGGCGAGGCTCTGGGTTGCCACGGCGAGTACGTAGAGCGCCCGGAAGAGGTACGCCCCGCGCTGGTGCGGGCCCTGGGCGCCGGCCGGCCGGCAATCGTGAACATCAAGATCGGCGCCAGCGACTTCCGCAAGGACGCCATTTCGGTCTGAATCATGGCGGATCGCACGGCCGGAATCATCGTCATCGGAAACGAGATCCTCTCGGGCAAGGTGACGGACGCGAACTCGCCGTTCATGGCCCAAGGGCTGCGTGAGCTCGGGGTCGAGCTCCGCCGGATCGTTACGATCCCCGACGAAGTCGACTTGATCGCCGAAGAGGTTCGATCGTTCGGTGAGGCGTACGACATCGTCTTCACCTCCGGAGGGGTCGGGCCGACTCACGATGACGTCACGATGGAGGGCATCGCGCGAGGTCTCGACCGCAAGGTGATCGTTCACCCCAAGCTCGAAGAGGGCATCCGTGCTTTCATCGAGGGCGAAGTGAATGCGGCACAGCTCAAGATGGCGGAAGTGCCCGACGGCGCCGTTCTGATCCAGGACGCGAATCTCGGATTCCCGACGATCCAGGTGGAGAACATCTACATCCTCCCGGGCATTCCCGAGATCCTGGTGAAGAAGTTCAACGGCCTTCGGAGCCGGTTCCAGGCGGAGCCGTACTACCTGAAGGTCATCTACTCGAGCTGGAACGAGAGCGCGATCGCGGACTCGTTGAACCAGACGATGCGCGAGTTTCCCGAGTTGATGCTCGGCAGCTATCCCAAGATCGCGCACCCGGAATATCGGGTGAAGCTCACGATCGAGTCGAAGGATGAGGCGTACGTGCAGAGGGCGTTCGATCGGCTGCTGGATCTTTTGACGGCAGATGCCGTCGTTCGAACCGAGTAAATGTAGGGCGCGCAGCCACGGGGCGAGCGCGTAACAGAGGTGGAGGTGTCTCATGGGTCGTGTGAGGTGGAGTGGGGTTCGCGTGTGGCGACTTGTCTGTGCGGTGGCGGTCTGCGTAGCGCTGGTGTTCTCGGTCGGTCCCGCGCTGGCGGAGCTGCAGGCGGCGGGTGCGAGTGCCGATGAGAGCTCGTTCTGGAAGGACGTCGGAGTCGGCGCGGGAGCCGGACTGACGAATGTGCTCTACATCCCGGCGAAGTTGGTCTACGCTTCGGTTGGAGGGATCGTTGGTGGGCTCGCGTACGTGGTGACCCTGGGAAGCACTGAGACCGCGAACGGAATCTGGGAACCAACCCTCGGCGGCACCTACGTGCTCACACCGGGGATGCTCACGGGCGAAGACCAGCTGCACTTCAACGGCCATCCGCCGATGCCGCCGGTCCAAGAGCCGACCTTCAAGGAAGCCGACTCCGAGTGGGCGCAGTGAGCCGACCGGATCCGGCGCCCGCGTGACGCGCCGCCGCGAGCGGGCGCCCTGGCACTTTGCGGGCGCCGTCAGTGCCGGTGGGACGCCGCCGGTTCTGGAGTTCCCCGAGGTCGCCTTTGCCGGCAAATCCAACGTCGGGAAGTCCAGCCTGATCAACAACATCACGCGGACGCGTGGACTTGCGCGTACGAGTCGAACCCCGGGTCGCACCCAGCAGATCAACTTCTTCCTCGGGATCGAGGAGATCGTCTTCGCGGACCTGCCGGGGTACGGCTGGGCTCGAGCTCCGAGGCCCGTTCGAGAGGCTTGGCGACCTCTCGTGGAGGAGTATCTGGTCGGGCGCGAGACCCTGCGCGGCGTCGTCGTCATCGTCGACTCCCGACGGGGCCTCGGGGATGAGGATCGGCAACTTCTCGACTTCCTGGCCGAGCATGAGATCCCGGTCGTGCCGGTTCTCTCGAAGATCGACAAGCTCAAACAGGGGGAGCGCGTGCGCCAGCTCCGAACGGCGAAGGAGGAGCTCGATGGCGTCATCCCGTTCTCCGCGATGACCGGCGAGGGCGAGCGCGATCTGTGGCGTCGATTGACGGATCTCGCGGCCCTCGGTTAGCGTTGCCGACGATGGCCAAGGCGCGCGGTACGCCCCCCAAGAAGAAGGTCGCCAAGAAGGCGAACGGACGTCCGGTCCGTCCGAGGGCCGATCAGGCGATCGGCGTCTTCGATTCCGGAGTGGGTGGCCTCACGGTTCTGCACGAGCTGTCGCGCCAGATGCCGCGCGAGAACCTGATCTATTTGGGAGACACCGCGCGGGTTCCGTACGGGCCCAAGTCCGGTGAGACCATCACCCGGTACGCGATCGAGACCGCGGACTTCTTCGTCGACCGGGGGGTGAAGCTCATGGTCGTCGCCTGCAACACGACGACGGCGCTGGCGTTGGACCTGCTGCGTCAGCGCTACCCAATTCCGGTCATCGGTGTGATCGAGCCCGGCGCGCGGGCTGCGCTCAAGGCGACGCGCAATCAGCGGGTCGGCGTCATCGGCACGGAGGCGACGGTTGCCAGCGGCGCGTACGCGCAGCACCTCCGCGCGGTCGCCCCGGAGGTGGAGATATTCACTCGGGCCTGTCCCATGTTCGTGCCTCTGGCGGAGGAGGGTTGGACCGCGAACGACGTCGCGCGCCGGACGGTG
This sequence comes from Candidatus Binatia bacterium, assembly GCA_029243485.1. Taxonomy (NCBI): domain Bacteria; phylum Candidatus Binatota; class Binatia (SeqCode); species Binatia bacterium. The sequence continues at coordinate 164,236 of JAQWRY010000075.1, read as the reverse complement.
GCGACCTACCTCGCGAGCCTGAAGAAGAGCGGGATCGATACGATGATCCTCGGCTGCACCCACTACCCACTCCTAGCCAAGGCCATCGGCGATTACATGGGGCCGCGTGTGCGTCTGGTCGACTCGGCTGAAGAGACGGCGCGCGAGGTGAAGAAGGTTCTCTCGGCCGAGAAGCTCGCGCGCAAGACCGGGAAGGGCTCCGCGAGCTTCTTCGTGACGGACCTCGCTGAGCGATTCACGCGGATTGGGGAACGCTTCTACGGCTCGAGCGTGTCTTCGGCCGTACGCGTCGTTCTCCGCGACGGATAGCGTCATGCGGGGGACGAGCCGGTTGATCGGGCTGGTCCTGTTCCTGGGTACCCTCGGGGTTTTCTGGCCACTGGGTGATGCCGGGTTCGTGAACTACGACGACCCCGGCTACGTCTACGACAACCCGCACGTCGTAGCGGGGTGGACCGCCGAAGGGGCGCAGTGGGCGTTTCAGTCCTTCCACAAGGCGAACTTCCACCCGCTGACGTGGCTCTCGCACATGGCCGACGTCGACCTGTTCGGTGTCGCTCCGGGACCGCATCACCTGGTGAACGTGCTCTTCCACGCACTGAATGCGGTGCTTCTGTTCGGGTTTCTCGTCCGCGCGACCAGTGCGCCGTGGCCGAGCGCATTCGCCGCCGCGCTGTTCGCGCTGCATCCGTTGCACGTCGAGTCCGTCGCTTGGATCTCGGAGCGGAAGGACGTGCTCTCCACCTTCTTCTGGATGCTGACGCTCCACGCGTACCTTTCCTGGGTCCGTGTGGGTGGGGTGCCGAGGTATCTCGCCGTGCTCGCATTGCTGCTGGCGGGCCTCTTGTCGAAGCCCCTGGTGGTGACGCTGCCGTGCGTGCTCTTGCTCCTGGACCTGTGGCCGCTGGGGCGTACGCCCTGGGTGTCGGGCGTGCGCGGGGAGGGGGCGCCGCTCGTCGCACCATCGTCGCCGAGCCGGTTGCTCTTGGAGAAGCTCCCGATGTTGGCGCTCGTCCTTCTCGCCAGCCTCGTGACGCTCCTCGCGCAGGATGCAGGCGGCGCGGTCGTCGGGACGCCCGCTCTGGGCGTCGGCGCCCGCGTCGTGAACGCGATCATCGCCTACGTTTGGTACCTCGAGAAGACGATCCTGCCGACGGGGCTGGCCGTCCTCTATCCGCATCCGTACCTGCTGGCGGGTTCGACGCCCGCCGCCACGGCCTGGCTCGGTCCGCTCTGGGTGCTGCTGGGGGTGACGGTGGTGACGCTCTGGCAGGCCGTCGGTCGGCCCTATCTCCTCGTGGGTTGGCTCTGGTTTCTCGGAACGCTGGTCCCGATGATCGGGTTGGTTCAGGTCGGTGCTCAGGCAACGGCCGACCGGTACTCGTATGTGCCGCTGATCGGCCTGTTCGTCGGCGTGGCCTGGCTCGGTGCGGAGATCGCCGCGCGCGCGCGGTGGCGGCGTCTGACCGTGGCTGGCGTCGCGGTCCTCCTCCTGGTCCTGTGTCTGGTCGGGACCCGTGCGCAGTTGTCCCATTGGGAGAGTGCACGCGCGATGGCGGCGCGCTCGATCGCCGTCACCCAGGGCAACTTCGTGATGCACTACAACCTCGGGCTGGCCCTTCAGGGAGAGGGCGACTTCGAGGGGGCGCGTCGGCAGTATGAGCGTGCGGTTGCGCTCGAGCCGACGAACGCCAAGTTCCATCTGAACCTCGCCGTCGTTCTGGTCGAGCTCGGTGACTACGTAGACGGCATCGGACGCTATAGAGTCGCTATGATTCTAGCGCCGCGAGAAGGCGCTGCGGCGAACAATCTCGCGTGGCTGCTGGCGACCCATCCGGATGGTGCGCTCCGCGATGGTCCCGAGTCCGTTCGATTGGCCCGGACTGCGCTGCGCTGGAGCGGCGGACAGGACGCCCAGGCGCTCGACACTCTCGCGGCCGCCCACGCGGAAGCAGGGGACTTCATCGTGGCGGTCCGGAAGGCGAGGGCCGCGGTTCGCGCCGCTCGGAGGGAGGGTCAGCCGGAGCTGGCACGGAGGGTCGAGGGCCGCCTCCGCGAGTACGAGGCGGGGCGTCCGCATCGTGAGAGGATTCGCCCGCGCGGGGGACATTAGTTCCCTACGCCCGCCCCCGGCTTCTTTGCAGAGCGTTCAAGCTTCTGGTTAGCCTGTTGGTTTTACGGGGCTTTTTTCGAACGGCTGGGAGCGGATCTGAGAATGTTGGGTGGACTCGTCAGGAAGGTCTTCGGAACGAAGAACGATCGAGAGCTCAAGAGGCTCCAGCCTCTCGTTCACGAGATCAGCAACCTGGAGCCGGAGATCGAAGCGTTGTCCGACGACGGGCTGCGGGCCCGCACTGCAGGCTTCAAGGAGCAGTTGGAACAGGGCGCCGACGTCGACGATCTGCTCGTACCGGCCTTCGCGGTCGCGCGGGAGGGGGCGAAACGGGCTCTCGGGATGCGCCCGTTCGACGTCCAGCTCGTCGGCGGCATGGTCTTGCACCACGGTCGAATCGCCGAGATGCGCACCGGTGAGGGAAAGACGCTCGTCGCGACGCTGCCGGTCTATCTGAACGCACTCACCGGCAAGGGTGTTCACGTCGTCACCGTCAACGACTATCTGGCTTCGCGCGACGCGGAGTGGATGGGCCGGATGTACAATTTCCTAGGGTTGAGCTGGGGAGTCGTCGTCCACGGAATCGACGATCAGACCCGGCGAAACGCCTATCAGGCGGACATCACGTACGGGCAGAACAACGAGTTCGGATTCGACTACCTCCGCGACAACATGAAGTTCTCGCTCGAGGACTACGTCCAGCGAGATCTCAATTTCGCCATCGTCGATGAGGTCGACTCCATTCTCGTCGATGAGGCTCGTACGCCCCTCATCATCTCCGGGCCGTCGGAGGATTCCACCGATCGATACGCGGTGATCAACCAGATCGTTCCCAAGCTCAAGCAGGGGAAGACGACCGAGAAGGGCGAAGCCGAGGACGGCGACTTCGCGATCGACGAGAAGATGAAGCAGGTGATCCTCACCGAGCAGGGCGTTGCTCGCTCGGAGGAACTCCTCAACATCGACAACCTCTACGACACGAGCCAGATCGACACTCTTCATCACCTCACGCAGTCGCTTCGGGCCCATTCGTTGTTCCATCTCGACACCGACTACGTCGTGAAGGAAGGCGAGGTCATCATCGTCGACGAGTTCACCGGCCGCATGATGGAAGGCCGACGCTGGTCCGACGGGCTTCACCAGGCGATCGAGGCCAAGGAAGGTGTGAAGATCGAGCGCGAGAACCAGACGCTCGCGACAGTTACCTTCCAGAACTACTTCCGGATGTACGACAAGCTCGCCGGCATGACGGGCACCGCGGATACCGAGGCCATCGAGTTCAAGAAGATCTACGACCTCGACGTGATGGTCGTTCCGACGCACCGGGACATGGTCCGCAAGGACCATCCCGACGTGGTCTACAAGACCGAGCCGGAGAAGTTCGAAGCCGTCATCGACGAGATCGAAGAGTGCCGGGAGACGGGCCAGCCAGTCCTCGTCGGCACCATCACGATCGACAAGTCCGAGAGGCTCTCGGCGTTGCTCAAGCGCCGCGGCGTGAAGCACCACGTCCTGAACGCGAAGGCGCACGGTCGCGAGGCCGAGATCGTCGCGCAGGCCGGTAGGCTCGGCGCCGTTACGATCTCGACGAACATGGCCGGTCGTGGCACCGACATCGTGCTCGGCGGCAACGCGGAAGCAATGGCGGTGGCGCAGATTGGCCGTCGGGATCCGGAGGATCCCGAGTTCAAGGAAGCGATCGCCAAGCACGAGGCGGAGTTCGAAGGAGAGCGCGAGCAGGTGCTGGAGGCAGGCGGTCTCCACATCGTCGGTACGGAGCGCCACGAGTCACGGCGCATCGACAACCAGCTCCGCGGACGGTCGGGTCGTCAGGGCGACCCGGGCTCGTCCCGTTTCTTCCTGTCGCTCGAAGACGATCTGCTCCGCATCTTCGGCGCCGAGCGCATCCAGGGGCTCATGACGCGGCTGGGAATGGAGGAGGGGGAACCGATCGAGCACAAGATGCTCACCCGCGCCATTCAGAACGCGCAGACGAAGGTCGAAGGGCACAACTTCGACATGCGTAAGCACCTCCTCGAGTACGACGACGTCATGAACAAGCAGCGCGAGGTGGTCTACAACAAGCGCCTCGAAACTCTCGGCGGCGAACATCTGTCAGAGGAAGTCCACGAGCTGACGGCGGATGTCGCCCAGGGTGTGATCGATACCGCCGTCGACACGGCCGTGGTCTCTACGGAGTGGGAGTGGGATGCGATCGGAACCGGAGTCCTCGAGCGCTTCGGGTTGCACTTCGACGTCGCGGAGGAGGAGCGCGAGGGGCTTCTTCCCGAAGACCTCCAGGAGCGCATCATGGAGGCCGTCAAGGCCGTCTATGCGGCCCGCGAAGAGCAGTTCACACCGGAGGTCATGCGTCACCTCGAGCGTGTCGTGCTGCTGCGGACGATCGATCAGCAGTGGAAGGACCACCTGCTCAATATGGATCGCCTGAAGGAGGGCGTCGGGCTGCGCGGCTACGGCCAGCAGAACCCGCTGCAGGCCTACCAGAAGGAAGGTTTTGCGATGTTCAACGAGATGATGGACCGCATTCACACCGAAGCGGTTCGGAGTCTCTTCACGGTGCAGGTGAAGCAAGAACAGGATCTCGAAGACATGGAGGAGCGGCGCCCTAAGCAGCAGGGGGTGACGCTCTCGCACGGTGCCGTCTCTGAGGCGGCAGCGGCGCAGACCCCGGTTCGCAACGACGGAGACAAGACCGGCCGGAACGACCCCTGTCCTTGCGGCAGCGGCAAGAAGTTCAAGAAGTGCCACGGCCGCTGATGGCCGACTGATGCTGCCAGGTTGATCCCGCCTGTCGGGGGCTGCGCGGGATGGGAGCCGTCCCGAGGGCTCCGCGCAAGGACTCTGCTCGGGCGGCGCCGGCCGATAGGTACAGCGCGGGAGAGACTTGGGCCGGCCCGCGTTTGCAGGCCGGCCCGAGCTCGATCTACAGCGCCGGGGTGACTACTTCTTCACGCCGAGCACGGCGTCCTTGAAGCTCTTGGAAACCGTGAAACCAACCTTCTTCCGCGCCGGGATCTTGATCGCCTCGCCGGTCTGCGGGTTGCGCCCCATGCGCGCTTTCATCTTGCGAAGCCGAAGAATTCCGAGACCCGGAATCTTCACGGGCTCGCCCTTCTTCACGACTTTGTGCGCGACCTCAACGAGAGTCGTGAGGACGATGTCCGCCTGCTTCTTGGTGATGTCGGCCGATTGGGCCAGCTTGTCGAGAAACTCTGATTTCGTCATTTGCCTATCCCCTCCTCAAACAGGTGATTCCAGTATTCCACTAAGGCGAACGCCTCTTACGAAAGCCCAGCATGACTGTCAACAAGGTAGGGTGCTGAAAAGTCGCTCTAGGAGCGACTTTTCGCACTTCAATGTTCGAAAGTTCGCTCTGGGCATGGTGTTTCGCGATCGCTACTTTTCGTCGCCGATCGACGCGAGGTACGCGCGAATACGCGCGGAGTTTGCACCGATGTCGCCGCGACCGTCGCGCGACTTCGATCGCATGTCGAGTCGACTGGCGGTTCCGTCGCTGCGAACACGGATCGCCACGTCGTCTTTGAACCCGAATACGCGAGTGACGACGACGGCTTCGATCCGGCCCGAGGCGGGGTCGTCCCACACGACCGTCCACGCCGGCATCGCGCGCGCCGCCTGGAGGGCGACCTCGAAGGCCTTCTCGACCGGTACCGGGAGCTCCAGGCTCGCGAGGTCGGCGCAGCATTTCTTTTGCTCGGCCTCGAAGCTGGGGTCGTAGGCCATGTCCCGCGCGGCGTTGGCCGGTAGGGTCGCGGCGTGCTCGAAGACCGGAGGGTCATGAAGGTCGGTAGTGAAGTCGTTCGTCACGGAACCACGGCCAACGGTCGAGGTGGTGAAAATGAAGATCATTCCGCCGAGTAGGGCGGCGGTTCTGCCGGCTCCGAACCCTCGGCCGCGCGCGGCCTGAATCAGGGCGCTCACACCGGCGATCACCGACAGGAGGCCCCCGAGGACGAAGAGATAGAACGCGGGGAGGGCCGGAATCACCCGGAACCACCCCAAAAGGGGCCCCAGGACTAAGGCTCCAGCGGCTGCGAAGCCGATCCAGTCGAGCCAGGTTGCGGGGGCTCCCCCTTGGCTATTTTCGTCACTCATCTTTCGGCCTCCTGGGCGGTCTGGGCTGGGGTCGCCGGCGCGGCGGATCTTGGCCGGTTCTAGCGGTCCCCGCAAGGCGTCGCTGCGTCCCGGGCACGTCGCCGGTGAACGTTGACTTAGCCTCGCGCGGTCTGCAAAACCCCTTCCCTTATGAGACTTTCGAATTCGACGATTCTGTTCGCCGCCACTATTCTCGCCTTTGCCCCGGCGTTGGCTCAGGCGGCTGACGACTCGCAACAGTCTGCCGCCCCGCTTCTGGTGGCGCAGAATGATGCTGGCAAGGCCCAGGCCGCGGCTGCCGAGCCCGCCCAGGCCGCCGACGGCGCCGCGGAGCCGGGTGCGCTGACCGCATTTGCCGACGCGGACGAGAGCAGCGGGGAGACCCCGCACAGCGTGAGGCTCGATGTCGACGTGATCCCGGGGACGGGACACCCCCCGTTCACGTACATCTGGGACTTCGGTGACGCGACGAAGTTCAGCACGGCGAAGTCGCCGGTTCACACCTACATCATCCCTGGGAGCTTCCGGGCCAGCGTGATCGTGACGGACTCCAAAGGGGAGATCGATCAGGACTTCTCCGACATCTCCGTCGACGAGGGCGAAGAGCCGGGGGGCGTCACGGCGGAGCAGTTGATGCGGATGATGCCGCCCAATGAGATCGCACCCGAGCTCGACGGCGTCCCCGGTGTCGACGCGATGGGCAGGAGCGGCAAGTAGAACGAGCGGACGTCGGGACGGGGCCCGCTGGGCCCCGGTCCCGGCAGCCCTCGATGTCCCGCGCGGCAGGCGACCCCGGCCGCGGCGCGACCCCGGTCCCACTCCGTAGGCGGCGCGCGACCCCGGTCCCACTCCGTGGGCCTGTGAGCCCGCTCCAGCCCTTGGGGCGGCGGCTGCGGGGAAACCCCTGCCCTTTTGGCACGTAGGACCCCGCGCCCGCTGAGCGCCCTGCAGGCGTCCCACGCCGCAGCGGCCAAAGTAGAGTCCCGCGACGCGCGGAGCGCTGTTCTGGCGCATGCCGTGGATCTGGCTTGCGGTCCCTGCGCCCGGTGGGGGGCAGGGTGCTCGATCGCGCCGGCCCGGCCCGAGTCGGACCCCAAACGAACGACGGCCCCGGCAGCGTGAGCCGCCGGGGCCGTCGTCGTATGGTCGAGCTGACCGGGCAGCGTGAGCCGCCCGAATCAAGCTAGCTTAGAAGCCCGCGTGGTCGATGAACGCACCGCTCGGGGACTGACAGTAGACTTGCGGGTTGAAGGTCTTCGTCAGGACGCGGATCAGGTTTCCGTCCAGGGCGAAGTTGTGGCACGCCGGAAGCGGTGACTTCGAAGCAATGCTGGCAATCTTGGCGAAGTACTTGGTCAAGACGCCCTTCTTGGCGTCATTGATGCAGGTGTCAACGCCGGAGGCACTGCCCTTCGAGACGCTCTTTGCGCCCTTGCTAAAGCACTTCGAAAGGCCACCGGCGAGCTTGGAACCTTCCTTAGAGGCCTTGCTAACGGCCTTGAATACGTCCGGGTTCGGCGGAATGAAGCCGGAGCTGAGGCTCGGCACCAAGTTCGTGAACTCGGACGGCAGAGGGCCAGATACGTAAACGCCAGCCATCGCGGCAGACGCGCTGAGCGCGACCGCTAGGGCTGTCATGGTTCCCAGGAACTTCTTCATGTGTCCTCCTAATTAGGGGGTTGGGGGTTCAGGCCGTGAGCGATTCCAGGTCGCGCCTTGCTCGACCAAGTAAGGGCGCGAAATGGGCCACCTTCGGCTGCAGCTGCTGCATAACTAGTGTAATACGGGGCCTGCCTCGGAACAGTCAACGGGATTATTCGGTTCCTCGGAGGAAAAAGCCCCGATTGTCCCACTTTTTGGGAGCTTCTCGCACTCGAAGGGCTTTACGCGTGATTTCGACCTGCATACGGAGGCACAAGACGGTGTGCGAGGTCCCGTTCTGCGCTGCAAACTCGATGACCGCGGAGATTCACTCTAGCACCCGGATGCGGCTGAGCAGGCTGCGCGAGGAGCCGGGAATCCTGTGTGATCCCCGCGAAAATTCCGCCTCGACTACGCAGAGTACATGGCGATGCGGATGGTCTGAGGCGCCGTTTCCGACGCGGTGGTAGCCGCGCGGCCTCGCCCTTGGTATCCCTCGGACCGGTGAACGCAGCGGATTCGACCGCCCCGGCGCGACAGGAGCCTCTGACTTGGCTGGCGCGAGCTCTGGCGGCGGCACTGGTCGCTGTGGTGATCACCTGGGTCGCGCGGCGGACGACGTGGTACCTCGCGATCGACCAGTTCGGGTACCTGACGTTCGCAAAAGACCTGGTCCATGGCCGGGTCCTGCACGAATGGCCGTTCCTCGAGGTTCTGCGCCAGTTCCTGCCGGCGGGTCTGGACGCGGACGTCCTGGGCCAAACGTACGTGTACCACGCCGGCGAGTTGTTTTGCCGCTATGCACCGGGTTTCCCGCTGATCCTGGCACTCGTCCAGATCGTCTTCGGCCCGGCGGCGACACATCTGGTGAACCCGGTCGCTGCCGGACTCCTCTTGGCGACGCTGTTCTGGCTGGGCCGCAGGGTCCTCGACTCCGATTGGCTCGGGCTGGGTGCGGCGCTCCTGGTCACGCTGCTGCCGACCTACGTGCTGCTGTGGTCGATTTCGCCCCTGCGCGACGTGCCCGCCCACACGTTTGCGCTCGCGGGCCTCGGGGTCTTGGTGCCGGTGCCCGGGTCGCGCCGGTCCGTCACCCGTTGGATCGTCTCCGGCTTTCTTCTCGGCTGCACCATCAGCACGCGGATCGATGCGGTTCTGTACGCCGTCCCTGCCATTGCGCTGGCGTTTCAGTGGAGGCCCTGGGCGCGACGGGACATTCTGGCGGGAGCCGCGGCACTCCTCGTCGGTGTGCTTCCGCTTCTCACGTACAACTGGATCGCGACGGGGAACCCGCTGCGTCCGACGCAGGCGATGGAACTCAACCGGGTGTTGTCGAGTGTGGACGATCGGTCCGACGAAGACGTTCTCGATGCCATCGCACGAGTCGCGGGGCCGACGAGGGCGCATGCCCAGGCGGCGACATCGGTGGCCGACAAACGTGCCGCCCGCCTTCTCCAGGGAGGAGGGCTCCGACTTGCCCACCTCCGGACGACGCTTCCGCAGAACCTGGATCTCTATCTGTCCGTGTTCGGACCGCTCGGCGGCGCACTGGGTTGCTTCGGTGCGCTGGCGGCAGTGCGGCGATTGCCGCTGTTTCTATTGACGGTGCCCTACGTGGTGGTGTCGACACTCTTCTTCAGTCTTTGGACCCGGCCGGACCCTCGTTATCTGGCGGGCAGCATCCTGTTGTCCAGCTTGCTCGTCATCTACGGCGCGGTGACGGTTGCTGCGGCAACGGACGAGGCGCGGCGCCGCGGGGTTCGCACGTGGGTTGCCCTCGGTGGAGCGGCCGTCGTGATCGGATTGTGCACGTGGGGCCTCGGAGTACCGGACGTCGAAGAGGTGAGCGCGCGTCCGTGGGCCACCGTTGCGCTCGAGGGGGCCTTGGCGGCCGCCCTGCTCGTTGGCGTGTTTTTTCCCGGTGGGCGCGCCAAGTGGGTGTTCGCGATCGTCCTAGGGCTGAGTCTCTCCGGGGTCGTGGCCGTACGTACCAGTTCCCGCATCGGGCTCCGCGGGAGCTTCCAGCAGGAGCAGGTCCAGATCGCTCGAGAGACGATCGAGGGAGCCACGAGCGACAAGGCGCTGATCATCACGAGTTCGGAGATTGGACGCCCGGCAGAGAACATCAATTTTTACACCGACGCGAATGCGGTCTACCTTCGTGAGGTGACCCGATGGGGCGTTACGCCGCCCTACATCCTCGACCAGGCGCTTGCCGATGGGTTCGAGGTGTATCTCCTCCTGCCTCCTAGTGACGCCCGTCGCTGGATCGAGAGTGAGTTCGTCTGGCCCTGGTTCGAGCCCGAGATGGTTGCGGAGATTCCGCTGGAGGAGGCACGCCGATGGTTCGTAGCGTCACCGGCTCACTACGGCGTTCCGCTGTGGTTCGTGCAAATGCACCGGCGGCCCGAGCGAATCCGCGCGCCGGCGTCGTAAGGCGGCGTTCGGGTCAGGGCTTTGCGAGCCGTGCGCGAAGGATTTCGTTCACGGCCTTCGGGTTGGCCTTGCCGCCAGTGGCCTTCATGACCTGTCCGACGAAGAAACCGATGAGCTTATCCTTGCCTCCGTGGTACTCGGCGACCTTGTCCGGCTGTTGCTCGAGCACGCTATCGACCGCGGCGGTGATGGCGCTCTGGTCGGTGACTTGACGCAGGCCCTTTCGCTCTACGATGTCTCCCGGGGCGTCGCCCGACTGGTGCATCTCGTCGAACACGGTCTTGGCGATCTTCCCGCTGATCGTCGAGTCATCAATCAGTTGGACGAGCTGTGCGAGGTGGTCTGCTGAGACGGGCCACTTCTGGATGACGAGTGCGCCGTCCAGACGACCCTCTCGAACCAGCCGCAAGACGTCGCCCATGACCCAGTTGGAGATGGATTTTGCGCTGTCATGCACGGCGACCGCCGCTTCGAAGTAGTCTCCGAGGTCGCGTCGCGCGGTCAGCACCTCGGCGTCGTATTCCGGCAAGCCGTACTGGCTGACGAAGCGCGCGCGACGGGCTCGTGGTAGCTCCGGGAGCTCGGCGCGGAGCGCTTCTACGCGCTCTTGCGACGTCTCCAGCGGAAGGAGGTCGGGCTCGGGGAAGTAGCGGTAGTCGTGTGCGTGTTCCTTGGATCGCATCGGCGTCGAGCGGCCGCGGTCGGCGTCCCAGCTGCGCGTTTCCTGGGTGACGCGACCGCCGTCTCCAACCAGTTCGATTTGGCGGCGGATCTCGAAGTCGATCGCTCGCTCGACGCTCCGGAACGAGTTCATGTTCTTGGTTTCAGTTCGGGTGGTCAGCTCGGTGGCGCCGAGCCTTCGCACGGACACGTTGGCGTCACAGCGAAAGCTGCCCTCGTCCATGTTTCCGTCGCACACCTCGAGGTAGAGCAGGATCGAGCGAAGGGCGCGGAGGTAGGCGACGGCTTCCGCCGCGGACGACATGTCCGGCTCGCTGACGATCTCCATCAAGGGGACGCCCGTTCGGTTCAGGTCCACGAGGGAGTGCGCCTCATGGGCGTCGTGGATGCTTTTGCCGGCATCCTCCTCCATGTGAATGCGCGTGAGGCGCACGCTCTTCAGTCCCTCCGGGGTGTCGATCTCGACGAAGCCCTCCACGGCCAGCGGTTCGTCGAACATGCTGACCTGAAAGCCCTTGGGAAGGTCTGGGTAGAAGTAGTTCTTGCGCGCCCAACGGGCGACTGGTGGGATGCGGCAACCGGTGGCGACGCTGGTCCGGAGCGACAACTCCAGTGCGCGTTCGTTTAAGACCGGGAGGACGCCGGGAAAGCCCATGCAGACCGGGCACGTGTGCGAGTTGGGGGCTGCCCCGAAGCTCGCCGAGCAGCCGCAGAATAGCTTCGACTCCGTTAGGAGTTGGGCGTGGACCTCGAGTCCGATCACGGGTTCCCAATCGCCGTAATCGGGCGGAGCGTCCTGGCCGGCGCGGGTATCCTGGTTCATCGGCTCGAGTCTCCCTGGGAAAGGGCGGGGCGACGGGTGTGGAAATCGGTGTCGCGCTGGTACGCATCGGCCGCTCGAAGGGCCTCGGCCTCGGCGAATGCCGGGGCCAGGATCTGCAAGCCGATGGGAAGGCCGTTGTCGTCGAACCCGCAGGCCAGAGAAAGCCCGGGCAGGCCCGCTAGGTTCGCCGGGACCGTGAAGATGTCGGTGAGGTACATGCTGAGCGGGTCGTCGCTGCGCTCGCCGAGGCGGAACGCCGTCGTGGAGGCGGTGGGGCTCGCGATGAGATCGCACGACTCGAACGCGCGGATGAAGTCTTGTCGGATCAATGTTCGGACCTTCTGAGCCTTCAAGTAGTACGCGTCGTAGTAACCGGCGGAGAGCGCGTACGTACCCAGCAGGATCCTTCGCTTTACTTCGGTTCCGAAGCCTTCGTCGCGCGTCTGTCGGTACATGTCGAGCAGCTCGCCGCCCTTTTGGGTGCGCAGCCCGTACTTCACGCCGTCGTAGCGTGCGAGGTTGGACGACGCCTCCGCGGTTCCGAGGAGGTAGTAGGTGGCGACGGCGTACGAGGTGTGCGGCAGGCTCACGTTCACGATCTTCGCGCCGCGCGCTCCAAGCGTTTCGATCGCGTCACGGGTTGCCTTCTCGACGGCGGGGGCCAGCCCGTCGACGAAGTACTCGGCGGGGACGCCGATGCGCACGCCGGAGAGATCGCCGGTGAGCGCGGCTTCGTAGTTGGGCACCTCCCGGTGTGCAGACGTCGAGTCCCGTGGGTCGTGCCCGGCGATGACCTGGAGAAGGGTCGCGGCGTCCCGGGCGGTGTGGGCGAAGGGCCCCACCTGGTCCAGCGAGGAGGCGTAGGCGATGACGCCGTAGCGGGAGCAGCGTCCGTAGGTGGGTTTGAGGCCCACGACGCCGCAGTAGCTGGCCGGAAGGCGGATCGATCCGCCGGTGTCGGTCCCCAGCGAGCCCAGGCACTCGCCGGCCGCCACGGCGGCCGCGGAGCCACCCGACGATCCGCCGGGCACGCGGGAGGGATCCCACGGGTTCCGGGTCGGATCGAAGGCGGAGTTCTCGTTCGACGAGCCCATCGCGAACTCGTCCATGTTGGCTTTTCCGAGAAGCACGGCACCGGAGGTGGCAAGGCGGGTCGTCGCGTCGGCATCGTACGGTGGGACGAAGTCCTCGAGGATCTTCGACGCGCACGTCGTGCGGATGCCCTCGGTCGCGAAGATGTCCTTCAGGACGATGGGAATTCCGAGCAGGGGCTTGCGTTCGCCGCTGGCACGCCGCTCGTCGGCTGCGCGCGCGTCGGCGAGCGCCCGCTCGCCCGTGACGGTGATTAGCGCGCCGATGGTGGGTTCGTGTGCGGAGATCCGGCCTAGAAGGGCCTCCGTCAGCTCAACGGAAGACGTGTCCCCCGCATCGAGCGCGCGGCGCGCGTCTTGGATGGTCCACAGATCGAGGTTGGCCATTACTCGAGGATCTTCGGGACGCGCAGGTAGGTGCGGTCGCGGTCGGGTGCATTGGCGACCATCTGGTCGGCGCGGGCCTCATTGACTGCTCGGTCGGGCCGAACGGGGGCCGGCGTCTCGACGGTGCTCGCCGTCGCTTCGACTTCGCTCGTGTCGATTTCGCTCAGCTGTTCGACGTACCCGAGGATCGCCTCGAGTTCGCCTCGCAGCGCCATACGCTCATCGTCCGTCAGCCCCAGGCGCGCGAGGAGCGCGATGTGGTCGACGTCTTCCAGGGAGACCGGCATTTGTTATGCGTTAACAGCGCTCGCCCGAGGCGGCAATTTCGCCGCCGGCGTGCACGCGTATCCCCAGTACGGCAAGTCCGCGAAAACAGGAGCAATGCATGGCTGAGGCCTCCTCCCGCAAGACGGGAATCTACGTCACGAGTGTGCTGTCGGTGGCGCTTGCCGCGGGCAGCGGGTTCGCGCTGTACCAACTCGCCGCCCCCGGGCCGGCGGAGGCACTGGCAGCCGTGCGGGCTGCGGCGGACGGAGGCGTCGGGGCCGCGTTTCGCGCGGCCCAGGGCGCGGGCCTCCTGCCCTGGCTCCTCCTCCCGACGGTCGGGCCTTTTCTCCTAGCCCTCCTGCTGTTGGTCGTCGCGCCCAAAGGTGGGGCGGCGAAGGGGGCGCAAGACGCAGAAGAACACGAGGAGGCCCCTGCCGAGCTGCCGGGTGCTGCGGGGCTCCGGCTTCTTGCCGCGCTCCAGGAAGAGGCTCGGTTGGTCGACTTCGTCCGCGAGAACCTCGACGACTACAGCGACGAGCAGGTGGGGGCGGCCGTCCGCGGCATCCACTCCTCGCTGCGCAAGGCCGTCGACGAGCGCCTCGGAATGGTTGCGATCTTGGAAGGTGAAGACGGTGACCCTGTCGAGGTCCCGGCCGACTTCGACCCGGCCCTGATCCGGGTCACAGGGAACCCCTCCGGTGAGCCCCCGTACAAGGGGGTCTTGCGACACGGGGGTTGGAAGGCAACTGACGCGCGACTGCCCGTCCCGACGCCCGGGAGCGACCCCACGATCCTCGCACCCGCGGAGGTCGAGGTCGGCGGCGAATGAGCGGACCGGCGAGCGAAGGTGACGCACGGTTCATCGTCGGCATCGATCTGGGTACGACGAACTCGGTCCTCGCCTACACGGATACGGGGGGCGGAGAAGGCGCCGAGGTGCGCCTCCTCGAAGTGCCTCAACTCACGTCTCCCGGCACCGTCGAAGCGCGCTCACAGCTCCCCTCGTTCCTCCTCATCCCGCGGAGAGAGGAGGTGCCGGCGAAGTCGATTCGGCTTCCCTGGGGCGCCCCGGAGGCCGGTCATGTCGTGGGTACGCTCGCGTCGAAGAGGGCTGCGGAATCGCCGGACCGTGTCGTGTCGTCGGCCAAGTCGTGGTTGTGCAATGCAAATGTGGATCGCAAGGAGGCGATTCTTCCTTGGGTCGAGGGCGGAGCCGAGACCGGGGGCACGGAACGCGTCTCGCCCCTCCAGGCGTCTACGGCGTACCTCGCGCACCTACGGGCGGCTTGGGACGAGAGCTTCGGCAAGAGTGAGGCGGCTCCCCTGGCGGAGCAAGATGTATACTTGACGGTTCCCGCATCGTTTGATGCGGCGGCGCGCGAATTGACCGTCGAAGCGGCGAAGGCCGCGGGTCTTGCGCGCGTCCACCTGATCGAGGAGCCGCAGGCGGCGGTATACGCGTGGCTTGACCAGGCCGGGGAGGACTGGCGCGAGCAGGTGGCCGTCGGGGACGTTCTCCTCGTCTGCGACGTCGGCGGAGGCACCACGGACTTGAGCTTGGTCCTGGTGGACGAGGAAGAGGGAGGTCTCTCCCTCACGCGCGTCGCCGTCGGGAACCACATTCTCCTCGGCGGCGACAACATGGACCTCGCGCTCGCGTTCGCGGTCCGCAGCAGTCTCGCGAAGGACGGAAAGCGGCTCGACCCATGGCAGCTACGCGGCCTGGTCCAGAGCTGCCGCGTGGCGAAGGAAGGGCTTCTGTCCGCGGACGGGCCCGACGCGGTGCCGATCTCCGTGCTCGGCCGCGGAAAGAAGCTCATCGGTGGGACACTTCGTAGCGAGTTGACACGGACGCAGGTGAACGAGCTTCTCCTCGACGGGTTCTTCCCGAAGGTGGCGTCGGATGCTCGCGTTGCGCGAGACGAGGCCGCCGGTCTTTCCGAGATCGGTCTGCCGTTCGCTGCCGACGCCGCCATCACCCGGCACCTGGCTGACTTTCTCGGTGCCCATCAGGGCGCTGTCGAGGCCGCACAGGGCAAGGAGGATGCGGCGCCCTTGCCGACGGCGTTGCTCTTCAACGGCGGCGTCATGGCGGCCGAGGGCATTCGGGCGCGTATTGAGGACGTCGTGGGCGACTGGGCGAAGAGTGCCAAGGCGCCTCCGCCGCGCGTCCTGTCCGGGGCGGATCTGGCGCATGCCGTCGCGCGCGGTGCCGCCTGTTACGGACGCGCGCGTCGAGGCACGGGCGTTCGGATTCGCGGTGGAACGGCACGCTCGTACTACGTCGGGATCGCCAGTTCGATGCCGGCGGTTCCCGGGCACCCGGCCCCTGTTAAGGGTCTGTGCGTGGTCCCCTTCGGGGTCGAGGAAGGAACCGAGCTCGAAGTTCCGGGCAGCGAGTTCGGGCTCCTGGTCGGGCAGACCGGCGAGTTCCGGTTTTTTGCTTCGACGACGCGTGACGAGGACGCCCCGGGGCAGGTGCTCGATGAGTTCGATACCGGAGATCTCGAGGAACTCGCCCCACTTCACGTCGAACTGGAGGGCGAAAGTGGCGAGCGTGTGCCGGTCCGCCTGCGCGCGCACGTCACCGAGATCGGTACTCTGGAGCTGTTCTTCGTGGGTCGTGGGAAGGGCCCGCGCTGGCGTCTGGAGTTCACCGTGCGTGAGGCGGGTGGGCGCGGGTGAGCGAATCTCCGCAGTTCGTCGTCGGTATCGATCTCGGAACGACGAACACGACGGTTTCGTGGGGCCGGGTCTCGGGTGGCGCCATCGAGTCATTCGAGATCGCGCAGCTCGTCGGAGAGGGGGAGGTCGCCGCACGCCCGGTGCTGCCGTCCGCGCTCTATCTGGCCGGCGAGCATGACGTGCCGGACGGGGCTCTGGAACTGCCCTGGGCGAAGGATGAACGACGTGCGGTCGGGGCTTTGGCTCGGAAGCTCGGGGCCCGCGTCGCCGGTCGGCAGGTCGTTTCGGCCAAGTCGTGGCTGTGTCACGGCGGCGTCGACCGCGACGCTGCGATCTTGCCGTGGGGAGGTTCTGAAGACGTTACGAAGGTCTCGCCGGTCGAGGCGTCGACGGCCATCCTGTCGCACCTCCGCGCGGCCTGGAACGTAGCGCACCCGGAGGCGCCGCTCGAGGAGCAGGATCTCGTTCTCACGGTTCCGGCCTCGTTCGATGAAGTCGCACGCGAGCTCACCGTTCGCTCCGCCGCGGACGCGGGGCTTCCGCGGCTGCGCCTCGTGGAGGAGCCCCAGGCGGCGATTTACGCCTGGATCGCTGCTCACGACGACTGGCGTGAAGCGCTCGAAGGGCACGAGACGATCCTCGTTCTCGACGTGGGTGGGGGCACGACTGATTTTTCGACTGTCGCCGTTCGCCGTTCGGCCGACGGGGTCGGGCTCGAGCGCGTGTCGGTGGGCGACCACATCCTGCTCGGCGGCGACAACATGGACCTGGCGCTCGCGACGCGGATCCTCGCCCGCGCGGGAAGTGCGGGGCTGGACGCGGCCCGGTGGCAGCAGCTCTCCGCGCTGTGCCGCGAAGCGAAGGAGCGGCTCCTCGGGGAAGACCCACCGCAGAAGGTGCCCGTGTCCGTCGCCGGTCGCGGCCGAGGCGTCGTGGCCGGAACGGTGCGCGCCGACCTCGTCGGGAAGGACATTCTCGACGAAGTTCTAGATGGCTTCTTTCCCGCTGTCGACGCGTCGGCCGAGCCGGAGAGGGGGAGTCGTGCCGGGCTGGTCGAGTTCGGACTTCCGTACTCGTCCGATCCGTCGATCACGCGTCACCTCGCCACATTCCTTCGGACGGCGGATGGAACCGGGCAGGAAGCGGCGGTTCCCGATGCGGTCCTGTTCAACGGAGGCGCCGTAAAGCCCGATGCCGTTCGGTCGCGGGTCATGGATCTCCTGGAAACGTGGTCGGGGAAGCGGCCGATCGAGCTGGCCGGCGCAGATCTCGACCTGGCGGTGTCTCGGGGGGCGGTCGCGTACGGGTTCGCCCGCCGCGGTTTCGGGGTTCGCATCGCGGGCGGTGCGGCCCGGTCGTACTACCTCGGCCTGCAGGACGATCGTGAGGCGGAGAACCATCGAGTGCTCTGCATCGCACCGCGCGGGATGGAGGAAGGCGCAGAGATCGACGTGCGAGATCACGATTTCGTCGTCGCCGCCAACCAGCCCGTCCGTTTCAGCATCTACGCGTCGAGCACGCGCACCGGTGACGATGCGGGCGCCGTTCTCGACGTGCCGGCCCACAGTGTACTCGAGCTACCGGAGATGGCGACGGTGCTCCGCTTCGGAAAGTCGCTGGCTGCGCGCGATGTGCCCGTCTACTTGCGGGTGCACCTCACCGAGACCGGGACCCTCGAGGTCTGGTGTCTTTCGCGGAACACCGATCATCGTTGGCGGCTTAGCTTCGATCTTCGCGCCCGCACGGGCCAGGAAGGCGCAACCGGTCCGGATGCCGACGGGTCGGTGCCTGACGATACCCAGGAACTCATCGTTCCCGACGATTCGGTGGACGCGGCGCTCTCGCTGCTCGATGCGTGCTTCTCGGGCGACGAGATCGAGCCGGTACAGATCACGCGCCGACTCGAAGAAGCGCTCGCCGCGGGAAAGGACGCGTGGCCGCTCGCCTGCATCCGCCGACTCCTGGACAGGCTGCTCGAGCTCGAGAAGGGCCGACACCGCACGCCCGACCACGAAGCACGCTGGTTCAACCTCGCCGGTTTTCTGTTGCGGCCCGGGTGGGGAGAGGAGCGTGATTCGTGGCGCACGGAGCAGCTCTGGCGACTCTTCGATCGCGGGCTGGCGTTCGCGAACGCGACCCAGGGGCGTGCGGAGTGGTGGACCATGTGGAAACGCGCCGCCGGCGGGCTGACCCGTTCGCAGCAGCAGGTGATTCACCAGGAGGTCCGACCGGTGCTCCTTCCGGAGGCGCGCAAGAAGGGGAAGCCGCTTCGCTGGAAAGCGGGCAAGCAGGAAGCCCGCGAGCTCTGGCAGGTTGCCGCGAGTCTCGAGCGGATCGATGCGCACGCGAAGCAGGAACTCGCGGCCGCGCTCGTTCCACGCGTCGCCAAGGGAAAGGCTTCGGAGGCGGAGATCTGGGCCTTGGGTCGGCTCGCCGCACGGGCCCCGGTCTACGGCCCCGCAAACACGGTGGTGAGCCGAGAGTCGGCGGAGGCGTGGCTCGAGAAGCTCGTCCGGGCGAAGTGGGAGCGCTCGTCGAGCTTGGCGCTCGCCGTTGCGCAGATGGCTCGCCGCACGGGTGACCCCGCGCGGGATGTCGGCCCCGAGTCGGCTAGTGCAGTCGCAGAGCGACTCGATCGAGAGCCGGCCGGCAAGGGCTTCGCCCGCTGGGTTCGCGAGCTCGTGCCGATGGACGCGAGTCAGCAGGCGCTGATGCTGTCCGAGGCGCTCCCGACCGGGCTTCGGATTGTCTCGGAAGAGGGTACGGATACGGCTTGAGCCGAGGCGCTGCCCGTTGGAGCCTGCTCGGCTCATGGCACGGGCAAAGGATCCAAGGATCGCGCGCGGCCGAGCGGCCGAGGACGCCGCTTGCGAACTTCTCGTACGCAGCGGCTACACGATCGTGGCCCGCAACGTTCGGCTCGCAGGGGCGGAGGTCGATGTGGTGGCCCTCGATGGTTCCACGACCGTCTTCATCGAGGTCCGCTCGCGGTCGAGTCGGCGCCACGGGGGCCCTCTCGCGACGATCGGCCGGGAGAAACAGGCTCGGATCGCCCGCGTGGCGGCGGCCTACCTATCGAGGCAGCGCCGTGCCGTGGCGGCGCGGTTCGACGTCGTCGGTGTCGAGTGGGGGGAAGGGCATCCGGTCTGCACGCTGATTCGGAGTGCCTTCGATAGCCCGTTCTGACGGCCCCCCTTTTTCCTTGGCCGCCGACGTGTTTACGAGAGAGCCCCATGTTGGACATCCGTCTCATTCGTGAAGACCCCGACCAAGTGAAAGCCGGCCTCGCAAAGGTGCAGTGTCCGGCTTCGGTCGTCGACGACATCCTTGCGATCGACAAAAAGCGACGCGAGGCGCTGCACGAGCTCGAGACCAAGCGGGCCGAGCGAGGACGCCGTTCCAAGGAGATCGGCAAGCTTCCGCCGCAGGAGCGCAAGGCCGCCGGCGCGGCGGTTGGTTCTCTGGGCGCCGAGATTTCTGCCGCCGAGGCGGTCGCCGAGGAGGCGGACGCGGAGTTTCGGCAGAGGATGCTGGAGATCCCCAATCTTCCGCATCCCGACGTCCCGTTCGGTGCCGACGATTCCGCCAACATCGTTCTTCGCGAGGCGGAGGCTCTGCCCCAATTCGACTTCGACGTGAAGTGCCACTGGGACCTCGGGCCGGCGCTGGGCGCGATCGACTTCGAGCGTGGCGTGAAGATCTCCGGCTCACGGTTCTACCTCCTGACCGGCCCGGGCGCGCGGCTGCAGCGCGCGCTCATCAGCTTCATGCTGGACGTGCACACCCGCGAACACGGCTACGTCGAGGTGTACCCGCCGGCGATGGTCAGGTCCGAGTGTCTCGTGGGCACCGGGAATCTCCCGAAGTTCGGCGACACGATGTACCGGGATGCGGAAGACGACTTCTGGTTCGTGCCGACCGCGGAAGTTCCGGTCACGAACATGTACCGCGAGGAGATCCTCGACAGCGCGGACTTGCCCGTCCGTCACGTGGCGTACAGCCCGTGTTTCCGGCGCGAGCGGATGTCCGCGGGGCGCGATGTGCGAGGCATCAAGCGTGGTCACCAGTTCGACAAGGTCGAGATGGTGAAGTTCGTCGCTCCCGAGCGGTCGGACGCCGAGCTCCTGAGCTTGCTCGACGACGCCGAGGACATCTGTCGTCGGCTCGGTCTCGCTCATCGCGTCATCCAGATGTGCACGGGCGACCTGAGCTTCGTCTCGGCCATGAAGTACGACGTAGAGCTCTGGGCCCCGGGGTGCGGCGAGTGGCTCGAGGTGAGTTCCTGCTCGAATTTCCGCGACTTCCAGGCCCGCCGCGCTGGAATCCGCTATCGAGGCGAGCCCGGTGCCAAGCCGGAGTTCCTCCACACCCTGAACGGGTCCGGATTGGCGCTCCCGCGCGTGCTGATCGGCGTTCTCGAAACCTACCAGCAGGCCGACGGCTCCGTCCGCGTCCCCGAGGCGCTCTTGCCCTACATGGGCGGTGACGAGGTACTGCGGCCCACCTCTTAGTCGGAGTCGGATCTCATGCGCATCGTCGTTTTCGTGAAGCAGGTGCCGGAGGTTTCAGAACTCCAGATCGACCCGGAAACCCGTCGGCTTCGCCGAGACGGCGTCGATTCGATGATGAACCCGTTCGATCGCCGCGCGGTTCTCGAGGCGCACCGACTGAAGGGAGAGCATGGCGGTACCATCACCGCCGTCACGATGGGGCCGCCGCAAGCGGAGAGCATCCTGCGGGAGTGCCTCGGTCTCGGCGCCGACCGCGTGGTGCACTTGAGCGATCGCGGCTTCGCCGGCGCCGACACGCTCGCGACGTCGCGCGCCCTGGCGCGAGCGACCGAACGCATCGGCTTCGATCTCGTCCTCGCGGGGCGGTACAGCATCGATTCGGAGACGGGCCAGGTTGGTCCGGAAGTCGCCGCACTGCTTGGGGTTTCCTTCCTCGGCGGTGTGCGGCGCCTCGAGATCTCGGCGAGCGACGGAGGATGGGCGCTCGACGCGGAGTGCGAGGGGGACGACGGCTTCATCGAGGTCGATGTCCCCGCGCCGGTGGTCGTCACGTGCACGGATCGATGGAAGAGCCGCATTCCGCGTGTTCTGCCCGACGAGGACGCGACGGAGAACGGGCCGGTCGAGGTCTGGTCGATCGCGGATCTCGGTGGTGACGAGAGCGACTACGGCCAAGCCGGTTCCCCGACATGGGTCGAAGAGGTCCAACCCGTCCTCTCGGAACGCAAGCAAGCTCGCGTCGTCCACGAAGACGACCGTGCGGCAGCGATTCAGGCGGTCGTCGAGGTTGCCCATCGTGCGGACGAGGAGGGTGCGGGGCGCTCGGCAGGCGCAGCGCTGGTCCATACGGCCACAGCCGACGGGCCCGAGATCTGGGTTCTGGGCGAACGGGGGCCCGAGGGGGCCGTTCGCCCCGTGACGTGGGAGTTGCTGGCGGCAGCCGACCGCCTGGCTGCGTCGCTGGCGGCATCGACATCCGTGTTTCTGCTCGACCCCCCTCTTCCGGACGACACACGGGCGCCCGTGGCGTCCCTCGCCGCGGAGATGGGCCGACGTGGAGCCGATGTTCTGTTCGAGAGCAACGCGCCGGTGAGTGCGTCGGTCGACGTGCTCGCGGCGGCCATCCGAGATCGACGGCCACGGATGGTGTTGGCCCCGGCTACGGTCCTCGGGCGCGACCTCGTTCCGCAGCTCGCGGCGCGTCTCAGCCTCGGGCTCACCGGCGATGCGATCGGCGTGGAGCTCGACGGCGACGGTCGCCTGCAGCAGTTGAAGCCGGCGTTCGGCGGCCAGGTCGTCGCGCCGATTCTATCGAAGACGAAGCCCGAGATGGTGACGCTTCGCCCCGGCGTGCTCGAGCGTGCGATGCAAGACGATGCGCGTCCTGCGGCTCGCGCCGTCGCGTTGTCGACGCCCCCGGTCGAGGCGAGCCCGGTCCGGGTTCGTCGTTTCGAAGCTGAGGTCGGCGCCGAAGAGGCGGCCATGGAAGACGCTCGGGTCGTCGTGTGTGTAGGGTTCGGTCTCGGGGAAGCGAGTGTGGAGAAGGCGGTTCGGCTCGCCAAGAGGCTCGGTGGCGTCGTCGCCGGGACGCGACGCGTGTGTGACCTCAAATGGCTCGCGCGCCAGGCGCAGGTCGGCCTCTCGGGACGCAGCGTCGCCCCGGACCTCTACCTGGCGTTCGGAGTCCGCGGCTCGTTCAACCACATGGTCGGCGTACGCCGCGCCGGAACGATCGTGGCCGTCAACAACGACCCGAAGGCGGAGATCTTCGAAGGCGCGGATCTCGGCGTGGTCGGGGATGCGACCGCGGTGCTCGACGAGCTGCTGTCCGCCCTCGGCTGAGGTCCTACTCCAGGATCTTCTGACTGAGGATCTTGCCGTTGATGTCCAAATCGTACACCAGAGGCACGCCGGTCGCGATGTTCAGCTCGAGGACCTGCTCGCGGGTGAGCTTTTCGAGCTCCATCACGATCGATCGCAAGCTGTTTCCGTGCGCGGCCACGAGGACGTTCTCGCCTGCGTCGAGACACGTCCGGATCTGCAGCGAGAAGTAGGGGAGGGTTCGGGCCGCCGTGTGCTTCAGGCTCTCGCCGTTCGGCGGCGCTACGTCATAGCTACGGCGCCAGATGTGCACCTGCTCGTCGCCGTACTTCTTCGCCGTCTCGGCCTTGTCGAGCCCCTGCAGATCGCCGTAGTGGCGTTCGTTCAGCGCTTGCTCGCGGGTGACGGGCAGGTCGGGGAGGCCCATCTCCTCGAGCGCGATGCGCAGCGTCTCCTGGGCGCGCTCGAGCTCGGAGGTGAAGCACCGTGCGAAGGCGATGCCGGACTCCTTGAGGAGCTTACCCGCACGGTGAGCCTCCTCGATACCCTGTTCCGTAAGGGGGACGTCGACCCAGCCAGTGAACTTGTTCTCCAGGTTCCACTGGGACTGGCCGTGGCGAAGCAAAACGAGAATGGACAAGAGATCTTCCTCAGGTGGATACGGATCGAGGCGCGTCGGCACGGCCGAACGCGGCTTCATCGTCGATCCTGGTTGTGTTAGAGCGCCCGGAGCCTACGGGCGGGAGGGTGGTTTTGATGAAAATCGTAGTTGATTTCGACAAGTGCAATAGCAATGCAGTCTGCCAGGCAGCTGCACCCGAGGTCTTCGAGGTACGGGAGGACAACTTCCTCTACATCCTGCAGGAGAATCCGGGTGAAGAACTGCGCGCGAAGGTGGACGCCGCGGTAAAGGGCTGTCCGACCAAGGCCATTTCAATCGAAGGCTGACGCATGAGACTCGCGCTCAGCCCGTGATCGGGCGTTCCGGTTCGCCCGCGCAGTACGCGCAGCGACAGAGCGCACGGAGTTCGGGAAGCAGGTAGACGCTCTCGTGGCCGTCGGACCAGGTCAGGAAGGCGCTCGCTTCGCCCAGGACGTCGACCGATGTGAGTTGGATGCCGCGGTTGCCCGGGGCCTCGTCGCGTTCTCGCATGGCGGCGCATTCTTCGCAGGGGCAGTGGGCGCGGAGACTCGTGTAAGGCATGATCGAGTCATGCCCGTCGAGCCAGTCCACACCCAAGGCGTAGTGCCCGATGCGCTTGGTTTGTCGGATTGTAGGGGTCTGAGCCATGGGAGAGAGCGTCTGAGGAATGTTAGGGAAGCTCGGGAGCCACGACAAGCGTCCGGGCGAATCCGGGGCCGGGCGGGCTGTCTCGGCCCGACCGCGGTCCTGATTCTGGTTTTGCTGGGGCCGCTTTGCGGGCGCGCCTACGGGATCTCGCCCGGCGAGGCCGGGCAGCATGTCGGGCAGGCGGTGACGATCGAGGGGTTCGTCCAGCAGGTCATGTGCTCGCCCCGGGCCTGCCTCCTGTCGTTCGAGGCGGGCTGGGCGGGTTTCGTGGCCACCATCCCCGGCGAGAGCCGTGCGGGCTTCCCCGACCCCAAGACGTATGAGCGGCAGATCATCCGGCTGCGGGGCGTCGTGGAGGACCGCCAGGGCCGGCTCCGGCTGGAGCTGACCGACCCGTCGCGCATCGAACTCGTGGGGAGCGCTGCGGCCGAGAAGGTCTCGCGGGTGAAGAGCGCGAACGCGAAGCCGGTCGCTCGGTCCGACGGCGCGAGCCCGGCTCAGCCGGAGGTGCCCCAGCGGCGCACGAAGGTGGACGTGTCCGGCGGCCTCAGGTCCGGTGCCCCCGGCTCGCAGCTAGGTACCATCGTCCGCGACCTCCAGGAGGAGGCCGCCGTCACCGGCACCGCTGGGGCCGGCGCGTCGGAGATGGCCGTCCAGGGGATGCGAGAGCGCGTGGCGATGCAGTCGCACACGATCCAGACTCTCGAGCAGCAACTGAACGAAGTGAACGGTCGGCTGCAGGAGTTGGAGCAGCGGCCGGTCGTTCAGGAGCCGGTCGAGCCGGCACTGCCCGGCGTTCCGCAGATCGAAGAGTACGTGGTCCCGTCTCGTCGCGGCTTTGCCGAGGCTCATCCCCGCACGGGGTGGTCCGTCGATCGGCTGGTCCGCGAGTTGGGTTCGCCGCTGGAGGTGCAGGTCCAGTCTCGTGACGTGGCGCTATGGATTTACGGGCCTCGCCAGTCCGTGACGGTGAAACGCGGCCGCGTGAGGTCCGTGACCGGCTTCTGAACCGGACCGGTTCCGCGTCAGGTACGGGGTTCGTGGTCGGTGGGTTCGCGCTTTGTTTCGGTCGTCTCGTGGGCCGGTGGCGGCTCGGAGTCGTCGTTGCCGCGAGTCTCGAGGGCGTCGCGGAAGTCTTTGAGAGACTTGCCGACGAAGCTACCGAGCTCCGGTAGCTTGCGCGGACCGAAGATGAGAAGCACGACCACCAGAATGATGATCAGCTCGGGGACACCCAGACCGAACATGCCGTCGATACCATCTGCTGCGTGGAGGTCTGTCAAGCGATGGGTGGTCCGGTCTCACCGGACTCGTGCTGAATGAGCACGCCCAGCGGGTCGGAAGAGGGGGCATCCGAGCGTGGACTCGCCCGCTCCGGCGCGGTCGTCGGGGGCGCGGTCCTCGCCAGTCGGCTTCTGGGGCTAATCCGCGAGCAGGTCTTTGCCGGGTTCTTCGGGGCAGGGCGCGAGCTCGACGCGTTCATCACGGCTTTCCGCATCCCGAATCTCTTCCGAGACCTCTTCGCAGAGGGCGCACTCTCTGCGGCGTTCGTCACCACGTTCTCGCAGAAGCTCGAGAAGGAGGGGGAAGCGAGCGCGTGGCGCCTCGCCAACCTGGTGGTGCACGCTCTCGCGCTGGTGGTCGGCGGCATCGTGGTCCTGGGGATCCTCTGCGCTCCCCAGCTCGTCGACGTCATCGCCCCGGGATTTGCCGCCACGCCGGGCAAGACAGAGCTCACGGTGTTTCTCACGCGGCTCCTCTTTCCATTCCTGCTGCTCATCGCGCTCGCCGCCGTGGCCATGGGCATGCTGAACGCGAAGGGGCGATTCGGGGTTCCGGCCTCGGCATCGAGCTTCTTCAACCTGGGATCGATCGTGACGGGTCTCGCGACGGCCTGGTGGCTCGCTCCCGAGTACATGTCCGAGCTTTGGGAGTCGGGCGGGCGGAGCGTCGTCTCGTCCGAGGCGGCGGCGCGGGCGATCACCGGCATGGCCGTTGGCACGCTGATCGGAGGTGCGTTGCAGCTGTTGGTGCAGGTGCCGTCGCTGTATCGCGTGAACTACCGCTATCGGCCCGTCCTCTCCTTTCGAGATTCGGGCCTTCGTAAGGTCCTGGCCCTGATGGCGCCCGCGACCATCGGCGCGGCCGCCGTGCAGGTGAACGTGATGGTCAACAGCAACTTCGCGTCGACGCTCGGGGACGGCGCGGTGTCCTGGCTCAATGTTGCGTTTCGGTTCACGCAGCTGCCGATCGGGTTGTTCGGTGTCGCCATCGGAGTCGTGGCCCTTCCGGCCGTGTCGCGGCGCGTTGCGCACGACGACATGCGCGGATTCAACGACACCGTGACGCGCGCGCTCGGGCTGGTATTCCTCCTGACCATCCCCTCGGCGATAGGCCTGGCGGTCCTGGCCCCTCAGGTTATCGGCCTCGTGTACGAGTACGGTCGGTTCGGGTCGCACGACACCGCCATGGCGGCGGAGGCGCTGGTCGCGTACTCGATCGGGCTCGCCGGATACGCGAACATCAAGGTGCTCGTCCCGGCGTTCTACGCGCTCGGGGACGCCCGGACGCCGGCGCTGGTCAGTTGTCTCTCGATCGCCGTCAACGCGACGCTCAACTGGGTGGCGATTCGCCACTTCGGCTTCGGGCATGCCGCGCTCGCCCTGGTCACGTCCTGTGTCGCGCTCTTGAACTTCCTCGTTCTGTTCGTGGTCCTCACCCGGAGGATGGGGCCTGCCGTGGGGCTCGGGGGTGTCCTGCTGCGCACGATGCTCGCGGCGGCCGCCGTAGCGTTGGCGTGCCTGGCGACGCGCGCAGGGGTGGCGGCCCTCCTGCCTCTGGGGTCGGTTTCGGGCCGAGCCGTTGCGGTCGGCGCCTGTCTGCCCGTGGGGGCCCTGGTGTTCGTGTGGGCCGGGGCTCGGCTCGGGCTCACGGAGATCACGACGGTCCTCGCGCGGGTCGGCGCCCTGGTTCGTCGGGGGTCGTCCGGTGGTTCCTGATTCGAAACGTGCGCCCGCGCGAATCGGCGATTGGCCGACCGAGGTGACCTCCTATTCGCTCGGTGGTCGTGAGGTCGAACTCCTCACGGTGGCGTCGTTGGAGTCGCTGCTCGACCGGGACCAGCTTCTATGCGACGACGATTTCGAGCCGCCTTACTGGGCGCTGGTGTGGAGCGGTTCCCACCTCGTCGCCCAGTGGCTGCTGGAAGATGCGAGGCCGGCCGGAAAGAGCCTGCTCGACGTCGGCTGCGGTCTGGGCCTGATCTCGCTTTGCGCAGCGCAGGCAGGAGCCGTGGTGACCGCGGTGGACCGTGACCCGGTCGCGCTGGCCTTCGTTCGCGCGAGCAGCGAGCGGGCTTCGGTGCCCGTGGAGGTGCTCGAGGGCGACGTCGCCTGCGCGGTTGCCGAGCGAACCTTCGACGTCGTCGTCGCCGCGGAGCTCCTGTACGAGCGCACGGCGTTCTCTGCCCTGGCCGAGGCGCTCGTGTCGGCGCTGGCGCCGGGTGGCGTTCTGTACCTCGGCGATGCGTTTCGCATCGACACGGCCGCCTTCTACGAACAACTCGATCGACTCGGGCTCGAGTGCATCGACGAGCGGGTTCACTTCGTAGACGAGGAGGGTACGCGCGTACGAGTCCGCCTGGCCGCCTACCGCCCGCGGTGAGCCGACGACTCGGGGAAGGGGGAGAGGCTACTCGGCCGATTGGCGGTACTCGACCTGATGGTCGAGCAGGACTTCACCATCTTCGGTGATCCAGCCGAGTCGGCTCATGCGCTTCCCCTCGATGAGGTGATTCACGAGCTTCACGCGGCTCACGGACTTGCCGGAATCGCGGGCAACGTGCCACGCCTTGAGGACGACTTTGCCTCGCGTCGAGGCTCTAGCGGTTTTACTAAGCTTGTTGTCGGCCATCTTGAACGCCTCCGCCGGCCCCGCCGGCAATCACACACGAGAAGCGCTTGGTACCGACCAGGCGCGCTCGTCGCAAGATGTCGAGCATTTTTGGGGGGGTGGGACGGGCGCAGGGTCGCGCCCTGCGCCCGTCCCGCCTGTCGCCGATGAGGAGGTTGAGGGGAGGGCGGGAAGGGACGAGTCCCGCCGAAACCGGCAACAAACGGCCCGTCGAGGACGAGTCCTCTGGGGCAGCTTGGAAGGGTCGCAAGGCTCATGCCGTGGCGCCCCCGTGAAATGGGCCTGTGTGAAGGGCGAAACCCGGGCGTGTGTGCAATCTCGGCCTAAATTCGTGCGAATTTGCGGGAAGTGGGCCTCAGGCAGGCCATTAGCCGATTGGGCCCTGAATCAGTGGCTTCAGAAGCTCGTCTTTCACGATGAAGGAAAAAAACGCAAAAACGGTAATCAAACTGGTGACACGCTGAGTCAACTGGGGTAGTGTGGGGCCGCTTCGAAGGAAGAAGCCTAGAGGCACGGCGATCTCGGGCACGCGAGCGTAGGTCATGTGGCTGAACGCACAGCTGGTTCCCTGTTTTCGCTTTCCTTTTCCATCGAACAGATTTCATAGACTCCTCGCGAGCCGGTTTCCGATCGGTTCGACGAAGAGCACTTTCGCCCGGTTGAGCCGCCCTGCGGCACGTGCCGAGGCTATGTGAAGGGTCGGGAGACAAATGCGAAGCGCAAGCGCAACGTACGAAAACGAATCTGCCGAGGGCTCCGACTGGACTGAAGGCCAGGAAGGTAACACTCAGAATAACAGCAATACGCTGTCGGCCGATGACTTGGGTGAGATCGAAGACGAGGCGGTGACCCCGGCGTCGAACACGAAAGCCGCTGCGACCACGACTGCGAAGCCTGCGGCGAAGGACGAGCCGCTCATCGGCGACCTCGACGTGCTCGGTCGGTTCTACGCGGATCTCGCGAAGACCCCGTTGCTCGATCGTGAGGCCGAGCGCACTCTGACGACCGAGATCAGCCGCGCGCGTGACTCTGTCGTTCGTTGGCTCCGTCGCAACCCGCGCATCGTCAACGTCACGCTCACAGAGCGCGGCCGCGGCGTCATTCGTCCGACCGAAGAGTTCCGCGAGCGCGAGATCCTTCTCGTGGTCGACCGCGCGCGTATCCTGGCGCGTAGCCCCGCAAAGCTGCGCAAGCTGCGCCTGACCCGTGAGCGTGTCGCGAAGTTCGCCCGTGAGCTCGATATTCGCCTCGAGGCGTACCGCACGGCGCGCGACTCCATGCTCCGTGCGAACCTCCGCCTCGTTGCGGCCATCGCTCGCAAGCACGCCCGCCGCGGGCTTCCTCTTCCTGATTTGATTCAGGAAGGTACCCTCGGCCTTCTTCGCGCCGTCGAGAAGTTCGACCCCGCGAAGGACATCAAGTTCTCCACTTACGCCGTCTGGTGGATCTGGCAGTACATCGCGCGTTCCATCGACAACGATCGTTCGGTTGTTCGTACGCCTGTCCATTGGCACGAACTGCGCCGCAAGGTGGGCCGCCTCTCGCAGGCACTGGAGAGCAAGCTACACCGCGCACCCTCGAAGGAAGAGATCATCGAGGCGGGTGGCATCGACCAGAACCAGCTGGAGATGATGGCCGAGCCTGCGCACGTGCTGTCGCTCGACATGGAGCTCGGTCACGATGACGATCGTACTCTCGCCGAGGTCATTCCCGACGAGCAGGGCGATCGCCCGGAGGCGCGTAGCGTCGCCGGTGACCTCTCGCGTCATCTCGAAGACGTTCTCACGGAGCTGCCCGATCGGGAGCAGGCGATCATTCGCTTGCGCTTCGGACTCGATGACGACCAGGTCGAGACCCTCGAAGAGATCGGCGTGCGCTACGGCGTCAGCCGTGAGCGTATTCGTCAGCTCGAGGCAAAGGCTCTGACCCGTCTCCGCGATCTCTGCGGAAGCGCGGGCCTCGAGTCGTTTCTCGAAGTCTGAGACGAATTTTCGAACGAAGCTCTGCGGGGTGGGTCGCCATGTGCGGCCCGCCCCGTTTTCGTTTCGGCGGTCGGTGACGCGGTGTTGGGCGTTGGGCGTTGGGCGCTGGGGCTCGTTCCTAGTCGACGAACCCGGAGGCGTCCATTCGGGTACTCCGTCCGGAGGCGGCCCCGACCGGAGCGGGCAGGAACACGACACTTCGGTGCGGCTCGCGACCGCGGCTGATCGACACGAGTCCGCAGCGCTCCGCAACTTCGTGCTCTCTGCAACGGCATCCGCGGCGGCCCGCTTCGGTGCCGATGTCGTCGGACTGTTGCACGAGGTACTCCAGCGGAGGCACCCGGGTCAGTGCCTGGGAGGCACGTAGACCGCCTTCGGGGTCGCAGCCGAGTTTCTCAGTGCTGGACCCCGAGAGACGCCTTCAGGGCGCTCAAGTGGGCGAGTTCGGTGCAGATCTGGTTCAGGGACTTGGAGAGCCGGTCTGCCTCGGAGCTCGCCCAGTCCAGCTCTCGGGTTTCCAACCGTCCCAGAGCGTCCCGGAACTGCGCGTAGAGGCCAAAGAGGTCCGATAGCCCGGCGATGCCCTGCTCGGCGAGGCTCCTATCGACTTCCTCGGTGAATCGGAAGATCGCCTTTGCCTTTTGAAGCGCCTGTTCCACCTGCTGCATCACAGCCCCCTCTCTCCACAACCCCTAGGAGAACGAAATGTAGCTCGTTTCCGGGGAGGGGGGGAAGCGCTCTGCCGGAATCCTGCGGACCCGTGTTCGAGCCGGTCCCGAAGCGATGGTGCGGACCCATCTCGACGCAGAGTTTGAGAGAGCGCTGCAATGTGGCTAGCTTGCTGTACTCACGTGCTTGGGGAAGTTGGCGCGATCAGTGCTAAGGCCAGGGACGAGGGGAACCCACTTCCAATGTGCAGTCAGAACACGAGCTCGCATGAATCCCGGTGATCGCCAGCCCCCGAGGGGTCCCCCGCGCAGCGGTTTCGGTGGGGCTCCTTGGACCGACACCACCGTCGCGACCGAGGAGGCCGACGAGCATGCGGACCGGCGTTCTCCATTCGGCGGCTCCGGTTGGACTGGAACCCCCGGACTCGTCTCGGATTCGCCCGAGCCGGAGACCGAAGAGCCCAAGGCGAAGCCGACCGGCCGTCGGCGCCGTTCGACCGGACCGACCCACACGCGCCGAACCCTGGCCGCACTCGGATCGTCCGCGGACCTCTTGCGCGACGAGAACGGAGTGCCGCACGTCTACGCGAAGTCGGAGCGCGATGCGTACGCTGCGCTCGGGTTCTGCATGGCCGAGGACCGGCTCTGGCAGATGGACTTCTACCGCCGCATCGCGACGGGTCGCTCGGCCGAGTTGCTCGGGGAGCAGGGGATCGCGCGACGTGACGCGCTCGTTCGCACCGTGGGGATCCCGCGGCGTGCGGCCGCTGCCGCCTCGCGAATGGATGGTATCGCTCGTGACATCCTGGCTGCCTTCGCCGGCGGCGTGAACGCGGCGCGAGCGATCGTGAAGCCTGCGGAGAGCGAGCGGCTCGGGTACGAGATCGAGCCGTGGACGATCGCGGACTCGCTTGCGATCGAGCTCTACCTCGCGTGGTGTTGTGCCGCAGCGACCTGGCCGGAGAAGCTTCTCGTCGCGAGTGCTCTTGCCCACGGCGGTGTCGAGCGCGCGCGGATCGTTTCCTCGCGGCCCGTAGATTTCGTACCCACCAACGACGAACGGCTGGCGTTGTGGCGCCGCATCGATCCGAGACTGATCAACCTGGTGAACGACGCAGCCGTCGGCGTTCCAAGTGGGTTCGTGGCCGCACTTCGCGGGGCCCGGGCGGGAGGTGTCGGAGCCCTCACCGCGGCGATCGAGCTGCCGTTGATGTCGCCGAGCCCGATGTACACGGCCTTCCTCGATTGCCCGGCCTTCCGCGCCGTCGGTATCGCGCACGTCGGAATGCCGGGGCTGCTCGCCGGCCGAAACGAGCATGTCGCCTGGGGCGTCACTGGTGCCCGGATAGACGACGCGGACTGCGTCATGGAGGAACTCGACGGGATCGGCTCGTTCCGTTCCGAGGCGGGCTGGGAGAAGCTCAGCCGGCGCCGCGAGATCGTGCGGGTCCGGGATGGCGATACGATCAAGCTCGAGGTCGCGGAGACCCGCCACGGACCGCTGCTCTCCCATTTGATGGACCAGCTCGATGGTCCCGCGCCGGCCGAGCGGCCGGTTGCTCTCGCGCTCTGCTGGGGGGCGAATTCGTTGGGCACAGCGGTGCCCGGTTTGCTCGCGATGGCACGCGCCAAGGACGGGGAAGATCTTCTCGCGGCGGCACCGTTGCTCGATCGTTCCCCGCTGCCGCTGGATGCCCTGGGCGCCGACGGCGAGGGCGGCGCCGTGAAGATCCTCGGTGGGGCGAAGCCCACACGCAATTCGGCATCCGCGCTACCGCTTCGCGGTTGGATCTCCGAAGCGCGCTGGTCGGGGGCCGAGCCTCTCTCGAATCGCAGTGCTGCTGTTGAGACAGACGTTGCCCTGGCGACGGGCGCCCTTGGCGAAGGCGGGAACGAGAGCGTCGTGGCGCTTCGCGCGCAACGGCTCGCGGCGTCGTTGCAGAATGCCTCCGGTGTGGGCGCACTCGATGCGCTGTCGGCGGACGTCCTCGACGACGGCGCGCTCGCTCTGTTGCCGGCGATTCGCGCGGTGCTCGATCAGGCCGCTGCCGCAGGAACGGAGCGAGTGCGTGCGGCCTTGGTGGACTGGAATGGTTCCGCGGACAGTGCGTCGACGGGGGCCGCCGTGTTCTACGTCGCGCTCGCGCCCTACCTCGTAGATGCTCTCTTGCCCGAGGCTCGTTTCGGTTCGGTTGCGCAGTGCCGCGAGGTTTCGCTGGGGGCTGTCGCCCGGGTCCTCGGATCGCCTGAACTCAGCATCGAGCAGCGCGACGGAATCGTCGATGCCTTCCGCAAGGCCGAGCAATGGCTGGTGGACAAACTGGGAAGCGAACCTTCCGGGTGGAGATGGGGCGCCGTCCATACCATGCGTGCCGAGCACCCGTGTCCTGATCCGGAGCAGTTCCCCTCGCCGGCGACCGCGGCGGGCGGGTCACCTTTCACGATTCTGGGCCAGAGGTTCTGTGGGCCGCGTCCGCCGTTCCAGGTCGATGTCGCGGTTTGCGCTCGGCTCGTCGTGGATCTTGCGACCAAGGAAGCGCGGGTCGTCGGGGTCGGGACGGACGTCACCGTCAAGATCGGCGATCGCCCGAAGACCGAGCGCGTCGAACTCATCTGCGCCTGAGCGGGAGGCGACCGTGCTTCGGGTAGGTTTGACGGGGGGAATCGCCTGCGGGAAGAGCCTGATCGGCCGGCTGTTCGAGGAGCGCCACGTCCCGGTCATTGACGATGACGTGGCGGCTCGCGACGCGGTCTCGCCCGGGAGCGAGGGGCTCGCAGACGTGGTTGCGGAGTTCGGCGAGGGCATCCTCGCGCCGGATGGCAGCCTGGATCGGCCGGCCCTGGGAAAGATCGTGTTCGCCGACGACGGCTTGCGGCGGCGACTGATGGCCATCACGCATCCGCGCATCGGCGCACTGATCGCCGAGCGCTTCCGCGCGGCGGAGGCGAGCGTTGCTCCGTTCGTCGTCTACGAGTCGGCGCTTCTCATCGAGAATGGAAACGTCGACGCCTGGCGACCTCTGGTCGTCGTGCGCACGGACCGCGAGACGCAGATCGAGCGCATGGCCGGCCGCAACGGTCTCTCTCGTGAAGAAGCGGAGGACCGTATCCGCTCGCAGATGCCGGTCGAAGAGAAGGCCGCACTCGCCGACTTCGTCATCGACAACTCCAGCACGACGCAGCACGCAGCCAATGAGTTCGAGCGTGTGTACGCCGCCGTGGTCGAACGCGCGTCGGCCGACTGAGCGGTCGCCTACTGCAGCGCTTGCTGGACGAGCGGCGCGAGCTCGCCGCTCTCGTGCATCTCACGGATGATGTCGCAGCCACCCACGAACTCGCCCTTCACGTAGACCTGCGGGATCGTCGGCCACTCGGAGAACCGCTTGATGCCCTCGCGAATTTCTGGGTCGGTGAGGACGTCGACAGTCTCGTAAGGCACACCGATCTCGTTGAAGATCTCGATCGTGGCGGCTGAGAATCCACACATCGGGAACGTCGGCGTCCCCTTCATGTAGATCACGACGCGATTGTCGTCGATGGTCTTCTGGATTCGATCCGCAGCGTTCTCGGCCATAGTCGTTCTCTCTCTGTCGGGTGACGGCCGGACTCAGGCCTGGGAGGCCTGGGCCGGAGTAAGGGTCTTCAATGCGAGTGCGTGGATGTTCGTGCCGTCTACGGCGGCGCCGAGCGCCTCGTAGACCATCTTGTGTCGCTTCACCAAGGGCTTGCCGTCGAAGGCATTGCTGATCACGAGGACCTCGAAGTGGTCACCGCTGCCCGTGTAGTCACGGACCTCTGCGCTGGCGCCCTCGATCGTGGTCTCGATCTTCTGTCGGATCTCTTCGGCGGTCATGGTGCTCGCTCAACGTAGCACCGCAGCGGGGCAAGTGCAGGCTACTCGGGGCGTCGGGCCGCCCCGGCGCGGTGGGAGCTATAGCCGGGGAAGACGGGGGCGTCGGGGACGAGCGCGCTCGTGAGGTTGTTGACCGCGGTACAGGCCTCCCCGAAGTCCGCAGCGAGTACGCGGACTTTTCCGGGGTAGCTCGCGGCATCCCCAGCCGCCCAGACCCCTGGCGCGGCTGCCATGGTGGAGTCTACGGTGATCGCTCCGTCGACGGCGGTCGTACCGAGCCCGGCGAGATCGTCGCGGTGGGCGGCAAATCCAAAGCAGGGGATTATGGCGTCGACTTCAACGGTTTCGGAGGTGCCGTCTCGACGGTCCGAGAGAATCGCGCGCTCGACCGTGGCCGAGCCCTCGATTGCGGCCAGTTCGCGGTGCGGCCGGAAGGAGACCGCCGATGCATCGAAGCGGTCTCTCAGGTCCTGTGGGATCGCGAGCCGGTCGCGGCGGTGGATGAGCGTGGTCTCGGCGCCCGCTTCGGCGAGGGCGAGGGCGATCTCGACGCCGCGCTGCGTGCCGCCGGCGACGAGAGCGCGTCGCCCCGAAAGACGCGTCGGGTCGTCGAGGTGGTAGGTCAGGCCCTTGCCGTTCCACGATTGGATCTGCGGGTCCGGCATCGGTTGGGGGGCGAAGCGGCCGATGCCCGTCGTCAGCAGGATTGCCGGGACCTCGATCGGTTCCGGCTCGCACTCCTCGTTCTCTCTCGACCAGGCGATGCGAATACCGCCCTTGGTCCTCTCGTACCCGGTGACACGGGTGCCCAGCCGAATTTCGCCGGCAAAGCTTCGCGCCTGAGCTTCGAGGCGTTGCAGGAGCTCGTCGCCGCGGACTTCCGGAAAGCCCGGCACGTCGTAGATCGCGCTCTGGGCGTAGAACGTTGCGATCTGTCCACCGACGAACGGGAGTGACTCGAGGATCAACCACCGCAGCCCGCGGAAGCCGGCGTAGTACGCTGCGAATAGGCCGACCGGTCCGGCTCCCACGATCACGAGCTCCGGGGCGCCGGCTTCCGGTTGCGCTCGGGTCGTCATGTGGGGTCAGCCTCCGAGATGGTGCATCGAGCGGTCGAGCGTGGAGTGGCCTTCGGCCAGGGAGTGGCCCGTAGGCTTGGCGCCGACAGCCGCGAGGAGGATCTCGGCGAGCTCGGCTTCGTCTGCACCGCGGCGTAGCGCGGCCTGTACGTCGAGCTCGTCGTCTTTGAGCAGACACAGATGGAAGCGCCCGTCGGACGTGAGCCGCATCCGGTTGCAGCTTCCACAGTAGGGCTCCGAGACGGGGCTGATGAAGCCGACGATGCCCGACCCGTTGCCCAGCCGGAAGTTCTTCGACTCGTCCGATGGGTTGGTCGGCTCCACGCGTTCGAGGGGCCCGAGCTCCTCTTCGATCCGCCGGCGGGTGTCCACGTTCGAGACGTACCGGTCGACCGATATCTTGGCGCACTCGCCACCACCGAGCGGCATCAGCTCGATGAACCGGACGTGCCAGTCTCGTTCCAGGGTCAGACGGGCCATGTCGACCACGTCTTCCTCGTTGAACCCCTTGGTTACGACGCAGTTCAGCTTCAGCGGCGAAAAGCCGGCATTGACCGCGGCATCGATGCCGCGCTGGATGTCGTCGAGCTTTCCCCACCGCATCAGGCGGGATAGCCGCTCCGGGTTGAGCGTGTCGACGTGAATGTTCACGCGTTTCAGGCCGGCCCGCTTCAGCGTGACGGCCATCCGAGAGAGCAGGATGCCGTTTGTCGTCATCGCGACGTCTTCGATTCCCGACACGCGGGAGATTCGCTTCACGATGTCGACGAGGTCTGGGCGGAGGGTCGGCTCGCCGCCGGTGAGCCTTATCTTCCGAAAGTCGATGCTGGCGGCGGCGCGCACCACGCGCTCGATCTCTTCCGGATTGAGTGCGGTCGCGGGCGGCGCATAGCTCACCTCGGTCAGAGGCATACAGTAGACGCAGCGCAGGTTGCAGTGGTCAGTGAGGGAGATCCGCAGGTAGTCGATTTCGCGTTGGAAGCGATCGCGCGGCATGGCTCTCTCCTTCAGCCGGTGCGTTCGAGGAGCATCTCGCAGAGCTCTTCGAGCCCTTCGCGAAACTCCGATCTGGGCAGAAGAGCAATCTGTTCGCGCGCCGCGTGGATTCGCCCGGTTGCGATGCGCCGCACTTCCGCGAGGACGTCCGAGTCACGGAGTTCCTGCACCGCTCGGGTGATCGCGTCCACGCTCGGTTCCTTGTCGAGGAATGCGCGACGGAGTTCGGGGAGGTGCGAGAGGCCGAGCACCGTGGGCAGCGCGGGGGATCCTTCGCGGATGTCGCTGCCGACCGGCTTGCCGATCAGTTCCTCGGGCCCGACGACGTCCAAGAGGTCGTCGACCATCTGGAAGCCGATCCCGATCTCGTAGCCGAGTCGATACATCGCATCGACGAGGCTCGGTGACGCTCCGGCAAGGTGGGCTCCGATGCGTGCCGCCTGGCTGAAGAGCGAGGCCGTCTTGGCCTCGGCGATCTGCAGGTAGTCGTCGACGGTGACTTCCGGATTGTGCTGGAAGCGCTGCTGCAGGATCTCGCCTTCGCAGAGCTGCGTGCAGGCGTCCGTTGCCCAGCCGACGATCATCGCGTCGAACCGTCCCGCGACCCCAAAGGCGCGGCTGAACAGGAAGTCCCCCGTGACCAGGGTCGGGCCGACGCCATATCGGGCGAGCGGCGAGGGGGAGCCCCGCCGGGTCATTCCCGAATCGAGGATGTCGTCGTGGAGCAGCGTCGCGGAGTGAATGAGCTCGAGCGCGGCGCCGATGTCGATGACGTCGGTCGGATCTTGACCGCCGGCGGCCCGGAAGACCATGAGTGCCAGGGCCGGGCGGACGCGCTTGCCGCCGGAACCGATCAGATCGGCTGCGATGTCGGTCAACTTCTGCTCGCGCGAGGTCGATAGCTCCAAGACGCGCTTCTCGACGAGTGTCATCTCTTCGGACACCAGCGCCAGGGGCGCGGGTGTCGACGCGGCCCGCGTCGCAGTTCCGGTCGAAGGAAGGGTCATGAGGAGCGTGTTCGGTGAGGCTCGCAGCACTTCTTTGGTTGCCGTGAAACCCCTGTGTTAGGGGGTAACCGAGCCCATGAGCGACGACAAGGCCAGTCTCGAAGACGCGAAGGAAGCACTCCGTTCCGTTACGTACCCCGGGTTCCCTCGGGACATCGTGACTTTGGGCATGGTGGCGGGCCTGGAGGGCCTCGACGGTGCCATTCGGGTGAACCTCCGCCTGCCCGCCGGGCGCACGGAGCCGCCCGAGCAGATGCAGACCGACATGGCGGCAGCCCTCGCTCCGCTGGGCCTTCGGCTCGAGATCCGAGTCGCCGCGCCGGCGGCTAGGCCGCAGGCCCCGGCGGCGGCTCCAGCGACGCCGGACAAGATCCTGCTTCCGGACGTGAAAGCGGTGATTGCCGTTTCCAGTGCCAAGGGTGGGGTGGGCAAATCGACCGTTGCCACGAACCTGGCCTGTGCGTTTGCCGAGGCCGGCTTCCAGACGGGCCTGCTCGATGCCGACGTCTACGGTCCGAGCCTTCCGATCCTCATGGGGGTTCAGCAGCGGCCTAAGGCAGCCGGTGAGAACAAGTTCCATCCCGTCGTCCAGCACGGAGTGAAGTGCGTTTCGATGGGCTTCTTCCTGGACGAGGAATCGCCCGTCATCTGGCGCGGGCCCATGGTCGCGGGACTGTTGCAGCAATTCCTGCGCGACTGCATGTGGGGCTCGCTCGACATCCTCGTGATCGATCTGCCGCCCGGGACGGGGGATGCCCAACTGACGCTCGCGCAGCAGGTGCCGCTCAGCGGGGCCGTGCTCGTCACGACGCCGCAGGAGGTCGCGGTGCGCGACGTGATGCGCGGGCTCCGAATGTTCGGTCAGGTTCAGGTTCCGATGCTCGGCGTGATCGAGAACATGAGTCACTTTCGCTGTCCGGAGTGCGGGGCACAGGAGGCGCTCTTCGGGCACGGGGGCGGCGACCGCGTAGCAGAGGCGTCGGGCCTTCCGGTCCTCGCGCGAATTCCCGTCGAAGCGGCGGTCCGCGAGCACGGTGACGGAGGCCAGCCCATCGTAGCCGCTGCACCCGACTCAGACGCCGCACGGGTCTTTACCGAACTCGCGAGCCAGCTCTCCGACATGGTCGGCATCGTCGCGGCCGAACCGTCGTCCCGCGGCGCGTGAGTCGAGCCATTCAGATCGCAGTCTCGCTGATCATCACCGCGGCGGCGCTTTGGTACAGCCTGGCCGGCGTCGAATTCGGCGAGTTCCTTCACGACCTAGGCGATGCGCGCCTGATCTGGCTGATTCCCCTGGTGGCCTCGAGCGTCGGTTCGCTTTGGCTGCGAGCACGCCGTTGGCGCATCCTCCTGGAGACTCTCGGGCCGATCGGGGACACCCCCGTCTTTGACGCGACGAACATCGGGTTCATGGGCAACATGGTGTTGCCGCTGCGTGCCGGCGAAGCGATCAAGCCGATTGTCGTCGCTCGGTCCGGCTATGTGAGCATTCCTGCGGCTCTCGCGACGGTCGCGCTCGAGCGCCTGTGTGATCTGATCATGCTCGGTCTGTTCGCGGTCCTAACGTTGGTCCTCGTGCCGCAGGCCGATTTCCTTCAAGGCAAGACCAGCTTCGTCGCTGCCGGCGTCGGCGTGGCGCTCGCGGGTGTCGTTCTCGTGATCCGGCTGGCGCCCTGGCTCGAGCAGAAACTCGACGTCGTCGCAGGCTGGTTGCCGGAGTTCCTTGGCGGGATCCTGCGCGAGGCCGGTCGCGGTTTCTTGCGCAGTCTCGCCGGGCTCGCAGACATGAGAGTGCTCGTGCCGGTGTTTGTCTTCACGACCGTCATCTGGCTCCTGACCGTCAGCAGTTTCATGGCGGTTGCGCTCGCACTCGACATCGACGCTCCGCTGATCGCTCTGGGTTTCGCCACGACGGTCATTGTCGCGCTGGCCGTCTCGGTGCCTTCTGCGCCGGGTTTCATTGGGGTGTTCTGGGCGGGCTCGGAGGTGGCGCTCGGGCTCTTCGACATTCCGAAATCTATGGGCTTCACCTTCGGCGTCTTGAGTTGGCTCGTGCAACTCGTCGTGATTGTGCTGATGGGTATGTGGTCGATGTCGCGTCTGAAGCTCTCGCTAGCAGACGTTCGTGAAGCGGCCTCGTCGGAGGAGTCGGCGTGAGGCTCGACGGCAAGACCGTATTGCTCGGGGTAAGCGGCGGGATCGCCGCTTATAAGGCCCCGGAGATCGTGCGCGCGCTCCGCCAAGCCGGAGCACGGGTGCGGGTCGTCCTCACGCGGGCGGCGCAGGAGTTCGTGACACCGCTCTCGCTCCAGACCGTGTCCGGAGAGGCCGTCGCGACGGAGTTGTTCGACCTCACGCAAGAGTCGGAGATCGGTCACATCGATCTTGCGGACAACGTCGACGTGATCCTCCTGGCGCCCGCGACGGCGAACCTCGTCGCCAAGGCGGCCTGTGGAATGGCGGACGATCTCCTCACGACGGTTCTGCTCGCCACCCGCGCGCCGGTCGTCGTAGCTCCGGCGATGAACGTCCACATGTACGAGAACGCGATCGTACAAGAGAACCTGACCAAGCTGACCACGCACGGTTGGGCCGTGGTCGAACCGGACTCGGGCGCACTCGCGTGCGGCTACGATGGGCCCGGTCGGTTGCCGGATGCGGACGTTCTGCTCGAAGCGGTGGCCGCGGCGCTCGCGCCCGATGATCTTCGCGGTGAGGCGGTAGTGGTCACTGCGGGCCCGACGCGGGAGTACCTCGATCCGGTTCGCTTCCTGTCGAATCGGTCCTCCGGGAAGATGGGCTTCGCCGTCGCGCGCGCGGCCGCTCGGCGCGGGGCGCGGGTAGTTCTCGTCGCGGGACCCTGCGGGTTGCCCGACCCCCGCGGCGTCACGACGATTCGCGTAGAAACAGCGGAGGACATGGCGGAAGTGGTTCGTCGCGAATCCGCTAGTTCCACCGTGGTCGTGGCGGCGGCCGCTGTCGCGGACTACCGTCCGGCCGATCGTGATTCCGAGAAGTCGGCGAAGAAGGGCGGAGCGTCGAACCTCGCGCTCGAAGCCACGCCGGATGTGGTTGCGACGGCGGTCCCGAGAGGCGGCGGTC
The DNA here is from genome assembly GCA_029243485.1 of Candidatus Binatia bacterium. NCBI lineage: Bacteria > Candidatus Binatota > Binatia (SeqCode) > Binatia bacterium. Next base: position 123,753 of record JAQWRY010000075.1, on the reverse strand, counting down.
GAATCGTCGTGGGCTTTGCCGCCGAGACGACCGACGTCGAAGAGCGTGCACGCGGCAAGCTCGACCGGAAGGCTCTCGACCTGATCGTCGCAAACGACGTGACGGCGGAAGGGGCCGGCTTCGACGTGGACACGAACGTCGTGACGCTGATCGACGCGAACGGGCAGGAGTCCTTGCCCATGCTCGCGAAGGACGAAGTTGCCGACGCGATCCTGTCTCGTGTGGTTACCCTGCGCGCCAAGTCCGAGACGAGCCCGAAGCGCAAATCAAGCAAGGCCGGCTGAAGGGCCGTCCGGGTTGAGCGCTCGCCGCCGTCGTTCGACTGCGTGCCGCTAGCTCGGTGACCCGAGCGATGCTTCGAGCGGGGGGATAGCGCTCGCGAGAATCTCGCGTTCGCGCTCCTCGTCGAGAACCCCACGCCGCGCCAATCCTCGGAGCCGGTTCCGAATGCGTTTGGCGCGGTCGAGGTTTTCTTGGCCGGTCGGATCGTCCGCCTGGCAGGCCGCGCCGCGGCCGTTCTGCATCAGGTCGACGATTGCGTTTGCGCACAGTCCGTTGAACCGCTCGATGTCTTCGCGGGGCAGGGGATGGCGTTGGCTATCGGTCGCTCGCTGCATGACGGTTTGCCAGTACTCGAGCCGCTGGAGCGCGAGTAGCGAGTCGAAGATGCGCTTGTTGGTTCGGAAGGAGAACAGGGTTCGCTCGACGATGCGTTCCACGAGCTCGTCGCAGTGCGGATAGAGATTCGAGGCGACCAGAGTGAGCAGGGGCCACCTCTCTTCGGCCTGGTTCGCGTCGAATCGTGCCTCCCAGTAGACGTGTTGCATCGAGGTGGAGCGGAAGCTGCTGATCAGGCGGACGGGCAAGTAGTAGTTGTGGGAGAAGGTGTCGCTCGCCAGGTGCGAGAGATACCCGCGGGCGAAGGCCTGCTCGCTTTCGGTCGTCGCGCCGTCGAGGACCTCCCACCCGGTGCGCCAGTGGTGGCAGTGGGTGTAGAGGCTCTTCGTGAACTTCTTCGCCTGGACGATGTCGGCGCCGATGCACCCGTAAAGGTACTCGTACGGAAACCTCGCCAGCAGTGAGGCAACGTCCGGCGGCAGCATGGGCAGCCGCTCAAGGAGCATGGCCCCGTGGACGAGGTGTGTGACCGGTCCCCAGGCCCAGGCGTCGCTTGGGGCGAGAACGATGGCAGCGGCGGCTGCGAGAAGAAGCGCGAGTTGTGACATTTGCGATGGTTAGCGTAGGATCTCCTCTGAGATGTCACAAGTCATCCGGAGTCTCGCACGCGATCTTGCCGCGCATGTGGAATGGATGGCGCTGTCGGGTGTCGACGAGCTCACGCCGAGCCTGGCGTGGCCGAGGGGCGAAGCTGCCGAGGCCACGCCCGAGTTGCCCGGAGCCGCTGCTGCTGAGCCGCAGGTCGCGGTACGGCCCGACGAGGCCGTGGCCGGTGGTCTGGCGGCGACCGATCTGGGGGCGCTCCGCTCCGAACTCGGCGACTGTTCTCGGTGTCGGTTGTCGGCGACCCGAACGCAGATTGTCTTCGGCACCGGGAACCCGGACGCACGGATCGTCTTCGTGGGGGAGGGGCCGGGGCGCGATGAGGACCAGCAAGGCCAGCCGTTCGTCGGGCGCGCCGGCGCCTTGCTCACCGACATCATCGAAAAGGGCATGAAGATCGATCGCTCCGAGGTTTACATCTGCAACGTCGTGAAGTGCCGGCCGCCGGACAATCGCAACCCGGAGCCGGAAGAGGTGTCGGCGTGCTCCCCGTTCCTGATCCGTCAAATCGAACTCGTGAAGCCCGAAGTGATCGTCGCCCTCGGGAAGTTCGCAGCGCAGACTCTTCTGCAGACGACGCGTCCGATCACCCGTTTGCGCGGCGAATGGCATGAGTACCATGGCATTGCGCTGATGCCGACGTTCCATCCGGCGCACCTGCTGCGGAACCCCAGTTTCAAGAGGCAAGTGTGGGAAGACATTCAGCAAGTTATGCAGCGTCTCGGGATGGCAGGCGGCTGAAGCGCCTCGGCGCTCTTCTGTTCGTCGTCCTGCCGCTCGCGCTCGCCGCGCTCGACGCGCAGGCTTCACCGCGCGTGCTCTGGTTGCGCGTCGACGGCGCGATCAGTCCAGCCAGCGCGGACTTCATCGCCGACGGCTTGCGGGCAGCGGAGGAGCAAAAGGCCGCGGCGCTCGTGATCGAGATCGACACGCCTGGGGGTCTCCTCACGTCGACGCGAACCATCGTGAAGGCGCTGTTGGCCTCGCCGGTCCCCGTAATTGCCTATGTGGCGCCCGGTGGAGCGGGCGCGGCGTCCGCCGGGGTTTTCGTGGTGATGGCCGCAAACATCGCGGCGATGGCTCCCGGAACGAACATCGGCGCGAGTACGCCCGTCGAAGGTGGCGGTGGGGACATCGCCGGCGCGATGGGGGCCAAGGTGAAGAGCTTTACGGCCTCCTTCGCGAAAGCGATCGCGGAACAACGGGGCCGGAACGCGCAATGGGCCACGCGGGCGGTGCGTCGCGCGGTGTCCGCGACCGACCGCGAGGCTCTTGCGAAGAACGTGATCGATCTCATCGCGACCGACGTCGACGACCTGCTGGCAAAGGCCGATGGCCGCACAGTGACGATTGGGGAGAAGGAGCAGGTGCTGCACGTCGCCGGGGCGACGCTCGTCCGCATGGAGATGACGCTGCGGCAGGAGGTTCTGATGCTCCTCGCCGACCCGAGCATCGCGTACATGCTCATGCTCGCCGGGTTGCTCGGGCTTTACCTCGAGCTCTCGCACCCGGGGACGCTGGTGCCGGGTCTCGTCGGCGGCCTCTGCCTCGCGATTTCGCTCGCGTCGTTTCAGATCTTGCCGATCGACACGACGGGGGTCCTTCTCATCGTCCTGGGCCTGGCGCTCCTGGTTGCCGAGCTCTTCCTTCCGAGCTTCGGGATCGTGGGGGGCGTTGGGGTGATCGCCTTCGTCCTCGGGTCGCTGTTCTTGTTCGATGAGTCGGAGCCCGGGGTCTACGTGGACCGAATGCTGATCGGGAGCGCAGCGGCTGCAGTGGGGCTTGCGATGCTGACGGTTGCGACATTGGTCGTGCGGGCGATGCGCGGCCGTCCGACGACGGGTAGGGAGGCCCTTGTCGGGAGCGTCGGTGAGATGCGAACTCGGGCTGCGCCGAGAGGAACGATCTTCGTTCACGGCGAGATTTGGAAGGCCGAGTCGGCCGAGCCGATCGACGAGGGGTGCCCTGCGCGGGTGCTCGAAGTTGATGGCCTCACGTTGCACGTGGCTCCGCTGGGCGGAGAGAGGACAAAAGAATGATGACCCCGTTGGCCGTATTTGTCGTGATCCTGGTCTTGCTGGTGATGAGTGGTGTGAAGATCATCCAGGAATATGAGCGTGGCGTGATCTTCCGCCTCGGGCGGAGCGTCGGGGTTCGCGGCCCGGGCATCATCATTGTGATTCCGCTGATCGAGTCGATCCAGCGGGTGGATCTGCGCACGGTGACAATGGACATCCCGGCGCAGGAGGTCATCACCCGCGACAACGTGTCAGTGAAGGTGAGCGCGGTGCTGTACTTCCGCGTCGTCGAGCCACAGTCGGCCGTCATCGCGATTGAGAACTACGTCTATGCATCCAACATGATCGGCCAGACGACGCTGCGCAGTGTCTGTGGCCAGGTGGAACTCGATGAGCTTCTGGCCGAGCGCGAGAAGGTGAACGCACAGATCCAGACGATCGTCGATCAGCAGACCGAGCCGTGGGGGGTGAAGGTCTCGACGGTCGAGATCAAGGACATCGATCTTCCAACCGACATGCAGCGCGCGATCGCCCGGCAGGCGGAGGCGGAGCGTGAGCGGCGAGCGAAGGTGATCTCGGCCGAGGGTGAGTTCCAGGCCTCGCAGAAGCTCGCGGATGCCGCCGCCGTGCTGGGGACGCACCCGATGGCCCTGACGCTGCGCTACCTCCAGTCGCTCAGCGAGATCGCCGGACCGAACAACTCGACGACGCTGTTCCCGGTTCCGATCGACCTGGTTCGGCCGTTCCTCGACGCCCAGGGCAAGAGTGGGGACTAGTCCGTTCGAGTTCGACCTTCCACCGGATCGAATTGCGCAGGAGCCTGCGGCCGAGCGAGACGGCGCGAAGCTGCTCGTTCTCTCGCGATCGGGGGACGGCTCCCCCTCCCATCGATGGATCGTCGACCTGCCGGGGCTGCTCGAAGAGGGCGATCTCCTGGTCGCGAACCGAAGTCGGGTCTTCCCCGCGCGGCTGCGGGCAGAGCGCGAAACCGGCGGAAGGGTGGAGCTCCTCCTCCTCGAGGAGACGGCACCTACGACGTGGCGTGCGATCGCACGACCGATGCGGCGGCTGCGCATAGGTGAGTCGCTTCGGCTCGTGGGGCGCGACGGCCCGAGTGAGGACAAGGTCGAGATCATCCATCTCGAAGCTGGCACGTTGGAGATCTCTTTCGGTGCGGGAGCGGCCCCACTCGCTTTGGCGCAGCGGTTCGGCGAAACGCCTCTGCCTCCGTACATCCTTCGTCCGAATGGGCCGACCGACGTCGATCGCGACCGCTACCAGACCGTCTTCGCCCGCGAGCTCGGCTCAGTGGCGGCGCCGACCGCCGGTCTCCATCTGTCGGAGCGGCTCCTCAAGCAACTGGCCGCGCGTGGGGTCCGGTTCGCAGAGGTCGTACTTCACGTCGGCCCGGCAACCTTCATGGCCGGGCAGCCCGGGCGTGAGACGCTGGCGGTCGAGCCCGAGCGTTACGAAGTCCCCGAAGAGACGCGCAAGGCCATCGCGGAGACCCGGGGACGGGGCCGCGTGATCGCGGTCGGGACGACGACGACCCGCGCGCTGGAAGCGGCTGCGCGCAGCGGGTGGCCCGCGGGCCTCCAGACGACCGATCTCGTGTTGCGGCCCGGTGCGGAGTTTCGCGCCATCGACGCGCTCCTCACGAACTTCCACCTGCCGGAGTCCTCGCTGCTGTCGCTGGTGTGCGGATTCGCCGGAACGGCGCACACCGAGCAGGCCTATCGAGCCGCGCTCGAGGGGGGCTACCGCTTCTACAGCTACGGAGACGCCATGGTGGTCCTGCCCTAGGAGCCTGACCCAGGATCGCCGCGACCCATCTTGGGTCAGGCCCATAGCCCTCGGCCTCGCGCGGAAATCGGCGCCGGGCCCTGCTAAGTCTGACGGGATGGCGGCGTCCGGGACACCAGAGAGTTCGGCCCAGGAGGGCTCGCAGCCCCTGGGTTTCGAGGTCCTCGGACGCGCCAAGGCATCGGGCGCCCGCCGTGGGCGCCTTTGGACCGCTCACGGCTCGGTTGAGACGCCCGCTTTCATGCCCGTCGGCACCTATGGTGCGGTGAAGGCGATGGCGCCCTGGGAAATCGAGGGGCTCGGCGCCGAGATAATCCTCTCGAATGCCTACCACCTCGAGCTGCGCCCGGGATCGAAGCAGATTGCCCGGCTTGGTGGGCTACATCGCTTCATGGGATGGGACCGGGCGATCCTGACCGACAGCGGCGGTTTCCAGATCTTCAGCTTGAAGGACCTCCGCCGGATCGACGAGTCCGGCGTCGAGTTCAAGAGCCACGTCGACGGGAGCCGCCACCGGTTCCGGCCCGAGGACATCATCGAGGTTCAGGAGAACCTCGGTGTCGACGTCGCCATGGTCCTGGACGAGTGCGCCGCCGGGAACGCGCCGCGCTCGGAGGTCGAAGAGGCGCGGGCCCGGACGACGCGGTGGGCCAAGCGAGCCCGTGCGGCCCGCACGCGCACCGATCAGCAGGTCTTCGCCATCGTCCAGGGAGGTCTGGACAAGACGCTGCGTGAGCAGAGCGCGGCTGAGCTTGCCGACCTCGGATTCGACGGATACGCAGTGGGCGGCCTGTCCGTCGGGGAGGACCGTCAGGCGACCTACGAGGTTGCGGCGCATACGGTGGCGCTCCTGCCCGAGGATCGCCCTCGCTACCTCATGGGCGTCGGGACTCCCGAGGAACTGGTTCGATACACGGCAATGGGATTCGATCTCTTCGACTGCGTGCTTCCGACGCGCAATGCACGCAACGGAATGGCCTTCACTTCCGAGGGACGGCTGGCTATCCGGAATTCTGCGCACCGCGAGGATGCGGCACCGCTCGATCCCGAGTGCTCGTGCGCGGCATGCGAGCGCTTCAGCCGCGCTTATCTCCGGCACCTCTTCGTGACCAACGAGATGCTGGCGGCGCGGGCGCTCACCACGCACAATCTCCACTTCTATTTGAGTCGTATGGCCCGTCTGCGAAGTGCCCTGGACGAGGGGCGTTTCGAGCAGGAGGCAGCGGCATTCCTGACCGCCACGGGCGGTCCGGAGGCATCCGCTTCCGACGGGGAAAGGAACTGATCCAATGAACGCACCCGACGCAGGCGCCCTGATTCAGATGGCCCCATTCGCGCTGATCCTGGTCGTCTTTTACTTCTTGCTGATCCGACCGCAGCAGAAGAAGGCGAAAGAGACCCAGGAGATGCTCGACAATCTGAAGGTCGGGGATCCGATCATCTCCACCGGCGGAATCCACGGTAAGATCGTCAAGCTCGGTGAGGGGGACGTTCAGGTCGAGGTCGCCCCCAAAGTACAGATCAAGCTCTCGCGCAGCGCCGTCGGTCAGGTGAACCGACCCGGAAAGACCGAGGAAAAGTCCTAAATGAGCTCCGGCAACGTCAACTACCGCCTGGCTGCCCTGCTGGTCGCCACGATCGCCTCGTTCGCGTATCTGCTTCCGGTCGTGCTGCCCGCAGGGATGACCCCGTCCTTCCTGCCCGAAGATCCCATCCAGCTCGGCCTGGATCTCCGCGGGGGAACCCATCTCCTGTTCACCGTCGAGGTCGACAAGGCCGTGGAGAACAACATCGGTCGCACCGGCGAGGAGCTCGCCCGTGAGCTGCGCGACGAAGAGATCGGCGTGAAGGAGATCGAGCACGAGGGGACGGCTCTCACCGTTCATCTCGAGTCGGCGGAACAACGCCAGGCCTTCGATGAATTCGTTGCCACGCGCTTTCCGAGTCTGGAGATCGGGTCGGCGGGCTCCTCTCTCGCGGACCTGACCCTCACTCCGGACAAGCGAGAGGTCGACCGGATCAAGAAGCTCGCGCTCGACCAGTCGCTCGAGACAATCCGCAATCGGATCGACCAATTCGGTGTCGCCGAGCCGATCATTCAGCGCCAGGGGGCCAGCGACATCGTCGTGCAGCTGCCCGGCGTCCAGGACCCGCAGCGTGCGAAGGAGCTCATCGGTAAGACCGCCGTGTTGGAGTTCCAGTTCGTGAACACCGGAGGGGAGGGCGCCACCGTGACGGTGCCGTCCTCGCCGAACTCCGGCGGCGGCCCCAGGGAGTACTTGCTCGACAAGAAGGTTCAGATGACCGGCGCGGCTGTGGCCGACGCACGGGTTCGGCCGGGTACGCAGCTCGAGGGTCCGTACGTCGAGCTCGTTCTGACCGACGCCGGCTCCGCCCAGTTCGAAGCCCTCACGGCAGAAAACGTGGGGCGGAACATGGCGATCGTCCTCGATGGCCGGGTATTCTCGGCTCCTGTGATCCGTGAGCGGATCGGTGGGGGGAGGGCCTCGATCACCGGTAGCTTCGACATCAAGGAAGCCCGGGATCTGGCCATCGTTTTGCGCGCCGGCGCTCTTCCCGCCCCGATCAAGATCATCGAGGAGCGCACCGTGGGCCCCTCGCTTGGTCGCGATTCGATCCGTCAGGGTGTGATCTCGCTGGCCGTCGGTGGCGTCCTCGTCGTTTTGTTCATGGCCTGGTACTACCGCGGCGCCGGCTTGCTGGCGGATGCGGCACTCGCGATGAACGTAGTCTTCCTGATGGCGCTTTTGGCGGCCTTCGGTGCCACGCTCACCCTCCCGGGCATCGCGGGAATCGTGCTCACGATGGGGATGGCGGTCGACGCGAACGTGCTCATCAACGAGCGGGTTCGTGAGGAGTTGAGGCTCGGGAAGACCCCGAGGGCATCTCTTGAGGCCGGCTACGAGCGGGCCTGGGCTGCGATTCGCGACTCGAACATCACGACCTTTGTCTCGGGCCTCATCCTCTTCCAGTTCGGCTCCGGGCCGGTGAAGGGCTTCGCTGTGACCCTGTGCATCGGCATCGTGACGACCGTCGTCACAGCCGTCTTCGGAACCCGGATCTACTACGACCTCCGACTGGCCCGCGGGCGCCTCCCGGCGGTCAGCATTTGAGCCTGTGGGGCCTTTGAGGAGCTATTTTCGACCGGGGGGAAGATGAAAATCGGGTTGGCTCGGAGCCCCTCGGGAGTTGTCGTGGCGTTACACAGGCGATTTATCGAGGGTTTCTCTCGCGCACCGCGCGGTTTTCTTCCGAATTACGTAAGTTGTTGGAATATCAATGAAATGATACCCTTTAGGGACGGTAGATCGGGCCGGGTTGACCCTCCGCGCGGGGGCATGTTAGCCACTCGGCACCCTACTCAGGGGACTTCGAGTCATGCTTGTAAGAGAAAACGCACTTCTCAACAGTCGCGACGTAGCGAGGCTGCTCGACATGAGCCCTGATCGTGTGAACGAGTTCGCTCGTAAGCAGATTTTGCCGGCTTTCAAAGCGGGAAGACAGTGGCGTTTCCGTAGACAGGACATCGCCTCCTTCAAGCGACAAATGCGGGGCGCCGCGGCTGCCTGAGTAGCATGTTCCTATCTGCTGACGGCGATCCTCAGGGGATGATCGCCTGGTCGGGGCGCGCAAGGCGCTCGGGGCTGGTAGGAAGGCAAGCAGTCGCTTCAGGGGGAGGAACCGATGATATCGACGACGACGCAGCTTGCCCACGAGAGCAAGATCTACTCGCAGTTCTCGGTGCTATACGACCGGATCTTCACGAACGTGTTCTCGCCTCGGATCAATCAGGTGATCCAGTCGATGAACCTCGAACCCGGTAGCCGCGTTCTCGAGGTAGGTGTGGGCACGGGGCTCTCGCTGACCGCGTACCCGCCGCACTGTGAAGTGGTCGGTGTCGATCTCGCGGAGGACATGCTCACGCGTGCCCAGCGCAAGATCGAGCGGAGCGGCTGGGGGCACGTCGAGCTTGCGGTCGGTGATGCGCAGGCCCTGGATTTCCCGGATGCGTCCTTCGACTACGTGACGTCGTTCCACGTGGTCAGCGTCGTGCCGGATGCGCAGGCGATGATGCGGGAGATGGCGCGCGTGTGCCGTCCGGGCGGCCGATTGGTCATCATCAACCATTTCCGCAGCCCCCGGCGCATCGTATCGTCGGTCGTCGACCGGCTCGATCCGATCACGCGAAAGCTGGGCTGGAGTACGAAACTGGGTGCCGGCGAGCTACTCGAAGAGGTCGAACTCGAGGACGTCCGCCGTTTCAAGACATCGCCGCGATCGCTCTTCACGGTGATGATCGCTCGCAAGCCCGAGGCTTACGAGCGCGCCAGCGCTACGGGCTGACGCCGGTTCCTCCCGGTCTCGACTCGGCCCGGTCCCCGGGTGGAGTCAGTGCTGGAACCCGCTCGGCTCGCCCGGGATGATCCCGCGGCGCACGAGTTCCGTGGCGTCCGTGGCGCCTCGGGTCAGGAGCCAGCGGCGGTAGATTCGCAGGGTGTCGCGATCCGTAGTGAAGAGCTCGCGGCTGCTGATGGCTCCGAGGACGCGGACCAGGTCGGCGAACTGGGTCGCGAGCGTGTCGAACATCTCGCGAACACGCTCGGCTCCGACCTCCGCGATCCGCCGGTACGCGAGCTGGCCGAGCTCGACGTAGTACGTCGGCTGCACGACCGTCCGCTCCAGACATTCCACGAAGAGGCCGGACACGAAAAGGGCCGTGTCGCCGACCTTCTTGTACCTCTGGAAGCTCTCCGCGGGTGCTCCGGACTCGGCTTCGAGGTAGGTCACCGCGAGTGGCTCATCGAGGAGTCCGCCTTGCTTGCGGACGTGTGCCTCGAGCAGCGAGACGAGGTAGTACTCGGTCTCCTCGGCGGATTCGATGCCTTGGGCCTGCATCGCGTCGCGCACGAGGCCGCGGAAGAACTCGGTGGGGTGAGATTCGAGAATCGCTGCTCGCGACATGGCGCTCGCTCCCTCTTCTCCGGTTTCCTGATTTCCGACTTACGAATCGGATTCTACGAACATTCTATCGGAATAGCGACTGCTTGACTGTAGGTAAGGACGTGGCTAGTTTTTTTGTACGATGAGCGAACAGGTCGACGCGACAGAGAAAGACGCCGCGCCCGCGGCGGATGTCACCGATACCGACGGTGTGGGGCTGTCTCCCGCGGCCGTGGAACGCGTGCGGGCTCTTCTGAAAAAGGAAGGGCGTCCGGACGGAGCAGGACTACGCGTTGGCGTGGCCAATGGCGGATGCTCGGGCATGTCGTACACGCTCGGCTTCGACGACGCGCCCACCGAGAAAGACCTCGTGTCCGAGTTCGAGGGCGGCGTTCGGATGTTCGTCGATCGGGAGAATCTCCAGTACCTCGAGGGCACCGTCGTCGACTTCGCCGATGGCCTTCACGGCGCCGGCTTCAAGTTCACGAATCCCAACGCGGATCGCACGTGCGGTTGCGGCACCTCTTTCTCGGTCTGAGCCCATCTACCGTCTGATCGTCTTTGATCTCGACGGCACCCTGGTCGACTCGTTCGGGGATCTCGCCGCGGCGGTCAACGCAGCCTTGGGCCACAACGGCTTGGGCGAACTCCCGACCGAGACGATCGTCGGTTTCAGCGGCAATGGTGCCCGCCTCCTCGTGGCGCGGAGCGTCGAGGTCCTGGCTCCGGAATCTCCGGCGGAGCGCATCGACGATGTGCTGGCCTCCTTCCAGAGCTACTACCGCAACCATTGCCTCGATCGGACCCGGTTCTACCCCGGGGTCGAAGCTGCGATCCGCGAGCTGACGGCCCGAGGGGCGCAGATGGCGGTCCTCACGAACAAGCCCCGGGGCTTCTCGGACGACATTCTCGCCGGGCTAGGCGTCGCCGACTCGTTCTCCGCGGTGATCGGGGGTGACGATCTCGCCACTCGAAAGCCCGATCCGGAGGGGCTGCTCCAACTCGTGGCGCATGCAGCCTGCGCGCCGTCGGACGTCGTGCTGGTCGGGGACTCGATCGTGGACATCGCGACGGCATTGAGCGCCGACGTGGACTCCTGCGGCGTCGGTTGGGGATTCAGCGACGCGGAGACTCTCCGTACGGCCGGCGCCACGCGCATCGTGAGCCGGCCGGAAGAGATCGTGGCGCTGGCGCGCTAGGCGGCCGGCCCCGAGGCTGTGTCTTCGGCCTTCGGGTCCTCGAGTGCGATCGCGAGAACGTCCTCGAGCTTCTCGACGAACCGAAACTCCATCTCGGCACGCACGCCCGCGGGGACGTCTTCGATGTCCTTCTCGTTGCGGTGCGGTAGGAGCACGGTCTTGATGCCCGCGCGGCGCGCGGCGAGCACTTTCTCCTTCACGCCACCGATCGGCATGACCGTACCGCGCAGCGTGATCTCTCCGGTCATTGCGACGTCGGGCCGCACGGGACGGTTTGTCAGGAGTGACGCGAGGCACGTCGCGATCGTGACGCCGGCCGACGGGCCGTCTTTCGGAATCGCGCCGGCTGGAACGTGCACGTGAATGTCGGAATTCTCGAAGAAGTCCGGTTCGATGCCGAGGGCTTCCGCCCGTGAACGGATGAGCGACAGGGCGGTCTGCGCCGATTCCTTCATGACGTCACCCAGAGACCCGGTGAGGGTGAGTCCCTTTTTTCCACGCATTCGTGTCGCTTCGATGAAGAGGATATCGCCGCCGTTCGGCGTGTACGCGAGCCCGGTGACGACGCCGGGCTCCGCCGTCCGCTCTGCCACTTCGGCGAAGAACCTCTCGGGGCCGAGCAACTCACGGACCATCTCCGACGTGACGTTCGTGAGTTCGGTGCGCCCCTCGGTGACCGCACGGGCGACCTTCCGGCACACGTTCCCGATCTCGCGCTCGATGTTCCGGAGTCCGGCCTCACGCGTGTAGTCTTGCACGATCTTGGTGATCGCGGCGTTCTCGAACGTGATGTGCTCGGTCGTGAGGCCGTTCTCTTCGATCTGTTTCGGCACGAGGTGGCGACGCGCGATCTCGAGCTTCTCTTCTTCGGTGTATCCGGAGAGCTCGATCACCTCCATGCGGTCGCGCAGGGGCGGTGGAATCGGCTCGAGTTGGTTGGCGGTGGTGATGAACATCACCCGTGACAGATCGAACGGTACGTCCAGATAGTGGTCTTGGAAGGTGAAGTTCTGTTCGGGGTCGAGCACTTCGAGCAGGGCCGAAGCTGGGTCGCCGCGGAAGTCGCCGCCGAGTTTGTCGACTTCGTCGAGGACGAACAGCGGGTTGCTCGAGCCGGCCGTCTTCATGTTCTGGATGATGCGGCCGGGGAGAGAGCCGACATAGGTACGGCGGTGTCCCCGGATCTCGGCTTCGTCTCGAACGCCGCCCAGCGAGAGGCGCGAGAACTTCCGGCCCATGGCGCGTGCGATCGAACGCCCGAGGGATGTCTTACCGACGCCCGGAGGGCCCACGAAGCACAGGATAGGACTCTTCGGGTCGCTGCGTAGCTTGCGGACGGCGAGGTACTCGAGAATGCGTTCCTTGATCTTGTCGAGACCGAAGTGGTCCTCGTCGAGAATCGAGCGGGCGTGCGGGAGGTCGAGGTTGTCGTCAGTACCTGCGTTCCACGGGAGGTTCGCGAGCCACTCGAGGTAGGTCCGGACGACAGAGTGCTCGGCCGACTCGGGCGGGATCATCTTGAGGCGCTCGAGTTCGGTATCCGCCGCTTTGCGCGGTTCCTCGGGAAGATCTGCCGAATCGAGTTTCTCTCGAAGGTCGTCGATGTCGGCGCTGCGTCCGTCGCCCTCACCGAGCTCCTTCTGAATCGCCCGGAGTTGCTGGCGGAGATAGAACTCCTTCTGGTTCTTGGACAGCTCGGACTGGACCTGGCCCTGAATCTTCGAGCCGAGCTCGAGGAGCTCGATCTCGCGGTTGAGGATCACCGAGAGCCGCTGCAGGCGAGCCTGGACATCGAGTGTGTTCAGGAGGTCCTGCTTCTCGTCGAGAGTGATGTTGAGGTTCGAGGCGATGAGGTCGGTGACCTTGCCCGGATCTTTGATGTTCATGACGACCAGCTGCAGCTCGTCGGGCAGGTACGGGATCATCGAGACGAACTTGGCGAACTGGTTCACCAGGTGGCGCTGCATCGCCTCGAGGTCCTTCGAGGACTCGTACTCGTCCTGCAGGGTTCGAACGCGGCCGCGATGGAAGGGCTCGGTGCGCAGGTACTCGTCGACCTCGATCCGGCGGAGGCCCTGCACGAGGATCCGGACGCTCTTGTCGGGGTATTTGAGCATCTTGAGGAGCCGGCCGGCGGTGCCCCGGGTGAACAGCGAGCTGGGGTCCGGGCGCTCTTCCTCTGCCGTTTTCTGGGAAACCAGGCCCAGTAGCCGGTCCCCAGCCAGGCAGTGCTCGACCAGCTCGAGCGAGGGCTTTCGGGAGATCGGAAGGGGGACGATCGCCGACGGGAAGATGACGACCCCGCGAAGCGGCAGAATTGGCAGCTCGCTGGGGATATCGACGTTGCTCGTATCCTCGTCGAAACCGGCAAACCGGCCGGTGGCGTCGTCGAGCTCGTCGCTCTCTTCGTCGAGTTCGGGGCCTTGCTCTTCCTTATCGCTCATCTCACCGTCCCATCGAGTTGCGCAGAGCCTCAGTATTAAGGACGTTCCGAGCAAATGCGAGCGGTCCTGGGCGTTCTGCGGGCTGCGCGCCCCGTTGGTGCCCATCAGCGGGCGCCTCGGCTCCCGTGCCCCGATTGTGCAGATCGGCCCGCGTTTCGGCGGAGGGTCGGCCGAGTTGCCGGCGCCAAGCTAGGTGTCGGCGAGTCGCCAGGCGGTCGTTAGGAAACCCGTGTGTGCCACCATGCGGTGGTCGGGGCGGACCGACCGCTCGGCGACGTGCCAGAAGCGCTGCATCAACTCGAAGGTCTGAGATGCGGCGAACCGCTTCTCGGCGCGCAGGCCGCTTCCCAGTTCGCCGAGCTGGTTCGTCGTCGGGACCCAGGAGCACAGGACACCACCGGGCCGCAGGGCGTCGGCGGCCGCCGCGAGCGCCGGGACGGGTTCGGGAAGGTCGAGGATCACCCGGTCCGCCTTCTCCTCGCGCAGACCGTCGGCGGCCTCGGCGAGAACACAGCGCCAGTTCGGAGCGTCGCCGTGGAACTTGGCGACCGTCTCCTGGGCCATCTTGATGTGATCTTCCCGGCGCTCGATCGAGACAAGGGTCCCCTCGGGGCCGATCGCGCGAAGGAGCGCCAAGGTGAGTGCCCCCGGGCCGACTCCGGTCTCCACGACGCGAGCGCCGGGGTAGATGTCGCCGTAGATGAGGAACGACCCCGTGTCTTTGGGGTAGATGACCTGCGCCTGTCTCGGGAGGTTCGGCACGAGCCGCGAGTAGGTGGGGCGGAAGACGAGAACGCGACTGCCGCCCGACGTCTTGGCTTCCGTCCCGTCCGGCTTGCCGACGAGATCATCAGCATCGAGAAACCCGCCGGAGAAGTCGAAGCGCCGTCCCGGGCGCAGGCTGCGGAGGTACTCGCGGCCCTTCTCGTCGATCAGAAGCACGGTTTCGCGAGAGGCGAAGGGCGCGTGCGTCTCTGGGGTCTCTTCGGTCTCGGTCTCGGCGTCGGCTTCTTGTGTAGAGTCACTCATGCGTTAGGTTCCTTCGCTTGGGGCGGTCGCGCTTGCGAGTGATCTCGACGCGCAACGAGCAGAAGGAACAGAGGTCTCCGAAGGAGGGCATTCCGCACCCGCGGCATGTGTTCGGCGTGGTCTCGCGTTCCTTGGATTGAAAATCGGCGGACCCGGGCAGGACGAACTCGTTCACGAATGCGAGTTTCGCACAGGGTGATTCGCTTTCGAGCTGATCGAAGAGTCCCTTGTATGTGAGCTGGGTGGCTCCGGCCGCGTTCGGACATTCTTCGACGACGTACTCGATGCCTCGAAGGAACGCGAAAGATGCCGTCTCGTGCTCGCTCGTCAGATAGAGCGGCTTCACCTTGCGCACGAACTTCTCGTGCGTCGGCTGGATCACGGGGCGTTGCCGCGCCAGAGTTGTGGGTCTGCCAACGCAGGATGTTGCCGAACAGACGCGCGGCCTCGTCATCGAGATTGTGTCCGGTCGCAAGCACCCTGCATCCGTACTTGAGCGCGGCGGGGTCGTCGTCGGAGAGCGAGTGGACATGGAGTTCCAGGCCGCGCTCCCGGGCGAACTCGTCGGACCGTTCGAGCGAGCGACTCGAGTCCCCGCCGATCCCGAGGTCGAGATGGAAGCCGATTGTCGGGAAACCCTGCTGGGCGAGGCTGTCCTTCCTGCCCGACACGGCGACGAGAATCCGGTCGTTCCGATCGAACCTCGACTCTTTCTCGGCGGTGTGGACGATACGTCGCTCGAAGAACGTGAGGTAGCACTTCGGGCAGAAGACGGAATTGTGGGCCCGGAGCTTCACCTCGGCCGGCTTGAGGCAGCGGGTGCACTTCACGGGGGGGCCTCAGCCGCCGCTGACGACCGAGCGGAGCTCGATCTCGTCGGTGGCAGAGAGGCGTCCGTTGTCCGTGAGGACGTGTTCTCCGCGGATGACGAGGGCGGTGCCGGGGGTGGTCGAGAGCTGTTCCAAGAGGACCATGAAGCGCTTCGCGCGCTCGATCTCGACCTGTTGGCTCTGCGGGGTCAGAAGGACCTGCACGCCTCCGGCGGTAGCAAAGCGCCGTTGTGCCCTCCAGCCGGGGGCGGTCTTCCGCAAAGGCGTCTTGATTTCGCAGGGGCCATTGACGAACATCCACAGCCGTCGCGGAGTAGCGCGGCTGCGCAGCATTCGATCAGAAGGGACGCGCCATGCCTCGTACGACGAAGAAGAAGGCCGGGAAGAAGGCCAAGAAGGGCTTCAGCATTCTCGGTGCGGACGGCTCCTCGGGAACCGATGAAGACGAGCTTCTCCCCAAGGACGAAGCCGGTCGCCTGAAGATCAAGCGACAGTACAAGGATCTGCTCGGCATCCGCATGGCGAAGCTCGCCGGCCGGATCCTGAACCGGGAGCGGATCGACAAGACAGTCGAGGGAATCTACTTCATCTGCGTCACGTGCCACCAGATTTGTCACAATCTCGACGAGGGCCTGGTCGAGGATCCCGACAATACGCGCAACATCTGCGTGCCGTGTTCGGGCAGCGGCAAGGAAGGCAAGGGGCGGGCGACCTGACGACGTCGCTCGATCGGGGGTCAGTCCCGGTCGGATGGAGGAGCAGGGTGCGCGCCCGACAGCGAGGCCATCGCGTCCTCCCAGACCGCCGGGGCTTCGCGCTGCGCGGTCCTCGGGGCACCGGTCACGACGTCGCGCCACGCGACCTCGGACGCATGGAGCATGTAGTCGGGGATCGCCGGGGTTGGCGTGCCGCCGTAGCGAACGTCGCCCACGAGGGGATGGCCCACGTGGGCCAGATGGGCCCGGATCTGATGCCGGGCTCCGGTGTTCGTGCGGGCTTCCACCAGAGTTGCACGACCCAGAGCGCGCAGCGGGCGGACCTCGCTCGTTGCCGGCGTGATCGCGTAGCGGGGGTGCGGGCCTTCCGACAGCGCCCGGACGCGGGTGCGGCTCTTGCGATGCTGGCCGATCGCGGCGTCGATCGTCACGGGGTCGACCAACTCGCCGTCCACGATGGCCAGGTAGGTCTTGGTGATCGTGTGCTCGCTGAATTGGCTCCGCAGCGCCGCGTATGCGGATGCGGTGCGCGCGGCCAACAACAACCCGGACGTGCCGTTGTCGAGGCGGTGGACGAGCCCGGATTCTCCGGCTCGCCCGAGGCCCGTACACTCGGGATGGTGGCGTTCGAGCCATTGCGCCACCGAAGGGCCGCTCTTTCCGGCCATGGCTACGGTGGGGAGGCCCGCTGGCTTTGCGAGGATCAGCAGGTCGCCGTCCTCGCTGATCGTCTCGGGTGGTGCGCCGTCGCCTTGTTCCGAGACGGGAGTCTCGGCCAGGGAGACTTCGTCGCCGGGGAGTAGATGGCGTCCCTTCACCGCGCGCCGACCGTTCACCCGGGCCTCGGACGGCAGGCGGGCCGCCGTCCGGCGGCCCACGCCGAGTGCCGCGCCGACGAAGGCGTCGAGGCGTACGCCGCGGTCCTCCTCGGTCACCCGAAGGAACCTCACATTCTGCGCCGGGAAAGCCACCGGGACATGATAGGCTCGCTGTCCGGGTGCGTCGAGGCGCGCCGATGGGAACGGGTATGATTGCTCAGTCACCGTATCGCGCTGTATTCCCCAGCGCGGAGACCGGAATTCACTTTGATCACGCAGGGGTCGCACCGATCTCCACGCGGGTGGCCGAAGCGATCGACGCCTTCACGCGAGAATCGGTCGAGAACCTCGCCGTCCGGTATCCGTACTGGGAACTTCGAGCCGAGGAGGTGCGGGCGGCGTGCGCGAGGTTGTCCGGTGCCGAGTCGCGGCAGGTCGCCTTTGTGAAGAATACGTCCGAGGCCCTGTCCTTCGTCGCGGCGGGCCTCGATTGGAAGCCGGGTGACGTGATCCTGACCGTCGACGAGGAGTTCCCGTCGAACATGTACCCCTGGTGGGATCTGCAGCGGATTGGGGTCGAGACCCGGATGCTCCCGGCCTCGGCTGTCGTGGGCGACCTGGACGAGGTCGTGGCGGCCCTCGACGCGCGGGTCCGGATGCTCGCGATCTCGGCGGTGGCCTACGGGACCGGCGACCGCCGGCCTCTCGCCGCGCTTGGCGAACTCTGCCGGAGTCGCGATGTGCTCCTCGTCGTCGATGCCATTCAGGCGCTCGGCGCCGTATCCGTGGACCTCTCCGGGGAGGGGCTGGACTGCGTAGCGGCGGACGGGCACAAGTGGATCTGTGCTCCGGAAGGAGCCGGCTTCATGGCCCTCTCCGATCGGTTGCTCGATCGACTTCGCCCCGTCGAACTCGGCTGGAAGAGCGTCGTAGAGAGCAGCCGTCACTATCCGTACCAATTCCAAGTGCGAACCGACGCGGCCAAGCTCGAAGCAGGAAGCCTCAACCTGATGGCCCTCCACGGCCTCGGAGCGGCAGTGGACCTCGCGCTCGAGGCAACCCTGCCGGAGATCGAGGCCCGAATCGGCGGGTTGGCGAGCGGGCTGGCCGAGGGACTGCGCCTTCGGGATCGCCGTCTCCTCGGAGCCCGAGGTGGCGCGGGGACGCCCGCGCCGTCGGGAATCGTCACGTTCGAGCCCAAGGCCAAGCCCGAACGCCTGCGCCAGGAGCTCTGGGCGCGGGGTGTCGTGTGCAAAGTGCGTCTCGGAGGGTTGCGACTCGCACCGCACCACTACCAAGATGATCACCACGTGTCGGATTTCTTCGATCGCCTGGATGACGCCGAGGAGCAGCTCTCGTGAACGCGCAGCCGTCGGCCATGGTCGAGCGCCTGGGCTGGCTGCCGGGCCGGCTGTCGCGCTGGCTCACCGCGAGTGTCCACCTCGACCGCAAAGAGGTCGAGAACCTCCGCGAGCTCGCTCAGACCGGGACAGTCGTCTACGTTCTACGCCAGCGCTCGTTACTCGACTATCTGTTGATCAACTGGCTGATGCTGCGGGAAGGCCTCCCCCTGGCGCGGTTCGCCAACGGCGTCAGCGCGGGCTGGTTCGCTCCGTTCCGGGACGCACTTCGGCGCGTTTTCGGCCGCTTCCGTCCCGCGAAACGTCACGCCGCCCCGGACCGCGACGCCGCCGGCGAGCTGGTCGAACAGGGTCAGCCGATCCTGATCTTTCTGCGTGCGCGGCGGCCGCGGCTCCTCGGTGATGCGCGTGAACGGCTCGCCGCGGCTCGCCCCGGGGCAGACCTGCTGGCGGAGATCGTCGCGCGGTCGCGTCGCCTGGATCGCTCGGTGCATCTGGTGCCGGTCTCGTTGTTCCGCGGACGCGTCATCCGGCGCCAGGCCAGCCGGATCTCAACTCTCGCCTACAGTGTCCACGACGCGCCGAACGACCTGAAGAAGATCGTCACGTACGCGTTCAATCGTGAAGATCTAATTCTTCGGGTCGGGCGCGTCGTCGATCTCGAGGAATTCGTCTCGGCAAATCGCCCGATGGGGCAGGCCCGTATCGCGCGCCGCCTCACCCACTGGCTGCAGCGCGAGCTTGCCCACGAGGAGCGCGCGGTGTGGGGACCCCTCATCGTTCCGCGCGAGTCGATCTCAGAGCGGGTCTTCGAAGGACCGGAGGTGAGCGCGGCCGTCACGCGGATCGCCGCCGAGAAGGGAATCTCGGAGAGGAAGGCGTGGCGGGAAGCGCGCGGTTACTTCTGGGAGATGGCCGCGAACTTCAGTGGCTTGGCCTTCGGGATCAGCGAGGGCTTGTTCTACCAGATCTGGAAGCGCGCCTTCAGCGGCGTCGAGATCCGGGGAATCGGTCGCGTCGCGGACTGCGTGAAGCAACACCCGGTCGTTCTGGTGCCGTGTCACCGAAGCCACTTCGACTACATGGTGCTCTCGTACATCTTCCGCCAGAACTTCCTTTCTCCGCCGCACATCGCGGCAGGCATCAATCTGAAGTTCTGGCCGATGGGGCCACTTCTGCGAGGGTCGGGTGCGTTCTTCATGAAGCGGACCTTCGAGGACAACGCGCTCTATAAACTCGTCTTCCATCGCTACCTCAGCACGCTCATTCGCTTCGGTTATACGATGGAGTTCTTCATCGAAGGCGGCCGGAGTCGGACGGGGAAGATCCTCACCCCGAAACTCGGCATGCTTGGAGGGGTGGTGCGGGCGTTTCTGCAGGGCGGGCGTCGCGACCTGTACCTCGTCCCCATCTCGATCCATTACGGCCGGATCGCCGAGGAGAGCGCGTACGATGCAGAGCTCTCGGGAGAAGCGAAGCAAAAGGAGAACTTCGGAGCGCTTCTCCGTGCCCGGAGCGTCCTGACGCAGCGGAACGGCACGGTGTACGTCACGTTTGCCGAGCCGCGCTCGATGAAGGCTCTGCTCGGCGACCGGATGCAGCGCTTCGCCGAAGGCGAGGGGGATCCCGAGGTCGAGGAGGAGCAGCGTCGCTTCGTTCAGAAGCTCGGCTTCCAGATTCTGCGCGACGTGAACGACGTTGCGGTCGTCGGCGCAACGTCTCTCAGCTCCACCGTCCTGCTCTCGTCACCGCGCGGCGCGCGTGGTCACGAAGAGTTCGCTCGATTCTCTCAGATGCTCGCGGAGTTGCTGCGCTGGAAGGGCGTGACGTTCACGTCGTCCCTCGAGCGCAATCTCGCCTCGGGAAGCTTCGCTGAGATTACGAGCTTCCTCACGTCGGCGAAGCTGCTCGAAGAGGGCGTGCGGGAACTCCGTGTCCCTCCCGGCAAGCGTAAGGTTCTCGACTTCTACAAGAACAACAGCATCCACTTCTTCCTGCTGCCGTCGCTCGTCGCGCACGCGATGTTGCGCGGCGTTCCGCGACGCGATCTGAGCGAAGAGGTCTGGTGGTGGCTCGATCTCTTCCGGTGGGAGTTCCCGCTCCCCGAGCGTGAAGAAGTTGCCGCGGAGGCGGGCCGACTCGTCGACTATCTTCGGGCGTACGGTGCGGGTGTCGATGGCGCCAGCGCGCATGTTCCGCTCGTCCACGCGCTCGTCGGGATCCTCGAGAACTTCCGCGAAGGGTACTGGATCACCGCGCGTACGGCTGCGCAGATCGGTGAAGAGCCGGTGTCGCGTGCGAAGTTCCTTCAACGGCTACGTCGCTACTTCGATGCAGCGATGCTGCTCGGGGAGGTCGTGAAGCCCGAAGCCGCAACCGACCAGACGTTCGGGAATGCGATCTCACGGCTCGTCGAGATCGGCTGTCTCGAGAAGGAGACGCGTCGAGGAGAGAAGGACGTCTGGCTTCGGCGCGGGCCGAACTTCGACGACCTGCCGGACATCGCGAACCGAATTGGCGCGGCACTGGTCGTTGCCCGCGAAACGACGCTGCAGGGCGAGCAGAAGCTCGCTCGGGTGGCTGGAGAGGCTTCTCGGCTGTCTGCCTGAACGGCTTTCCGAGGCAGGGGGACTCCCCGCCATGGCGCATGTCTCAGGCAGCAATCTTTCTGAGAGCGGGAGGGTAGACGGTTTGGGCTCCGAAGTAGGGACTTTCTTTAATCTCGGGGATTTCTCTAATCGTCAGGCTCGTCGCGCCCCGCTCGTGCACATCAGCCCGCGTCTCGTAAGAGGGCACTGGCGGAGTTGCGGGGCGGCGGCCGCGTTGACATCGGGGTGGGGTTGGACTAGCCGCGATCGATCGAAAACAACGAGCAGAAGAAGCACGAGGAGCGGATCGCGGAGCTGGCCAAGGAGCTTGCCGAGGCGATTAACGACAGCAAGTCCCCCGGCCGCACAGAGGCGCGGGACTTCGCGATCGACGTCCTCAAGGACGAAGTGGACACCGAGGTCATCGCCTCCCAGGAGCCTCGGCCCCACGGGAGCAGCCCCGGACCCCTGAATCCCTTTGGTCTGGGGATCCCATTCCTGGTGCTGGGGGTGCTGCTGATGCCACTTTTCGGCCTCGTCGGCCTCGCGATTACGGCCATTGGGGCCTTCATGTGCGTCGTCGGGGTGGCCATGGCGATCACCCGCAGGCGGCCCAAGGCCGCGCCAGAGGAGGGTGAGGCCCCCCCGGGCTCCACGGACTAGCGATCTGGTCACGGAAAGATTAAGCAATTTGGGATCAGGTTAACCGAAGGTGCGTGTGTCGGGCCCTGTTGTAGCAGGACTGCTAATGGCCCCATTTCAGTGTTTTCATTGGTGGGGCAGGGGCTCGAGCCACTACTCTTCGGTGTGAAGAAGAGAACAGACCGGCCGCAGGCCGCTCGGCTTGGATCGAGGTACCAGCGGCGTCGATGAATGGATGATCAATGGCAACGGGCGAAGCAGTAGCTGACCAGGCACAGACCGAGCAGCGCCGTCGCGAAGAGCAGAGGCTCGAGCGCGCGAAGCGTCAGCGCGAGAAGGCGGCACTCGGGGGGCTCTGGTCCCGTCGCGACCTTCTCGGTCGCGTGGGGTGGATGCTCTTCGGGGTGTTCTCCGTCACGACGCTCCTTGCAGCAGTGCGATCCGCCTTTCCGCGGATTCTCTTTCTGCCGCCTAGTAGTTTCAAAGCGGGCAAGCCGACCGACTACGCGGTGGGTGAGGTCAGCGAGAAGTGGAAGAAGGAATATCGCGTCTGGATCGTGCGTGAGCCGGATGGCTTCTACGCGCTCTGGGCCAAGTGTACCCACCTCGGCTGCACGCCGCGTTGGCTCACTGCCGAAGCGAAGTTCAAGTGCCCCTGCCACGGCAGCGGGTTCTATCGCAGCGGCATCAACTTCGAGGGGCCCGCACCGCGTCCTCTCGAGCGTGTGAAGATCTCATTGGCCGACGACGGTCAGATCGTCATCGACAAAGCGACGAAGTACCTGTTCGAGAAGGGCCAGTGGGGCAAGCCTGGCTCGTTCCTGAAGGCCTGAGCGCCGCCGCACCGGATCCAGCGTACGCAGGGAGATACGACCCGTGAATTGGTGGGAAGACTTAAAGCAGCAGATTACGGACTCGCCGGTATGGAAGTCGATCTTCCGTCACGGCTACGACGACACGCCCAGAAACCGGATCTTGATGGTCTCGGGCAACGTCTGGCTGCATCTGCATCCTTCGAAGGTGCGACGGCACGCGACGCGCATGCGCTTCACTTGGTGCATGGGTGGCATCACGTTCCTGATGTTCCTGATCACGGTCGTGACCGGCATCTACCTGATGTTCTACTACCGTCCGGTCACGCAGTACGCGTACGCCGACATGAAGTACCTCGAGTTCGACATGCCGTTCGGCGTGGTGATGCGGAACATGCATCGCTGGGCTGCGCACGGGATGGTCATCGCCGTCTGGCTGCACATGTTCCGGGTGTTCCTCACGGGTTCCTACAAGCCACCTCGTGAGTTCAACTGGGTGGTCGGCGTGATCCTGCTCGTGCTCACGCTTCTTCTGAGCTTCACGGGATACCTGCTCCCCTGGGACCAGCTCGCAATCTGGGCTGTGACCGTCGGATCGAACATGGGACGTGCAACACCGGTGTTGGGCCACGATGGTCCATTCAAAGAACTCCTTGGGGTGAACCCGATCTACGATGCACGCGCCTTCCTCTTCGGAGGAGGTGAGGTCGGACCTGCGACGCTGATGAGGTTCTACATCTTGCACTGCATCTTCATCCCGCTTGTGACGAGTTTGTTCCTCGCGGTTCACTTTTGGAGAATCCGACGCGACGGCTTCTCCGGGCCCGCGCTGTAGCAGAGGAGATCAAGTGAGAGTTCTCGTTCTGCCCGTTCTGTTCTGCGTGATTCTCTGGGGTCTCTACGTCCTCGCGAAGCCACCCAAGGACCTCTGATAATGGCGACGACGGCAAAGCCTGCTGAACCCGCTGGCAAGCGGGTCGAAGTATCGATCAAGAAGGCTCTCGGGCCTGGTGACGACAAGGTTCACACCTGGCCGCACCTCGTCCGCGCGGAGTTCCTGTGCACCGTTCTGGTGCTCCTGCTGATGATCGTTTGGTCGCTCGGTGTCGATGCTCCTCTCGAGGAGCCGGCCAACCCATCACGTACACCGAATCCCTCGAAGGCACCGTGGTACTTCCTCGGCCTTCAGGAGATCCTGGTGTTCTTCGACCCCTGGCACGCCGGCGTCACGCTGCCGAGCCTGATCATCGTGGGTCTGATGGTGATCCCGTACATCGACATCAATCCCAAGGGGAACGGCTACTACTGCTTCGAACCCCGCAAATGGGAACTGATGACGTTCTTCTTCGGGTTCCACGTTCTGTGGATCTCGCTGATCGTCATCGGAACGCTTCTGCGAGGACCGGGCTGGAACTGGTTCTGGCCCTGGGAGAAGTGGGACCCACACCTGGTTGAAGCACTGGTCAATATCGATCTGCCGTATCTACTCGGCTTCCGAGACTACTTCTGGTCGGCGGTCTTCGGCGGGAGTCTCGTCTTGGCCTTCTTCGTGGTCGGTACGGTTGCGATGTATGCGTGGGTCATTTGGCTCAAGGGACGGGAGTTCATGGAGCGCTGGGGCATGACACGCTTCATGCTCACGTCGTTCCTGTTCCTGAACATGGTGGCGGTCCTCATCAAGATGCTGCTCCGTCACCTGCTGTCGATCCAGTACATAATGAAAACGCCGTGGATCAATATCTGAACAGGGCGACGTGAAGTTCTACCTGGCGAAATTGCTGCAGCTCATCGGCATTACGACCGTGGGCTTTGGCTTGATGTATGGCCTTACGAATTCGGAGGGGCTCCGTTTTGAGCTCCGGATGCTGATGGTCGGATCTGGAGCGTTCCTGGTGGGGCGCTTGATCGAAGGCCGCGGGGCGGCTTGACCGCCCGCGGGGGAATCCATGGCGAGACGCGATCTCAATCTCGACGACGAAAAACGTAGCTACTCAGGTCTGTGGCTACTCTGTGCGGCCCTGCTGGTCGTGGGTGCTATCTGGACGATTCTGGACGACTCATTTTTGCGTCGTCCCTGGAAGTCGTACCAGCACGGCTATCACGCTCTTGCGGAGAAGATGGAGCGGGAGAAACTCGAGGCCGAACAGGCCAAGCTGGACGATAAGGATGAGTACCAGGCTCTCCACGCCAAGATGGCGGAGGTCGAAGCTGGCCTGAAGTCACCTGAGACCACCGCGAAGCTCGCCGATGCGGACAAGCGGATGGTTGCCGCGAAGATCGCAGAGGGCGACGCCGACCTTCAGGTTCGCTTCGTGAAGAGCGAGCTCGAGGCTGCCTGGTATCAATACGACCACGCGATCGAGCACGGCGGCAACGTCGGTCTGAAGCAGAAACATCGCGACGAGCTGATCGCCCAGCGGGCCGTCGACGAGAAGGCCTGGCAAGAGACCCAGGCGGTGGTTGCCCGCATTCAGGCGGAGCTCGACGAGATCCACGCGCCGGTCAAGGCCGTTCAGCGGGAGATGGCGACTCACGAGACCGATCGCGCCGCCGTCGAAATCCGCCTGTCGAACATGAAGTCGGTCGTGGCCAACATCGAGATGGCCCCGATCGCGACGATCAAGCAGATCGTCCTGCCCGACTTCGACGTGAACAATTTCGAGCAGCCGGTCGACCGCGTGGATCGCTGCACGTCGTGCCACATGGGCATCAACAAGGCAGGCTTCGAAGACGCGCCGCAGCCCTGGACGACGCATCCCGATCAAGATCCGCTGATGAGAGCGCATCCACCGGAGAAATTCGGTTGCACGGCATGTCACGGCGGCCAGGGCGCTGCCTTGAACTCCATCGATCAGGCGCACGGCGAAGTGAGGTTCTGGTTGCAGCCGCTCCTTCGAGGAGAGCAGATGCAGGCACGCTGCCTCAATTGCCACCGCGATGTCGAGCGACTCCCGAGTGCGCAGAATCTCGCCGAAGGCGAGTACCTCTTCGAGCAGCTCGGCTGCCACGGCTGCCATCTGGTTCAGGGCTACGGCGACCTGCCGCGCGTCGGCCCGAGCCTCCGGCGTGTTTCGGCCAAGGTCGATCCGCAGTGGATGTTCGATTGGATTCTTGACCCGTACGCGTTTAGGCCGCGCACGAAGATGCCGCACTTCGAGTTCTCCGAGCAACAGTCGAAGGCCGTCGCCGCGTATATCTGGTCGTCTAGTAAGGCGGACGGAGAAGAGTGGCTCGCCGCGCACCCCGACCCTGGCGGGATTCGCCCGGAGGATGCCGCACAGGTTGCAAAAGGCGAGGAGCTCTTCGGCAAGGTCGGTTGCCGCGCATGTCACGCGCTCGCGGCGGACGAAGTTGCGACGCCGGTCGGCACAGGCAAGGACTACGCACCGAACCTCACCAACGTTGGTGAGAAGACTACGGCACGCTTCATCTACTGGTGGATCAAGGATCCGAAGGGCTACAATCCCGAATCGCGGATGCCGAACCTGCGCCTCACACAAGGCGAGGCCCGGGACATCACGGCTTATCTCATGAGTCTCTCCGCGGGAGTCGAGAAGCCCGAGCCGGTCGTCACGGAGTCGACCCTCGCAAACGAAGAGCTGGTCGCCGAGGGCGAGGCCGTCGTACGGAAGTACGGCTGCTACGGGTGTCACGCGATCAACGGTATGGACAAAGAGTCCAGGATCGGGGTCGAACTCTCGAGGTTCGCCGTGAAACCGCTCGAGGAGCTGTTCTTCGGCATCAATCCAGAAATCCCACGGACCTGGAATGCCTGGACCTTCAACAAGTTGAAGAATCCGCGGATCTACGAAACCGAGCACGTCGAACAGCTGATGCCGAACTTCAGGCTGTCCGACCCGGACATCCTTAACCTCCGTACATGGCTCGCGAGTCGCACCGGCGCTCTGCCACCACTTGGATACCGCACGGCCGAGTATGACGGGGCTGAGAAGAAGATCCAGGCGGGCCGGCGAGTTCTTCAACGCTACAATTGCACCGGTTGCCACGTGATCGACGACCGGGGTGGCTATGTCCGCCGTCTCTACGAAGACAATCCGACCGAGGCTCCGCCGATCTTGAACGGTGAGGGTGGGAAGGTTCAGCCGGAGTGGCTCTACGGATTCCTTCAGGACCCGTCGCGCCAGCCGCTGCGCTTCTGGCTTGATATCCGTATGCCGACGTTTGGGCTGAGCCAACACGAGACCACTTCGATCGTGGATTACTTCGCTGCGATGGCCGAGCTTCGGGATCCGTACTTCTTCTGGGATCCGGCAGTCGACTCGACGCCCGAGATGCTGAAGACCGGCGAGGCTTTGATGTCGGATGAGTATTTCGCTTGCTGGGCGTGTCACGTCCGCGGCGACGAGACTCCGGCCGGACCGATGGAGCAGTGGGCGCCGAACCTGGCGTACGCCCACGAGCGGCTCAATCCGGACTGGATTCTTTCTTGGATCAAGGATCCGCAGGCACTGATGCCAGGCACGAAGATGCCGGCCTTCTACCCTGGAGGCCCGCCCGACGTGTTCGATGGCGACGAGGACAAGCAGGTCGTCGCGATGCGCGACTACATCATGTCCCTCGGGGCCCCGAAGAAGACGGCGAAGGCCGAGGAACCGGCCACTCCGGAGGAGGCTGAGGAGCAAGACGTGGATCCAAGGGCTGAGGCTTCGGCCGAGACGGGGGACGCGCCGGAGGCCGGCTGAAGTCCATCGGGGCGCGGCTCGGCCTCTATGAGCGCGTGTTTCTTTGATTCCGTCCTGGAAAGCGGTATAATCCCCGGACTTTCGGGGCCCTCTGGGGGCCGCCGAACTAGATTTGGGTGGCGTCCGTGATCCCTGGTCCTTTGCTGGACGGGGATGCGCGTGGAACTGAGGAGGGTGTGTGATGAATCGGAGGGTGATCGCAGGGATCGTCCTGGCCATGTTCACAATGGCTTGTGCTCCCCAAAAGCAATGGGGACAAGGCGCCATCGGTGGCGCGATCGTTGGTGCGGCAGCTCTCGGCACGGCCGGGGGCGCGATCGTAAACAACGTTAATCCGCCTTTCACGGCGCAGGACACGGACCGCGCCGCAGGAATCGGAATCGGCATCGCAACCGGTGCGATTCTCGGTGCCTTGATCGGCCATGTGCTCTTCGATGAAGAGCCTCCTCCTCCTCCTCCCGCGCCGCCGCCGACGAAGACCAAGCTCGTTCTTCGGGGAGTGCACTTCGACTTCGACAAGGCGAGCCTGCGCCCCGAAGGCGAGCCCATTCTGGCCGCGGCCGCGAAGATCCTGAACGAGGACTCGAACCTTCAGGTCGAGGTTCAGGGCTACACCGATGGTGTGGGTAGCGCCGAGTACAACATCGGCCTATCGGACCGCCGTGCGGCGACTGTGAAGGACTACCTGGTCAGCCAGGGCGTCGCAGCGAGTCGCCTCACCACACGGGGCTTCGGCAAGGCCGATCCGGTGGCGACCAACGAGACCGACGAAGGTCGCGCGCAGAACCGGCGCGTCGAGTTGGTTCCGCAGAGCTGAACACCGGTACTTCCAACGGGCGGGGCGGCCACGGTCGCCCCGCCCGCTGATTCTGCAACGCCCCGATTTCCATTTGGCGTTGCTACCCGGCTCACCGCCCGCGATACAGGTACGGGATGGACAACTACGTCGGGCCGGGCGCTCTCTTCGAACTCATCGGAGGGGCACTGCGTCTGAACCCGAACACCTATCGCGCGGTGTCCCGGAGCAGGGACGCGACCAAGCTGTGCGTCGCTGTGGCGGTCTTGGCTGGTGCGGCCAGCGCACCGGTGATCGGGCCCGATGAGGGCCTCGTTCTTCCGGTGGCGCTCGTGATCGGCATTCTGCTGAGTCTCGGGATTTTGGCGATCGAATCAGCCCTCGTATGGGGGCTGTGCCGGCTCGTGCTTCGCGAGCCGCGGAGCTACGGCGAGGTCGTTCGGCCTTTGGCAGCCGCCCACGTGCCTCGCGTGGGCTATCTCCTCGTGCCGATCATCGGCTACCCGCCGGCACTTGGGATTGGGATCACGGTCTGGATGCTGGCGACCTTCGTGGTTGCGATGGAGGCGGCCACGCGTCGTGGGTGGCTCGTGGCGGTGTCGTTCTGCATCGTCGTCGGCGCACTGCGATGGCTTGTCGTCTGATGCCGCTTACGCGGTGAGCATTCAGTCGTCGTCTATGGAAGCCTAGCTTCAATGCCCATCGAAGTTGCCGACGCCCCGTTTCCCGAGAAGCTCGGCTTGCCCGTCGAGTCGTCCCGGCGGGGGCTCGCCGCGGCACTCGGTGCTATCGTGGTCGTCGATCTGGAGACGACGGGCCTCGAGCCGGATACGGCACAGATCATCGAGATCGGTGCGATTCGGATCGCGCCGAGTGGCGCGACCTCGACGTTTCACAGTCTCGTCGATCCACAGACGCCATTGCCGGACGCGGTCTGCGAGCTGACGGGTCTTGGGGGCGAGGACCTTGCGGGGGAATCCTCCTGGGCCGAAGTCGGAGCGCGATTCAAGGACTGGGCTCGCGGTTCGACGCTCGTCGCACACAACGTGGAGTTCGAGCGGGGGTTCCTGAGCGGAACGATCTCCGGAACCGCGACGTGGCTCGATACGCTGGAACTGGCGTGCATCCTGCGGCCGGAGCTCCAGGCGCACGACCTGGCGACACTCGATCGGCAGCTGTTGGGACGGATCGAGAGGCATCGTGCGCTGCATGATGCGGCGGACGCTCTCGCGGTGATGGCGAAGCTTCACGAGGAGATTGCGAACGGGGAGCACGACGAGCTCCTTGACGTTCTCGCGGTCGTCGAGCAGGACTGGGGCTGGAGTGCTCTGTTCGGTCTCGGCGGGCCGGATGATCTAGGGCCGCTGGGCCGGGCCGCGCGTCGGACCCGGCCACCGGCTTCGCGCGGCCGAAAGGAGATCGAGCGCTTCGACCCGAGTGCGCTCCGGCCGATCGACGCGGAGGACCTCGGGACGCTGTTGTCGGACCAGGAGCGCTTCGGTCGAGAGATCCCGGGGTACCGGGTCCGGGAGGGGCAGGTCGAGTTGACCGAAGCGATCGCGACGGCGTTCCGCGAGGAGAAGGCCCTCGCCATCGAAGCCGGAACCGGGATCGGCAAGACACTCGGCTACGGGCTCGTGGCCTTCCTTCACGCCGCCCTGACCGGCGAACGCGTGGTCGTTTCCTCCGCGAACCGCACACTTCAGGAGCGGGTCGTCGCTGAAGAGCTCCCCGCGATTGCGCGGGTACTCGGGGTTCCGCCTCTGCCCGCGGTCGTCATGAAGGGGCGTGCGAATTACGGCAGCCCCTCGCGTGCGCGGGACATTGCGCTGGGCCGCGCAGATGTCGGGCTCGAAGAGCTCACTTCATCGGCACGGCTCTTCCTCGTGAGCTACTTCGCGCGTTGCCCGAACCGCGACTTGCAAGCATTCGGTGGCTGGCTCGCGACACGTGACCCCGGGCTCCGCACGGTGCGCGAGCGAATCGCGTGCAGCGGCGACTGTGACATCCGCGTGTGTCGCAGTGAGCCGGGCGGTGCCTGCGGCTATCTGTCGCGCGTGGATGCCCTCGCCGACGCCGGGGTTGTGTCGATCAACCACTCGCTGTTGCTCTCATGGCCGGGGCGGTACGGCGCGATCGATCGGCTGATCATCGATGAAGCGCACGAGCTGGTCGGAGAGGGCGACCGCGCGTTCGCGGAGAATTTGCAGGCACGCGACATCCGCGGCGCGCTTCGCCGTGTTCGCACGCATCCGAAGCGCGGCCTTGTCGGCGTGCTTGCCGTTCGTGCCGGCCGTCGCGATATCCTCGATGAGATCGATGAGCTGATCGAGCAAATCGACATCTGGGTGGACGACGTCGGCGCACGGCTGGTGGCGGCGATCGGCGATCAGGAGAGCACCGTCCCGCCTTCGTCTCTGCATCCGCCGGAAGGGCCGTGGGTGGACCTCTCGGTCGCGGTGGAGAGATTGGTCATCCAGGTGGCGCGCCTCGGCGGCCTGATCGAGGAGGTGGCACCCTCGAATACGGATCGGGACGAGGACGAGCGCAGCGATGATCCGCGGGAGGATGCGATCCATCGAGAGGCCGCCGCTCTGGGTCGTTTCTTCCAGAATGCCGCGGGGGGTGTCCTCGGAGATCTGTTCGCCCAATCCC
The DNA here is from genome assembly GCA_029243485.1 of Candidatus Binatia bacterium. Classification (NCBI taxonomy): domain Bacteria; phylum Candidatus Binatota; class Binatia (SeqCode); species Binatia bacterium. Next base: position 93,096 of record JAQWRY010000075.1, on the reverse strand, counting down.
GCGAAGATCACGTGTACGCTGCGCGTGGATTCCGCAAGCGGGATTCGACCCACGAATGGTCGCTCACTGTCACGCCACTCGACGCCGCGGAGTTGATCCACGCGCGCGTCCTCGAGGCACCGAAGACTCTCGTGGCGCTCTCTGCGACGCTCGGCGTCGGCGGCGATCCCGCACCTACGTTGAAGAAGCTCGGCTGGGGCTGCATTCCCCGCGACCGCCGGATGCCTTCGCTCGTTCTGCCGTCGCCCTTCGATTTCGAGAATCATGCTGTTCTCGGATTGGTCCGAGGCAGCACCTACCGCGACTCCAGCTTCGAGGACGATTGCGCCTCGGCCGCGGCTGCGGTCGCTCGCATGTTGGGTGGCCGCACGATGGCGCTCTTCACGAGTCGTCGGCGGCTCTTCGAGGTCGCGCGGCGACTTCGGGAGGAACTGAAGGACGACGACATCTCGATTCTCGTCCAGCCGCCGAGCGGCGGCGCCGCCGCTCTGGTGGACCGCTTTCTAGGCAACCCCCGGTCCGTGCTCCTGGGCACGCGGAGCCTCTGGCAGGGCGTCGACATTCCCGGGGACGCACTGTCGTGCGTCTTGATCGACAAGTTTCCGTTCCCGCAGCCCAACGACCCGCTTCTTCGGGGGCGTCAGGATCGCTTACGAGCCGCCGGTGAGGACGCCTTCAAGGCACTCTCGCTGGAGCCGGCGGTCGTGCTGTTCAAGCAGATGTTCGGCCGGCTCGTTCGGAGCGAGACCGACCGTGGTTTCGTCGTCGTGCTCGGCGCCGACCCGTCCAAGCGCTACGTAGAGGACTTCATCGCGTCGCTTCCGGGGCCGCCGCGGGTGCTGGTCGACGACATCGAGGTCATTCTCGAGGAGATGCAGCAGTTCTTCGACCTCAAGGCTGCTGAGGCCGCGCACTGAGGCCCAGAGTGACCAGCTTCTTGCGCAGCGTGTTGCGGTTGATGCCGAGGATCTGCGCAGCGCGCACCTGATTGCCGCCCGTTCGCTCGAGCGTGATCTGGAGCAGAGGGCGCTCGAACTCCTCGAGCAGATTCGCGTAGAGATCGACGGGGTCCCGGTCGCCGAGCGACTCGAACTGGGAGTCGGTACGGGCGCGCACGGTGTCCTCGAGCGATCCGCCGATCGTACTCTTTGCCCGGCGTGCTTCGGCGAGCGTGAAGTCACTACTCATCAGCGTTCGTTCGGGCGACACGACGGCCGCCCGGACGAGCGCGTTCTCCAATTCGCGGACGTTTCCGGGCCAGGTGTGTTGCAAGAGCTCGGCCTCTGCATCGGGGGCGATGCCGGTCTTTTCGGTGCCCAGGTCTCGATTGATTTTCTCGATGAAGTAGCGGATCAGCTCGGGGATGTCGCCGACGCGGTCGCGCAGGGGCGGTACATTGATCGGCACGACGTTCAGCCGGAAGAAGAGGTCCTCGCGGAACTTGCCGTCTCGGACGGCCCCGCCGAGTTCTTGGTTGGTCGCCGCGACGACGCGCATGTCGGCCTGCAGCGTTTCGCGCCCGCCGACCCGCTGGAACTCGCGCTCCTGAAGAACGCGGAGGAGCTTGGACTGGAGTTCGAGCGGCATGTCGCCGATCTCGTCTAGGAAGAGGGTGCCGCCGCCGGCCTGCTCGAACTTGCCGGCGCGGCGCTCGGAGGCGCCGGTAAACGCGCCACGCTCGTAGCCGAAGAGCTCACTCTCAAGCAGTTCCCGCGGGATGGCCGAGCAGTTGATCGCAACGAACGGCCCCTCCCAACGCGGGGAGTGGTAGTGAACGGCCTTCGCGATCAATTCCTTGCCGGTCCCGCTCTCTCCCTGGATGAGGACGGTGGCGTCGCTCTTGGCGACGCGTCCGAGGAGCTTGTAGATCTCCTGCATCACCGGCGAGCGCCCCACGATCTCGACGCCGACTTCGTACTTCTTGCGCAGTTCGCCGCGTAGATCGTCGACCTGGGATGAGAGCTGGCGGGTCTCGAGCGCGCGCTGGACGAGCATGCGGACGACGTCGAGATCGAAGGGCTTCGTCAGGTAGTCGTACGCACCGCGCTTCATTGCTTCGACGGCGTTGGTCATCGTCGTTTGGGCGGTCATTACGATGAGCGTCGTGGCACAGCCTTGCTCCTGCGCCTTCGTCACCACGTCGAGCCCGTTCATCTCGGGCATTCGGATGTCGAGAAGCGCGAGGTCGACGTTGCCGCTCTCTAGTTGGGCGAGTGCCTCCACGCCGGTCTTGGCCTCGTGAATCCGGTGCCCATCGGCCGCGAGCGCTTCGCGAAGCACATAGCGGATGGAGCGCTCGTCGTCCGCGACGAGGATGTCGGCCGTTTGCTTATTCTCCATGGTTTGTTCCTGGGTCTACCGGCAGCGTCAACGTGAACGTTGCGCCGTGTCCCACCGTGCTTCGTGCTCGGAGGACACCGCCGTGTTCACTGACGATGCGTTGGCTGATCGCGAGGCCGAGGCCGGTCCCGCGGCTTTTGGTCGTGAAGAACGGTGAGAAGATCCGATCGAGGTCGGCCTCGGAAATACCGGGGCCCTCGTCGGAGATTTCGATCGCGAGGAACCGGCCGCGGTGGCCGGCCCCCGCGACGCGGTAGGTCGTTTCCATCCGGGTCGTGAGCGTGATGCTGCCTGACGCCGCGGTGGCTTCGCCGGCATTCCTGATGAGATTGAGAAGGACCTGGGTGAGCCGTGCCGGGTTGCCGAGTACGGGGGGAAGGCTGGGGTCGAACCGGCGGGTGAAGCGCGCCTTGTCAGTCCCGCCCGCGGCTTCAATGGTGACCACGTGGTCGAGGAGCTTGTGGATGTTTACGGAAACCTGCAGGGCGCGTGGCGGGCCTGAGAGCTCCAAGAGCTGGGACATGAGTCCTTCCAGTCGGTCGATCTCTTCGACCATGATCGCCGTGCACTCCGTAACCCGCTCGCCGGCACCCGGCTCGCCGGAGAGCAGCTGCGCCGCTCCCCGCATCCCGGAGAGCGGATTCCGGATCTCGTGTGCGAGACCCGCGACGAGGGTCTCCAGCTCACCGAGCCGGTCGACCTCGCGGGCCCGGGCCTCGAGTTCCCGTTGGTGCGTCAGGTCTTGCAGCGTAAGGAGGGTTCCGACCCGGGTGCCGTCCTCCTGACGCAGGAGCGTTGCCGAGGCGTGGACGGGTACCTTGTGATGGAGCCGGTCGACTACGGTTCCGTCGATGTGGACGGCGTTGTCGGTGGGCGCGCTATGGCTTTGCAGGAGGTCGACCAGCCATTGGTTTTCGCGCAGGAGGCCGGACGCAGCGGTCCCGATCGCGAGGCTCGCGGAGTGTCCGGTGAGGATCGCCGCCGCCTCGTTCATGAACTCCACCGCTCCGCCCTGGTCCACCACGATCATCGCCTCATCGATGCTTTCGAGAACGTTGAGCCATTGGAGCTTGAGAAAATCTGAAACTGCCTTCTTCATGAGCAAATGCCCGACATTTAAGCAGATGCCCTCTTAGCGAGCGATGCAAAACCGGCCAAAAGCGGCTGCCGCCGGCTCGAAGGCCCCTCCTAAGCAAGGACTTGACCCAAAGCCGCGCCTGGGATGAGTGGACCCGGCAATGATCTCGATTCGCGAAGCTCTGGAACTGGTTTTGGCCGAGGTGAGACCCCTGGGAGCGGAGTCGATCCCGCTTTCGGAGGCGGACGGGCGAATCCTCGCGGAGGATGTCCGGGCCCCCTCCGATGTGCCGAGCTTCGCCAACTCGCAGATGGACGGCTTCGGCGTCCACTCGCAGGACCTGGCGGATGCCAGGGAGGATGCCCCGGCGCGCCTTCGGGTGGTTGCGACGATCGCGGCAGGGAGCCCGCTCGAGGGAGTGGTCGAGGGTGGGACGGCCGTGCGCATCATGACGGGGGCTCCGATCCCCGCCGGGGTCGACGCCGTGGTGCCGATCGAGGAGGCGCAGACCGAAGGCGAGGTCGTCGTGCTGAACGCGTCCTGCCCGGCCGGCCGCTTCGTTCGTGGGGCGGGGGAGGACATCCGCTCCGGTGAGACCGTGCTCCAGCGAGGCCGCGCTCTGCGGCCGGCAGACGCCGGGCTCCTGGCCTCGATGGGCTGCGCGCAAGTCTCGGTGTCGAAACGCCCGCGGGTCGCCATCCTTGGAACCGGAGACGAGCTGGTGCCGCTCGGCGAGCCGCTCGGGCCCGGGCAGATCCACGACTCGAACGCCTACACGCTCGCATCCGCGGTCCGCGAGGTCGGTGGGACGCCGGAGCGCCTCGGAATCATTCGGGACGATCGCGCGTCTCTGCACGCGGCCCTCGAAGAGGCCTCGCGCTGCGACGCGGTGCTCTCGACCGGAGGCGTTTCCGTTGGCGACTTCGACCACGTGAAGGATGTGATGGACGAGATCGGGCTGCAGCGGCGGTTCTGGCGCGTAGCGCAAAAGCCGGGCAAGCCGATCACGTTCGCCACAGGGAAGGGGTGCCTCTACTTCGGCCTGCCCGGGAATCCAGTATCCGCGACGGTTTGCTTCGCGCTGTACGTCGCGCCGGCGCTTCGCGCGGCGCTAGGGTGCCCGGACGTCTACGCGCCGGCGGTCCGTGTGACGGTGGGTGAGGCGATGCGCACGGCAGGTCACCTCACCGAACTCGTTCGGTGCACGCTTCGTCCAGAGGGGCTAGGGCTCGTCGCTCGCCGCACGGGCTCGCAGAGTTCAGGGGTGCTGCGTTCCCTCTCGCTCGCCGACGGCCTTCTGATCAGCCCGCCCGGCCATGCCGCGTTCGCCGTCGGCGATCAAGCTACTGCATTGCAGATTCGCTCGGGCATCGATCTGGCGGCGGCCCACGTGTTCGACTGACCTACGAAGCCGCCTCGGCCTTGAAGCCGTCGTCGTCGTACTTCAGGATCGTGCGCTTTTCGTTGACGTAGGTCTCGAGGGCGGTCTCGCGGCCCCAGAGTTCGTGCAGGTGCATGAGCGTCTTTTCGGCGTATCCGAGTTCGAGGTCGCGGCCCTCGTGTTCATGCACGAGGTACAGCGTGCGTTGGTCGCCAAAGTCGGCATCTGTGATTCGGATGATCGGCGTGCTCCCCATGCCGACGCCCCGCAGCAGGGTCGCCTTGATCTCGCGCCAATGATCCTCGTTGGAAACCTTGCTCACGACGAGCTTGTCGTCCTGCTTCTCGTACTCGAACAAGTCGAGATCGGTCATCACCTTCTCGTTGAGGAATCGTCGCAGAAAGCTCACGTCGCGATCGACCTCGCGCACCGCGAACATGGCGCTGCGGTCGCCGGCGGGCGGTGGCCCTGCGTCCTCACGCTCCTCGGGCGGTGACGGCGCTTCTCGTCCTTCGATCTCGTCCCAGACGCGTAGGCCGAGGTGGTATGGGTTGAGACTCCCGGGGTGCGGGCGGACGACCTGGTTGTGCCGCACGAGGAACTCCAGGTGAAGCTCCTGCGGGAGATCCAACGAGTTCATAATCTCGCGGTGCCAGTAGGAGGCCCAGCCCTCGTTCATGATCTTCGTCTCGATCTGGGGCAGGAAGTAACACGCTTCCTCATGGACGATGGTGAGAAGGTCGCGTTCCCACTCGGTCAGGTAGGGGTTGTAGTCGCGAATGAACGCGAGCACGTCCTCCTCGGGTGAGGCGGGTGTCTTCCGCAAGTCCGGAGCCTCGTAGTCCGGCGTTCGGTGGATCCTGCGGTAGGGGTCCGGCTGCGGCTGGGCATCCTCCCAGAGTCGCTGCTTCTCTTCTGCCTCGGAGAGGCGTTTGACCGCGCGGTTTCGTCGCAGCTGCATGGAGAGCGAGTGCGCCGCGTCGAGGATTCTCTCGACCGCATCGGGCCCGATCGACGGATCTTCGACGTAGGATCGCACGCGCTGCGCGTGCGCCTTGAACATCGAGAGTGTCGAATCGGCACGGGTGACTGCAGTGAAGTTGAAGTTGTTCTTGAAGAAGTCGTTGTGGCCGTACACATGCGCGATCGTGAGGATCTGTAGGCACAGCGTGTTGTCTCGCATGAGGTAGCCGAGCGACGGGTTGGAGTTGATGACCATCTCGTAGGGCAGGCCGGAGACGCCATGGTCATACATGGTCTTGGTCTTCTCGAAGCTCTTGCCGTACGACCAGTGCGGATAGTGGGATGGCATACCCGAATACGTCATGTAGCCGAGCATGTCGTTGTGGTCGCAGATCTCGAATTCCTGCGGGTAGGGGTCGAGCCCGAACTCCTCCACCTTCTCACGGATCCGTTCGTCCCAGCCCTCGAGGTCGTCGATGGAGTAGTTCGGCACGATTCAGACCTCGGCCGCCTCTTCGGGGGCCTTCTCGGTGATGAGCCCGGCGCGATCCTTCGATAGGAAGGAGCGGAACGCCGGCCAAATGTCTTCCTTCTTCTCGATCACCACCGTCTGGAAGTTGTCGGCGTCGAGTCGGCGGAACAGACTCAGCATCGAGCTCTCGTAGTAGCGGGAGCCGAGCGGTTTGATCTCGCCGTAGCCGAACAAATTGGATACGTCCGCGAGCTGCTTGGCACAGCGCATCGCGGCGGAATTGTCGGAGTCGAAGTTGTCGCCGTCGGAGCAGTGGAACGCGTAGATGTTCCAGAGCGACGGATGATAGCGCTCGTCGATGATGTCGAGCGCCTTCTGATACCCGGAGGATATGAAGGTGCCGCCGGACTCGGCTTTGTGGAAGAACTCATCTTCTGTCACTTCGCGAGCTTCCGTATGATGAGCGACGAAGACGAGCTCGACCGAGAGGTACTTGGTGGCGATGAAGTTGAAGAGCAAGAAGAAGTAGCTTCGGGCGAGGTACTTCTTCATGGTGTCCATCGATCCGGACGTGTCCATGATACAGATGACGACCGCATTGGATTCGTTGCGGAGGTCGGGAATCACGTGCCGGTACGTGAGGTCATCGGTGTGGAACGGGTAACGGCCCGTTCCTTCGGTGTTGGTCGGTAGGTCGGGGTCGTCCATTCGCCCCCGGGTTGCGAGCACGCGTTTCACGCGCTGCCGAGCGGTGCGCCGTTTGTCGAGCCGCACCCGAATGCCGACCTGCCGGTAGCCCTTACGTTTCGTGGTGCGCTCTGCGGGGATCTGCTTGAGCGCACGTCGCTCGAGGTCCGGAAGTTCGAGATCTTCGAACATGATCTCGATGAGCTCCTCGAGGGTGACGTCTGTCTCGTAGATGTCTTGGCCGGCCTTGTCGCCGGCCTTGTCCCCGTCGCCCTGGCCCTCGCCATCGGCCTGCCCGACGACCTGGCCTTCCTGGACGTCGCCGTCGCCCTCGGCGACCGCGGACTCGTTCTCTCCGTAGACGAACCGGTACTCCTTGATGCCGCGGATGGGGACTTTGACGACCCGGTCCTTGCGCTGGCCGATGATGGACTCTTCGGCGATGATGTCCGCGATGTTGTCGCGGATCGACTCGCGGATCTTCTGGCGATGGCGCAGGCGGTCGCCGGCGCTCCGATCGCTACGTTCGGCTTCGGAATGCCGGAAGGGGCGGAAAATTGCTCCGGTGGCCACTCGAACCTCCTATTCCGTCTTCAGTCCTTCCAGAGATTGTTGGCTGCGTACTTCATGACGACGTCGACGCAGCTTTCGCAGTAGCCGTGATCGAGGAGGTTGGAGACCATCGCGTTGTACTTCTGGGTCTGCTCCTCGTCGCGGGTTCGTGCCTTCGTGATGATCCGCGAGATGTCGCGGACCGAGGTCATGAGCTTCTTTTCGATCGCTTCCTTGAGCGGCTCGTAGCTCTTGTAGGAGATGCGCTCTCCGCGCCGGGAGCCGGCCCAGAGGTAGGCAATGACTTCTTGTCGGAACCCGTCGGACGCCGAGCCGATGATCGCGATCTGTTCTTCGATCGATTTCAGGAAGCTCTCGTCGGGCTGCAGCTCTTCTTTGGTGTTTTGATCCTTGACCTTCGTCTTGTTCACGTAGGCCTCGGCGTGGTCGAGGTAGTTGTTGAAGAGCGACTCCGCCTGCTCTTGATACGAGTAGACGAATGCTTTGGTGACCTCTTTCTCGAGGATCTCGAGGTACTCCTTGTGGAGCACGTCCTGCAGGAGTTCGAGATAATGCTTGCGAACGTCGTCGGCGAGGTCACCTTCCTTGACCATGGTGATGAGGGCTTCACGCACGTTGATGGGGTTGATGCAGTTTCCGTCGATATTGTCGGACAGGGCGTTGTCGAGCGCCTTCATGGTGAAGCGCGTCGAGATGCCGCTCATGCCCTCGCGTTTGGCTTCTTCTCGAAGCTCGCGGACGTCGATCTTCTTGGTGCGTCCTTTCTCCACCACTTCTTCGCCGTTGTAGAGCTTCAGCTTCGTCATCAAGTCGCACTTGGCCGTCGGCTCCAGGCGCGAGAGGAGGGCGAACATCGAGGCTGCTTCGAGAGTGTGTGGCGCCACGTGCGCCCGGAAGTCCGAGTCGCGGATGATCTTCTGGTAGATTTTCACTTCCTCGGAGAGGCGAAGGTTGTAGGGAACCTTCACGACCACGATACGGTCGAGGATGGCCTCGTTCGTATGGTCGGCGCGGAAGCGCTGCCACTCCGCCTCGTTGGAGTGGGCAATTATCACCGTGTCGACGTGGACCATGCCGTGCCGTCCCGGCGCGGGGATGACCTTCTCCTGCGTCGCGGTAATCATCGCGTGCAGGTATTCCGTCTCGTTCTTGAAGACCTCGATGAACTCGACGACACCCCGGTTGCCCACGTTGAGCGCGCCGTTCAGGTCGAGGACCCGCGGGTCGCCTTCGGAATACTGATCGAGTTTGGAGATGTCCTCACTGCCGATGAGTACCGACGTATCCTGGTTGTTGGGATCGACGGGCGGGACGACGCCGATGCCGATGCGGTTTTGCTTGGAGAATCGCTTGAGCTCGACCGGGAAGTCTTCGTACCTGCCGCCGAATTCAAGTTCGAGACGATGGCGCGTGACCGGGGAGACGTCGCCCTCGATGTGTACGCCGAGCATCTTCTCGAACTCTTTGCGCAGGTGGCGTGGGATCAACTGCAGCGGTTCTTCGTGCATGCTGGAACCGGCGATCGCGTGAAACGGCTCGGCCTGTTCGAGCCCGCGCTGGATCTTCTCGACCAGTGAGCTCTTGCCGGACCCCACCGGGCCCATCAGGTAGAGCACCTGTCGACTTTCCTCGCCTTTGAGCGCGGCGGAGTGGAAGTAGCGCACGATCTGCGCGACGGTCCGCTCGATTCCGAAGAACTCGTCTCGGAAGAAGTTGTAGACCTTGAGCGGCTCGTCCTTGTAGAGTCGCTGCGCGCCGACATCGTCCGTGAGATGGATGTCCTCGCTGCCTTCGCGAGAGATGGTCTCGTAGAGGCGTGAGTGCGCGAGCTTCGGGAGGGTTGGGTCGTCTCGAACTTTTTCGAGATACTCGAGAAAGGTACCGCTCCAGGAGTCGCTCGCGTGTGCGTCGCGATCTTCCTGGATCATTCGCGCGAAGGTTTCCTTGTCGCTAGCCATACCGCCGGCTCCTCTCGACTGGCCTTCGGCTCGCGCGGCTTCGTGATCGGGTGTCCCGCGCAGTCGAGGCGTCGTCTGATCCTCGAGGCTGGTGCGATCTGTCCTCTTCGTAAGTATACGTGCGCGGTTCAACGCGTACAAGCAACTCGCGAGTTGCTTGTTCACTTCGTTTCCCCTTCAACCTCTATGTTCGGTTGTCGAAGGGAAAAAACATTGCGCCCGTTTCCGTCGGCGAGAGTCGTCGACGGAAGAGAGTGCAAGCGGTTTCGGATTCGACGCGAGTCGTGCAATGATTGAACTAGACGGGCAGAAGGGTGTGGTGGCGGGCGTCAACCAGAACGGCGCGATGGTGTCGTTCGTTCTTGCACTCACTCTCCTCTTCGCCGCCCCCTTCGTCGCGGGCTGCTCGTCGCCGCTTCCGGATGCCGAGTCTCCCGAAGCGAAGCTCTATGCGCGAGAGTGTGGCACGTGTCACGTCGCGTACCCGCCTCACATGTTGAAGCCCGCGATGTGGGAAATGCAGATGGGGCGCATGGCCTTGCTTCGCGCGCAGCGGGGCTTGCCCCCCTTGGCCGCGCATGACGAGAAGGCGATTCTGGACTACCTGACGAAGCACGCCGGCTGATCGCTCCGGCGAATCGCCCCCATTTAGTAGAAGGAAGAGATCTCTATGGACATCCGACGAGACAAGGGCGCCCCCGAAAGACTTCGCTGTGACCTGCTGGTGGTTCCGGTTCGTAGTGGCTTTGCAAAGGCCTCCGACGTCGCCGCGCTCGACCGTGCGACGGACGGACGCCTGCTGCGGGAGGCGAAGAAGCGTCGTCACGACATCAGCAAGCGTGGCGCGGTTTTCGTGTATCAGACGCACGGAGAGCTACCTGCCGAGCAGATCGCGCTGATCGGCGTCGGCGGAGCCGTGAAGGATGAGCCATCGAAAGAGGTTTGGCGTCGCCTCGCGGGGCAGGGCGTCGATCTCGCGCGCCGCTCCCGCTGCAAGGGCGTTGCGTTCTCGGTCGCGCAATCAGATGCGAAGTCGACGGCTGCCGGCGCCATCGCCGAGGGCGTCCTGCTCGCGACGCACCCGGTTCGGAACTACAAGTCGGGGCGCGGCACGAGTGATCTCACCTCGTGCTCGATCGTGGGTGTGCCGGCGACGCGCGCCGTCACCGATGCGCTGAGTCGTTCGCGGGCTATCGCCGAAGCGACGGGCTTCGCCCGAGATCTCATCAATGAGCCGGCGGCGGTGGTGACGCCGGCGCATCTCGGGCAGGTTGCCCAGAAGATGAAGAAGGAGTTCGGTCTCGCCGTGCGTGTGCTGGGCAAGCGCGAACTGTCCCGCATGAAGATGGGCGCGATCCTCGCGGTCGGGCAGGCTAGTGTGAATGAGCCTCGCCTCATCGAACTCGTCTATACGCCGCCAAAAGGAGCACGTGGCGCGCGCCGCGGTCCGATCGCCCTGGTCGGCAAGGGCGTGACGTTCGACTCGGGCGGCCTCTCGCTGAAGCCTCCCGGCAACATGGAGATCCAGAAGCGGGACATGGCGGGCGCGGCCGCCGTTCTGGGTGCGATGCGTGCCGTCGCGCGGCTTCAGCCCGCCGTCGAAGTCCGCGGGTACATCGCGTCGGCGGAGAACATGCCGGGCGGGAATGCCTACCGGCCCGGCGACGTGCTGCATACGCATTCGGGCCGTACCGTCGAGGTGTTGAACACGGATGCCGAGGGACGTCTCGTCCTGGCGGACGCTCTGGCCTGGGCGGCCAGCGGTGCCGGCTCTGCGACGCGGCCACGCTACATGGTGGACGTGGCCACGCTGACGGGCGCGGTGACCGTCGCGCTCGGTCGTTCGATCGCCGGTATCATGGGAACGGAGCCCGCTTTGATCCAGCACCTCATCGAGTCCGGTAGGGATGCAGGCGAGCCTATGTGGGAACTGCCCCTCGTCGACGAGTACGTGCCGGCGATGGATAGTCTAGTCGCCGACATGAAGAACATCGGGGACGGAACCGCCGGTTCGATCTTCGGTGGCCTCTTCCTTCGGGAGTTCGTCGGAGGCGTCCCGTGGGCCCATCTGGACATCGCGGCCGTGGCGTTTGCGGACAAGGCACAGCCGTACATTCCGCGTGGTGCCGTCGGCTGGGGTGTCCGGAGCCTCGTCGGAATGGTCGAACGCATCGCCGCTGCGCGTTAGTTAGCCGCGCAGCGCGAGCATCTCATCGGGCTGCTTCGGTACCGCAGCGGAGAGCACCGAACAGCCGTCGTCGGTGACGAGCACGTCGTCCTCGATTCGGATGCCGATTCCTCGGTATTCGTCAGGCACGCCGTCCACCGACGGGGCGAAGTACAGCCCCGGCTCGACCGTGAGCACCATGCCGGGCTCGAGGGGCCGAGGCGAGCCGCCGACGTTGTATGCGCCGACGTCGTGGACGTCCATGCCGAGCCAGTGGCTGGTCCGGTGCATGTAGAACTTCTTGTAGTCGTCGGCTGCTACGGCTGTCGCCACGTCGGCGCCGGGAATCAGATCGAGAGACAGGAGCCCCTCGACCAGGACTTCGACGGCACGCTCGTGCACTTCGTCTACTGTGGCTCCCGGGCGGACTACATCGATGGCGGCCTCCTGCGAGGCGAGCACGAGATCGTAGATGCGCCTCTGCGCGGGGGCGAAGTCGCGACCGATGGGAAATGTCCGGGTGATGTCGGCGCAGTAGTATCCGAGCTCGCAGCCGGCATCGATCAGCAGGAGCTCGCCGTCTCGCAGCGGCCCCTCGTTGTCGATGTAGTGGAGCACCGTCGCGTTCGAGCCGCCGGCGATGATCGAGGGGTACGCCCAGCCGGAAGCGCCGCGGCGCCGGAAGGTGTACTCCACGAGCGCCTCGATCTCGTACTCGGACTGGCCCGGGCGTGTCTCTTTAAGTGCTGCGATGTGGGCTTGCGCCGCGATGTCGATCGCACCCTGGAGCCACGCGATCTCTTGTTCGGACTTCTTGAGCCGTAGCTCGTAGACGAGGGGCCCGGAGTCGATGAGGGATGTCGGTTGGTCGTTTGCGGTGCGCGGCCGAGACGCCCACGCAGTCTTCGCCATCTCGAGGAGCCGATGATTGAACGCCTCGTCGTGGCCCAGTCGGTAGTGCAGTGCTCCCGCGTGCGTTATGCGCGGGATCAGTTGTCGGGGCAGTTGCTCCATAGGATAGGCGGCGTCGGCGCCGAACTGTTCGATCGCGCCTTCGACGCCTGCACGCGAGCCGGTCCACTGTTCACGATTGGGATCGCGCGGTTGGACGAACAGGACGAACTTCTCCGCCTCCGCCGAACCATCCAAGACGGCGACGGCATCGGCCTCGCCGAACCCGGTGAGGTAGAAGAAGTTCGATTTGGGGCGGTAGCGGTACTCCACGTCGTTCGCGTGCACTGCGAGCGGCGGCGCGCGGAAGACGGCGATGCCGTCCCCGATCTGGTCGAGGACTTGCGCGCGCCGGGCGGCGAAGTCGAACGGGGGAAGTCCATCGGTCGCAGTGCTCATGGGAGGTCCTTCTTCCGTGGCGTTGGTTGTGCGGGCGCGGGTGTTCTGCGGGGGCCGGCGAGCGTGATCAGGCGAGCGAGCGCATCCTGCTCGTCGCCGATCGAGACGACGATCCGGTCGCCCTCGTGGATATCTGCGATGGATAGCTCGACCGCGCCGCTTTTGATGAGCGTTTCGTCGTCGTAGAACACCGAGAAGCGCCGGCCAGCATCGGCGAGTTCGACTCGGCTGGAGGCCGGGTGGATCATGATCACCGCGCCCGAGACGCGTCCTTGGCCGCTGACCGCTGGGGCCTCCGGGCGGGGCGCAGCACAGGCCAGGATTGCCAAGAGGGCCATTGCGGCTCCGGAGCGAGGCAAAGGGCGCGAACCCCTGGACCCCGGGGCACTCCATCGGGAAAGGGCCGGCACGACCTCAAGGCTAGCGGCGCCCCGCTGTACTGACAAGATCGGGCAGGGACGGCCGTGCCCGCAGGTTTCGGAAAAGCCCGGAGTCCGTTAGGTACGGGGGACCAATGTTCGACGCCGTGACGCTTCTCGATCTGGTCCAGCAGGGCTGGTACTCGACCTATCCGCTCCTGGCCTGCTCGGTCGTCGCACTGGCAATCGCCGGCGAGCGATTGTGGGCCCTACGTGGCCTCGATGCCCGGATGATCTCGCTTTCCAAGCAGGTCGGATTTCTGATGCGCCGTGGAGACACCGAGGGCGCGGAGGATCTTCTCGACCGCGAAGGGGCAGACCTCCCGCTCGGCGAGGTCTACCGACACCTGCTTTCCCATGCCCGGACGACTCCCGTGGAAGATCTGCTTGCAATCGCCGACGGGTATCGCCTCGACCAGTCGCAGGGGCTTCGGCGCAACATTTGGATCCTCGGCACGATCGGGAGCGCGGCGCCCTTCATCGGCCTGTTCGGGACCGTCGTCGGCATCATGCGGGCCTTCCACAGCATGGCGCAAGCGGGCGCGGGCGGCTTTGCCGTCGTCGCCGCCGGTATCTCGGAAGCACTCGTTGCGACCGCTCTGGGCCTGGGCGTCGCGATCCTGGCGGTCGCGGTTTACAACTATTTTATGGTGAGGCTCGGAGAGCTCGCGACAACCATGCGTGTTGGTGTGACCCGGTTCATCGACGGCGTCTGCGCGCACAGGGGGCATAGTGGCAGTCGGCAGGTTGCCTGAGGGGGATGATGTTGAAGGCGACGGTATCGTCGCTGAGATCAACATCACGCCGCTCACCGATATCTTCCTCGTTCTGCTGATCATCTTCATGGTCACTAGTTCGGCGATGGTCGAGTCGGGACCGAGCGTGAACCTGCCCGAAGCCGGAGCCACGTCTTCGGACAGCAAGGGCGTGGTCGTGACGGTGGACGAGACCGAGAGTCTGTTCGTCGACGGCGCCCCGACGGATCGCGAGGCTCTAAGCGCGGCTCTCCGGAGTGCGATTGCAGAAAGTGACAACAAGCGCGTCGTATTGCAGGGCGATCGCACGGTGATCCTGGCCGACGTGGTCTACATCCTGGACGAAGCGCGGAACGCGGGTGCCACCGAAGTGGCGATCGCCGCCACGCGCAAGAAGTAGTCGATGGCGAGCGAAGACCTACTCCTGGCCCCCGAGTCGTTGGAGGCGCTGATCGCAGGATTCGGCGATCTCGCGATGGCGTTGGGCCCCAAGGCCACACCGGGCCTCGGAGGAATCAAGGTTCGCCTGGAACACGCCGTCGCTCTCAGGCAGGATGGGAAGCCGGAAGAGGCCGTTGCCGAGGTTCTCGCGGCAATGCAGGGACTGGCGCAGTTGGCGTCGGTCCTCGATCCGGCGGAAGCCGAAGCGATGAAGATGCTCGCAGGGAGCTTCCAGTCGGCCCTGAAGGGTGGGCAAGCCGGTCACGCCGCGGGGTCGGTCGACTCCATGCGGAAGCGCTCCGGTGCGGTCAAGAAACGCGGAGACGAGTTCAAGCTCTGACGCGCTCCGTGCGCGTGCAGCAATGAGGGAAGCATCATGGCGAAGGCGAGTGACAGGAAAGCGCTCCGGACTGAAGAATACGCGTGTTGTCTGCGCGTCCGAACGCGTGAAATGGAAGCGATCGCGCTCAACTACCTCTCGTTCCCGGTGATCAAGAAGGTCGTCTGCCCGACGTGCAAGATGATCCTGCCGATCAACGTCTACACTCGCGAAGAAGCCGAGAACTGGCAGCCGAGCTGACGCTCGGAGCACACGGTGGCTTCGCGCGAGGACGACCCGGACCGCACACACGGCGAAGTCCTGTGGGCCCTCGCGGTCGGGGGGCGCTTGTCGGTCGCCGAGCTGGTCGTGCGTACGGCTTTCTTTGCGGATGAGGTTTCGCGGGCTCTCGACGCACTCGAGAGAAGCGGTGGCGTGCAGCGAGGCCAGACCCCGGACCGAGTCGAGCGGTTTCGACTCACGTCGCAGGGGCAGGGCGTTGCAGAGGCTTCGTTGGCGGCGGACCGGCGGGAGGTCGGTGTCGCGCTCGAAGAGCTTCTTCCGGAGTTCGATGCGGCAAACGTCGCCCTGAAGGATCTCCTGCACCGTTGGCAAATGCGGATGGTCGGGACGACGCTCGCCGTGAACGATCACTCGGACGCCGGGTACGACGGCCGGATCCTCGGAGAACTCGGCCGCCTCTTCACGCAGGCGAAGCCCTGGCTCGACCGGCTCTCGGCGCTGCGGCCACGGTATGCTCTTTATCGCGAGCGTCTGAGCCGCGCTGTGGATCGCGCGGGCCGAGGGGAGCGGGACTTCTTGAGTGGTCTCTCCGTCGATTCCGTCCACTCGGTCTGGTGGCAGCTCCATTCGGATCTTCTCGGCGTTCTTGGCCGGGAACGCGGCGACCGGGACGTCTAAACAGGGGCCGGCTCCGGCAGCCTTTACAGGCTCGCTGCGGCATGGTTGCGACAGCCTCATGGACGCGAAGATCCGCACGATGATGGAATCGGACGTCGAGATGACACAGGAGCGTTTCTGCGTCGCCATGGCGGCTCGACTGCCTTCCCTCGAAGACGACACGCTCGAGCGGTACTTCGCTGCCCTGTCCAAACTGGTGGGCAAGCTCGAAGACGAGGACAAGACGCTCGGCCAGGTCTTGAACGAGACGATGACCGAGGTCGCAAGCCTCGTAATGCAGGAGATGCAGAAGGGCGGATAGGCTCCCGGTTGGTCCCGCGCGGCACCGTTGTACGCGATGGACCCCGGATAGAACGGGCTTCCCCCTCCTGCTAGAAAAGCACCATGGCTTCCTCGTTCGCACCGCGGCTGGTGAACGGCCCGTTCGGCGACCCGGGCCTGCTGGTGGAGATGCGCTGGCAGGGGGCCGCGGTACTGTTCGACCTCGGTCGAAACGACGGACTGCCTGCAGCTGAGCTACTCAAGGTGAGCCACGTGTTCGTCTCGCACACGCACATGGATCACTTCATCGGGTTTGACCGAATGCTGCGGCTTTTCCTGAACCGCGACAGGCGGCTGTATCTCTACGGGCCCGAAGGGATTGCCGACTGCGTCGGTGGCAAGCTCCGCGGCTACGTCTGGAACCTGACCGAGAGCTACACCTTCGTCATCGATGTCACCGAGGTTACGGCGACCGGTTGCAAGCGTGCGGTCTTTCGGGCGTCGACCGGCTTCGAGCGCGAGGATACAGAACTCCTCCCCGCACAACGCGCAAAGCCCGACCCGAAGGATCCGCCCGGAACGCCGGTGCTCATCGACGACGGGAAATTCCGAGTCCGGGCCGCGATCACCAATCACAAGATCCCGTGCCTCGCCTTCGCGATCGACGAACCGACGCACTTGAACGTCGACGCCGAATCCCTGGCGACGCAGGGCCTCGCGCCGGGGCGTTGGTTGAAGGATTTGAAGGACGCCCTGCGCGAAGAGCTTCCGGACGAAACCCCGATCACCGTTCAGTTGCCGGGCCGGATCGAAGGCGAGCGGTCTCTTGGGAGCCTTCGCTCGTTGGTGCAGATCACTCCGGGACAGAAGCTCGGCTATATCGTCGACACGCGCTTCATGCCCGAGAACCTCGCGGTACTCCTTCCGGTGATGCACAAGTCCGACGTGCTCTACTGCGAATCGCCGTTCCTCGACGAGGATCGTGATCAAGCGGCCATGCGCTACCACCTCACCGCGGCCGAAGCCGGTACGATCGGTCGGATGTCCCGCGCGGGGAGGTTGAAGGTGTTCCACTACTCTCCGCGGTACCAAGGTCGAGGGGACATGCTCCGTCAGGAGGCCGAAGCGGCCTTCCGAGGTCGCAAGGAAGCCGGCGTCGTCGCCGAACTCGATTCGGCGGCGGGCTGACGTCGACGCCGTGAGTCAGGACCGGCGGACCGCACTCGACGAAGAAGACCGAGAGCTGCTCTCCGCGTGTCGTGTCGGTCATCTGGCGACCGCGAGCCGCGAGGCCCAGCCGCACGTCATTCCGCTCTGCTATGCCGTGCTTGACGATCGAACGCTCGTGTTCGCCGTCGACGAGAAGCGGAAGCCGGCCGGGCGCGTTCTGCGGCGACTGCACAATCTCTCCGAGAACGCGCGCTTTGCGTTCGTCGTCGACCGCTGGGACGAGAACTGGCAGCGTCTGACCTACGTGCTGATCGAAGGCGAGGGGAAGCCGCTCGAGGACCGACCACGATGCGTCGAGGCGATTCGCGCGCTGCGCAAGCGGTATCCGCAGTACGTGAAAATGGGCCTCGAGGCGGAGCGCCATCCGGTCACCGAACTCCGCATCGATCGCGTTCATCGTTGGAGCGCTGCGCCGTCTTAGGGCTGGTGCTCACTTGGGGCGGCGCCAGTGGGACAGGCGCTCGGCGATGCTCGCTTCTTCGCCCTGGTCGGTCGGCTCGTAGTAGCGGCGTCCGCGAAGCGCCTCGGGGAGGTACTCCTCCTCGACGTGATGCCCGTCGTGATTGTGCGGGTAGTCGTATCCCTTGCCGTAGCCCTGCGCCTTCATGAGCTTCGTCGGCGCATTTCGAATGTGCATGGGGACGGGGAGGGTGCCGGTGCGGCGGATCTCCTCGATGGCTCGATCGAGCGCGACGTAGCTCGCGTTGGACTTCGGCGCGGTGGAGAGGAACGTCACGCCCTGCGCCAGTGGGATGCGTCCCTCCGGCAGGCCCACGAAGTGAACCGCGTCCTTCACGGACAGTGCGACTTGCAGCGCTCGCGGGTCGGCGTTCCCGATGTCTTCGGAGGCGAAGATGACCATGCGGCGCGCAATGAACATCGGGTCCTCGCCGGACTCGAGCATTCGGCCTAGGTAGTAGAGCGCGGCATCCGGGTCGCTTCCCCGAAGGCTTTTGATGAAGGCGGAGATGACGTTGTAGTGTTCTTCGCCGGCGCGGTCGTAGCGCAGCGAGCGCTTCTGGGCGGCCTCCACGACGTGCTCGGCGGTGATCGTCGACGAGCCTGCGCGCGCGCCGAGATCCGCGGACACTTCGAGGGCACCGAGCGCGACCCGAGCGTCACCATCGGCATAGGCGATGAGTTCGGCGCGCGCTTCGTCTGAGAGCGCGAGGCCGCGGTCGCCGAGGCCACGTTCGGTGTCGGAGAGCGCTCGGTCGAGCAAAGTGCCGAGCGCGTCGTCCCCGAGCGACTCGAGGGTGAGGACGCGCATCCGCGAGAGGAGTGGGGCGATGACTTCGAAGGAGGGGTTTTCGGTGGTGGCACCGACGAGAACGAGCGTTCCGGTTTCGACGTGGGGGAGCAGGGCATCCTGCTGCGCCTTGTTGAAGCGGTGGATCTCATCGAGGAACAGGAGTGTGGGCCGGCCGACCGCGCGGAGTTCGTGGTTCGCTCTCTCGACGACTGCGCGGACGTCCTTCACGCCGGCGAGGACGGCCGAGAGTTGGGCGAAGGGCAGCTCTAGCCGGCTCGCAAGCAGGCGGGCGATGGTCGTCTTTCCCGTGCCCGGCGGTCCCCAGAGTACGAGGGAGTGGGCATGGCCCCCTTCGAGCATCTCACGCAGTACGCGGCCGGTCTCGAGGAGATGGGTCTGGCCGACGATGTCCTCGAGACGGCGGGGCCTCATTCGCTCGGCCAGCGGTGCGGAGCGGTTCTCGGGCGGTTCCGGTGCTGGGTTGGCGCTCGCCGGACGGGGCGCGACCCGGCTGAAGAGATCGGGTGTATCGCTCATGTGGTTCTGCTCGAGGGCGCCGCGAGTTAGCCACGATCCAGCGCCATATGCTAGCCTCAGGCCGAGTGTCGCCTCCGAACTGCAGGGTGGGTCTGGTCCTCAAACGCGGGGCTCCGCACGCGCCCGAAGTGGCGCGCGATGTCGTCCGGTGGCTCGCTGAACAAGGGCTCGGAGCGCTCGCCGAACCCGATTCGGCCCAGATGCTGGGAGTTCCGGCCGCCGACAAGCCGGAGATGTTCGTCTCCAGCGATGCGATTCTCGTCCTCGGTGGCGATGGCACCTTCCTCGCGACCGCGCGGCACGCCGGCGAACGGGAGGTTCCGATCGTGGGCGTTAACCTCGGCAGCCTCGGGTTCCTGACCGAGATCGACCGGGGCGATCTGCGCACGACGTTGCTGTCGAGTCTGGCCGGCGACGTCGCGGTGGATCGGCGACGGATGATTCGAGCTGTCGTTCGACGTGCGGGCGGCGCGGCGCAGACGTATCAGGCCCTCAACGATGCGGTGCTGAGCCGCGGGGCGCTCGGCCGCACCGTCGAGATCGAAGCGCGAGTCGATGGGGACTTCCTGGCCTCGTTCAAAGCCGATGGCGTCATCTTGTCGACGCCGACGGGTTCGACCGCGTACTCCCTGTCCGCCGGTGGTCCTCTGGTGCATCCGTCGGTACGGGTTCTGGTGCTTGCGCCGATCTGCCCCCACACGCTGAGCGTGCGCCCCCTCGTGATCGACGATGGAGCGCGTCTCGAGTTCCGGCAGCGCTCTTCGCGCGACGAACTTCTCCTGACGCTGGATGGACAGGAGACGATTCGGTTGGCGCACGACGACGAGATCGAGATCACGCGGTCGCCCAACTTCGCTTGCCTCGTTCGTTCGCCGGACCTGAGCTTCTACGATCTGCTTCGTACGAAGCTCGGATGGGCGCGCGTGTAGCTGATGCTTCGAGATCTTCACGTCAGTGATCTCGCTCTGATCGAGGACCTCACGCTCGAGTTTGGTCCCGGCCTGAACGTGATCAGCGGCGAGACCGGCGCGGGGAAGAGCCTCCTGCAACGCGCCGTCGCGATCTCTCTCGGCAGCCGAACTGCGAGCGATGTGATCCGGGGCGGCAAGGACACGGCCCGGGTGGAGGCACGCTACGTGTGGCCGCCCGAATCGGCCGACCTCGAGGCGCGGGTTCGCGCCCGGGGTGTGCCCGTCGATGAAGAGGCGGACCTCCGCGTGCGCCGCACCGTGAGCCGAGTCGGTCGCGGACAGGTCGCGATGAACGGCAAGACCGTGCCGTTGTCGGTTCTGGTCGAGGTCGGCGCCGCGCTCGCGCAGCTTCAGGGGCAGCACGAGTCTCTGCGGCTTGCGCACGCCGAGTCCCACCTCGAAATGCTCGACGAGTTCGCGGACACTACGGCCCTCGCGGGAGAATACCGAGAGCGATACGCCGAACTCGCGGACCGGATTGCCCGGTTGGAGGCCCTCGAGCGGGGGGCCGCCGACCTGGAACGCCGGCTCGAAATGGCCCGGTACGATCTGGACGAGCTGGTGACCGCGGGCGTCGAGGATGCCGCCGAAGGCGAGTTGCTCGCGAACGAACGGTCCCGTCTGCGTAACTCGGGACGGCTCGCGAGTTCCGCCGCCGAGGCGCTGGAACGTCTTCATGCCGGCGAGGGCGCGGCGCTGGGTGCGGTGGAGCGGTATGCGTCGACTCTGCGTGACCTTGCCGACCTCGACCCGGCCCTCGATGTAGTCGCGACGGGCCTCGAGCAGGCGTCGAGCCCGCTTGCGGACGCGGTGCACGAGTTGCAGAGCTACGTCGACGGGCTGGATTCGGATCCGCAGCGACTCGAGGCCATCGAAGAGCGCCTTGCGTTGCTCGATCGGCTGCAGCGAAAACACCGGGCGGAGGACGTCGAAGGGCTTCTCGCTCGTCGCAACGAACTCGAGCGCGAGATCGACCGTGGAGAGCACGATCAGTCGAATCCGGAGGCTCTTCAGACCGAGCTGGATGAGGCGGCAAGCGAGGCGTGGCGCGTGGGCGACGCTCTGTCCGACAAGCGGCGAGCGGCGGCGAAGCTTCTCGCAAAGAGGATGAAGGACGAGCTCGCTACGCTCGCGATGGCGGATGCGGAGTTCAGCGTCGAATTCGAATCGCTCGCGCCCTCGACGACTCGGGGCGCGGCCGCGGCCCTCGTCCGCGACGGACGCGCTCTGGGGCCGGATGGTCCGCATCGCGCCGAGTTTTTTCTCGAAGCGAACACGGGCGAGGGCGCGATGCCGCTGGCGCGTGTCGCGTCCGGCGGAGAGCTATCCCGCCTGATGCTGGCACTGCGCAATGTCACGGGTGCGGGTACGGTTCCGACCTTGGTCTTCGACGAAGTCGACGCGGGTATCGGTGGTGCGGCCGCCGAGATCGTTGGTCGCCGGTTGCGAGACCTCGGGCAACGCCACCAGGTGATCTGCATCACGCACCTTCCGCAGATCGCGGCCTTCGCCGACCGGCACTACTCGGTCGAGAAGAGGAAGTCGGGTGGCCGCACCCGGACACGCGTCGTCGCGGTCGACGGCCAGGATCGCATCCGAGAACTCGCTCGCATGCTCGGGGACGCCGACCCGGGCGAGGAAGCGCTTCGCCACGCCGAGGAGATTCTCAAGCGCGCCACGGCGCCGGCGGAAACGACCTCCGCTCGGGGTGGGAAGCGGCGCGCCAAGGCTGCGAAGGCTCGGGCTGGAGAGGGCTGATAGGCTCGCTTGGGCTCGGTGGGCCGGAGCCTGCGACGATCGCAACGTCGCGCAGGCGGACTACTGGGGTGGCGAACCCCCTGCCGCGTTGCGCGGTCTGGGCCGATCCCGTACAGGAAACGCCACCAAGAAGTAGCACGAGGGGCCGTAGCTCAGTTGGGAGAGCGCCTGACTGGCAGTCAGGAGGTCGTCGGTTCGATCCCGTCCGGCTCCACTCTCGAAAGCCCAGGCAGTGCCTGGGCTTTCGTCGTTTCGGAGCTTAGTTCGTGCGCCCCACCGGGGCTACACCCGCGAGAAACCCGGGCACCTCTTCCTTGAAGAGGGGATCGAACACCGCGGTCAGGTGGTCCTGGCCCGGGAGCGTCACGGGCCATCACGCTGGAGCTGTAGAGATCCCGCTCGTGCGCTTTGTCGCTATTGCCGTGTCTGCGGATGTCGAGAGCGATGACCTGATGGGACGACATGAGTGCGTCGACCCAGCCCGTGATCACCCAGTTGAACTCGAACCCGACGCCCCAGCTGTGAACCAGGATGATCGGGTCGCCTTCGCCGAACGACTCGTAGTGAATCTGCAGTCCGTCGGACTCGAAGAAACCGGACACCGCGAGCGGAGGCGGCGGCGCATTCGACGATCCACCGGTCGCCGCAGGCGAGGATCAGACGCGAGGTAACTACGGCCATCACCAGTGATCGGACCCGTGCCTCCACCCACCGACGCCAACTCTCCCCGGGCGGACGGGGCAAGAGGCATTGGCCATGCGAATTACCTTTGCGCGAGAACCGATGTACTCGCCAAATTTCAGCAACTTCATCTCTGGGGGTGACACAGGAGCAGCTCATTTGTGCGCGTCTTCGTTGGTGTTCTCGTTCTTTCCCTCACTGTACTCGGTGCGGATCCGTCGCCGGCCTTGGCCGGACCGGGTGGCCTCGCGTGTACGGACACGTTGACGGCGTGGTGGCCCGGCGATTCCAACCTACGGGACGTTTCGGGCAATGGGTACGATGGGACGCTCTCGACGATCGTCTCCGGCGGGACGAACGCGTGGTGTGAGATCTGCGGAGACGGCGGACTCGACGCGGTCGAGCAGTGCGACGATGGCAACGTTTCGAGCGGCGACGGTTGCTCCTCTGCCTGTGTAATCGAGCCGGCGTTGCCCCCGATGTCGCTGTGGAGCCTGTTCGCGCTCGGTCTGGGCCTGCTGCTGGCCGCCGGTCTGATCCTCCGGTCGCTGTCCTTGCGGCCCCAGCTGAGCCGTCCTCGCTGGGCCGGAGCACGCGGCGCCGGAGCCGAGGGCGACCGGCCCGGTTTGCGTGCGAGCCGTGGTTCCGTAGTCTTCGTCTAGCCATGGACGAGAACTCGAGAGGCAGGAAGGGCGTAGCTGATGTCTGACCGCGCGCGGCAGGCGTGCATCGTCGGCATCGGCGAGACACGTTACGCGAAGTGGGGCGGCATCACGGATGCGAGCGAACGCGGGCTTGCGTGCCAAGCCGTCGCGAAGGCCGCCGCGGACGCGGGTCTCGCCGTCGCGGACATCGACGGAGTCGGCTCATTCGCCGATGATCGGAACCTCGGCGTTCTCATCGCCCGGGACCTGGGCATGCGCGAGCTTCGCTACGCTGGGATGTCGTGGCTACCGGGAGGCGGCGGCGCGTGCGGGGCACTCGGCTCGGCGGCGCGAGCGGTGGAGGCCGGGCACGCGGAGGCCGTGGTCGTGTATCGGAGCCTCTGCCAGGGGCAGCACTTCCGGTTCGGCAGTGCTGCTGCGTCTTACGGGCAGCTCGAGAAGCCGGGCTTCCATCAGGCATCGAACCTGCTGGAGGCGGAGATGGCGTTCTCGCTGCCGTTCGGGATGTTTAGCGCCCCGATCGCTTACGCGATGGTGATGCAGCGCCACATGCATCTCTACGGAACCACCAGCGAGCAGATGGGCGCCGTGGCCGTGGCGACGCGAGCCCACGCGCAGAGAAACGCCCGCGCGGTCATGCACGGGCGGCCGATGACGCTCGAGGATCATCAGGCCTCCCGTCTGGTCGCGGAGCCGTTCCGGCTCTTCGACTGCTGCCTCGAGAACGATGGCGCGTGTGCGGTGATCGTCTCGACGGCCGAACGCGCACGCGATCTGGGGCAGCCGGTAATTCGCATTGCGGCCCACGCCGAGGGCGCACCGGGCCAATACGGCTGGGGTCCCTTTCTCGACACGAACGGCAGCGACGAGCTCTATGCGGGGGGCGGGGCGAGCGTCGTGGCGAGAGAAATGTGGAAGCACGCAGATCTCAGCCCGAGCGACGTCGATGTCGCGCAGATCTACGATCACTTCACTGGGCTCGTCCTTCTCGTCCTCGAGGCGTTCGGCTTCTGTGAGGTTGGAGAGAGCGGGCCGTTCGCGGCTTCGGGAGCCCTTGCGTGGCCCAATGGCGCACTCCCGAACAACACGCACGGCGGAAGTCTGTCGGAGGCGTACATGCACGGCATGAACCACATCAACGAAGGGGTTCGACAGTTGCGCGGCACCTCGACCTCGCAGGTCGAAGACGCCCGTACCTGCCTCGTGACCAGTGCCGCCGGCGTACCGACGAGCGCGGCGCTGCTGGTGAAGGACTAGGACGATGACGGATCGCTACTTTCCCGACCTGATGCCCAGCCCGGGCATTAGCCGTGAGTCCCTGCCTTGGTGGGAGGCGGCGCTCGAGGGCCGTCTCGTCGTGCAGAGCTGCACCGCGTGCAAGGCCGAGCGGCATCCGCCGGCCCCGTGCTGTAACCGCTGCGGCTCTTACGACCAGGGGGTTCGCGACACCGCCGGCACCGGCGTCGTCTACACCTTTACCGTCGTGCACAAACCGCTGATCCCCGGGATGCCCGAGCCGTACGTCGTCGCGTCGATTGAGCTCGACGGCACTGAAGGACTTCGGGTCGTGAGCAACCTCGTCGAGATCGATCCCTCCGAAGTTCGGATCGGGCTCGAGGTCGAAGTCGTGTTCGAACACATGAGCGAAGAGTTGGTCGTGCCCCGGTTTCGGCCGAAGTCGTAGTCGGTTCTAGTCGAGCGCGCGGTCGAGGGCTCGACAGACGGTTTTCAGGACCTGGATGCGCGCGTGCTTCTTGTCGTTGGCGGCGATGACGTGCCAGGGCGCCGACTCCGTGGTCGTGCGGGCGATCATCTCTTCGATGGCGACGGAGTAGTCCTCCCAGCGCTCGCGGTTGCGGTAGTCGTCGTTGGTGATCTTGTACTTCTTGTAGGGGGTGATCTCGCGGGCTTTGAACCGCTCGAGTTGGGTCTCGGGATCGATGTGGAGCCAGAACTTGAGGACCGGCGTTCCCCGCTCGGCGAGTTGCTCTTCGAAGTCGCGGATCTCGCTGTAGGCGCGTTGCCACGCTTCGCTCGTGGCGTAGCCCTCGACGCGCTCGACGAGGACGCGTCCGTACCAACTGCGGTCGAAGAGGAGCATCCGACCGGCGCGCGGCAGGTGGCGCCAGAACCGCCAGAGGTAGTGGTGGGCAAGCTCCTCTTGGGTGGGCGCCGCGATGGGCACGACGTGGTAGTCCGACGCGTCGAGGGCGCTCGTGATCCGGCGGATGGCGCCGCCTTTGCCGGCGGCGTCCCAGCCCTCGAACAGGAGGACGGACGACAGCCCCTTCTTGCGGGCGCGGCCAGAGAGCTTGCGCAGCTGCCGCTGGCGCTTCGCGAGCTCCTTGTCGTAGCGTTCGCCGGAGAGGCTCGCGGTCAGATCCGTGCAGGCCAAGGCTCCATCGGCAGGTGGTACCTCGCCGCCAGTAGGCGCGTCTGCGGGCGGAGGCGCGGGGCGCCCCTCGGTATGTTCCTTGAGTTCGCGTAGCAGCGTCTCGCCGATCGTCAGGTCGCGGTGGCGCGCATCGCTGCTCTCGATCACGTGCCACGGCGCCGCGCCGGTGCTGGTTCTGGCAAGCATCTCCTCGGCGAGGGGAATTACGCGGTTCCAGTTCTCGTAGACGTAGCCGTCGGTCTCGCCGACCCGCCAGTTCTGCTCGGGGTCCTTCTTTGCGCGCCGGAGGCGCTTCTGCAGCTCCTTCTTCGGTAGGTGAAGCCAGAACTTCACCACCAATGCGCCCTCGCGCACGAGCGTGCTCTCGAACCGGGCGATGTGACCGAGGCGGCGGCCGAATTCCCCCTTACCGATCTTGCGGCGAGCGCGGTCGGCTACGACAGCCTGAGGCCAGGCCCCGACGTAGAGCGCGGTTTCGCCGCGGCCGGGCAGCGCGCGCCAGTAGCGCCAGAAGCGGGGCCGCTCGCGTTCCTCGTGGGTCGCCCGAGTAAAGGCATGCGTCCGGAGGTACCGCGCGTCCAGCCATTCATGGAGGACGTTCACGACCGCGTTACACCCGATGTGGTCGTCGCCGGCCACGAGGAGCACGACAGGAAATTTTGCACCCCGGAGGTCGAACTGTGCGTTCAGCAGTTCGACGCGGAGCGCGGGCAGGCGTTCGTCGTAGGCATCGCGGCTTTCGCTACGGCCCATCTCGGCGGATTCGAGCATTTGAGCGTCCTCATTCGTTCTCGGGAGACCATGTGGTGCTCTGTTCCGCACCGACTCTCTCTGATAGCACGCCTCTCGGATGGGGCGTTGGCTCAGAGACCGCGGACCTCTGCTGGTCATGGTCGGTGCGTTGCTGGGCTTGGGGCTGGCCGTGTGGGCCTTCTTCTCGGTGGCGTTACCGCGCGTGGCCGAGGCCGTGCTTTCGGGTGCTCTGGGCGTCCCGGTGCGGGTGGTGGCCGCGCGACCGACTTGGCCGCTGCGGCTCCTCGCGACCGGCGTGACGATCGGCCCCGACGCCGCACCGACGGTGAGTGTGGCTCGGCTCTATCTCGCGGCGGACTTCGCGACCTGGTTCGGCGGCGTGCCGTCGGGCGTCCGGGTGGAGTTCTGGGGTCCGCGGGTGCACGCGGTGGACGGGCGAGACGAGCTCCTCGACGGTCTGTTGCGTCGCCTGAGCAAGTTCCCCTCGGATGGGGCGCCTGTGCGCATCGATTCGCTGAGGTTCGACGAGTCGCGCATCGAGCAGAGGGACGGGCTTCCGATCGTCGTCGCCGGCTTTGAGTTGAGCGACCTCGAGGTCTCCCGCAGCCAGCCGAACGCGGTGTCTGTTTCGGCGGAGCTGGCTGTGATGACGTCGGTCGGTCGCTTGGTCGCCGAAGTCGGATTGGCGGACGGTGGTGAGCCGGGCCTTCTCGTTGGTGTCGACGCGACCGACTTGTCTCTCGGAGTCCTCGTTCGCGACCCGGCGTGGCAGCTCGGAGGGCGGGCCTCCGGGCGCGTGTGGTACGAGCGCTTTCGTCAGGAGGGTGTGCTGGAGGCGCTCGTGGGCGTCGACGTCTCGATTCAGGATTTCGTCTACGGCGCGGACGACCAGAGGCTGGTGGCCTTTGACGAGCTGAGCCTCGTCGGAGTGAGCGTTGACCCCTTGCAGCGGCGCGTTTCGATCCAAGAGCTGGTCGGCGCGGGTGGGCTCGTCGCTCCTTCGGTCCTACAGGACGCGGCGTCGGCGCCACTCGGCTGGAGCGTAAAGCTCGGCTACGGAAGTTTCGCGAACGTCGGCTGGGCGCCGCGTGCCGATGGGGCGCGGTTCACCCTCGACGCGCTCGATGTGCGGGACCTGGCGACGTGGCCGGGTACGGGAGCGATCTCCGCGCTCGCCTCTTACGGGAGCGGTCGGATCGAGGTCGAGGCCGAGCGGTCTACGCCGAACCTCCCGGGGACGATGCGTGTCGGGTTCACGGCGATACCCGTGGGCCCGTTGTTGGCGGGGCGCACCGGCGCCGCGGTGGTTAGGCGGGGCGAGTTGGATGCAGACCTGGTGCTTCATGGGCCTCCGGGCGTTTCGGGCACCGGTAGGCTCGAGATGAGGGGCCTGGACGCAGTCACGTTCGCGGGTGGGGAGGAGGTGCCACTCTTCGAGGTGGTTCGCGTCGGCGGTGATGTCGCACACGGATCGCTGTCGCCGGCCCGGCTCCGCTTCCATCGCGTGTGGATTGAGGAGCCACACCTTTGGGTGCGATGGGACGAATCGGGATTCGAGCTCGAGCAGATCCTGGCCGAGATCGGCACGGCGGCAAGCGAGGAGTCGCCCCTCGCCGCGTTTCACGCAGGACTGGTGCGCTGGGCTGGTGACGGACCGGTGCCGACAAGCGTGCCACCGCCGATGGGTGCACGCATCGTCGATGGAGAGGTCGAACTCCGGGACGGAAGGACCGAGCCTCCGTTCGAGGTGCGGCTACGAAAACTGCAGGCGCTGCTCGACGGCCCCGCCGGCACCGCCGGTCCGCTCCAGCTTCGCATGGAAGCAGCAGGCCCGGCTCGGTCGCGGGTTCGCTTCTCGGAAACCTCCTCGACGAGCGGCGTGTCGCTGACGGTGGGGCTCGACAACGTGCGCTTCCGTCATCTCGATGCCTACGTGCACGCGCTCACCGGATACGAGGCGGTCGCGGGGAGGATCGATCTCGAGGCGAGGGCTCGGCTGCGACCAGTCGCGCAAGCCGAGATCGAAGTCGAGTTCGAGGGGATTCGCTTGCGGGGCGATGGGGGTGCGGACCCCTCGGCACTGCTCCTGGGCGCGCCGCTGCCAGAGATCGTGGAGCGGCTCGAGGGAGAGACCGGACAGGGCGTCCTCCAAATCGGCCTGCAAGGAGATCCCGAGCGGCTGAGCTACGGGTTCCTCGAGGCCCTCCCAGACGCGCTTTTGAAGGCGGTCGACGCGGCTCTGCGAGGCGCGCCGGGCACCCCATCGGAGTTGGCGTCGGGCACCGTGTCAGATCCGGTACCGCCCGGGCCGGTCGGTGGTCAGACCTCAGAGGACCCCGCGCCCGAACGCCCGTAGCTTCTCGAGGTATTCGGTGCGCGTCTCGGCCGGGAAGCCAACGGTCAGCCAGTTTACGCCGAGCCGCTCCAGCGCCTCGACGCGCGCTGCGATCGTATCGAGGTCTAGATCGCGTGACGCGTGACTGTCGATCGAGAAGCAGATGTCGAGCGGCGCGGTGCGCCCGACTTTGGTGGCGTGCGCGCGCGCGAAGGCGATGCGCTCTTCGAGTTCGGAATCGGTTTCGAGGATGGGGCTGCGCGTGAAGGGCGACATCGCCGCACTGTTGGGAAAGGGGACCCAGCCTTCAGCGAGTTCCACGGCGCGGCGGATTGCACGCTTCGAGTTTCCGCCGACCCAGATCGGCGGGTGCGGTTGTTGGATGGGACGTGGCCGCATCGTGTTGCCGCGCGCGTTGAAGTGTCGTCCTTCCATCTTCACGTCGTCTTCGGTCCACGCGCGCTTGATCGCAATGATGGCTTCATCGGAGAGATCGTTGCGGCCTTCGAAGTCGGCACCGAGTGCCTGGAACTCCCCCTTCAAGTATCCGGCGGCAGCGCCGAGGATGAGTCGACCGCCGGACATGAGGTCGAGTGTGAGCCCGGCCTTCGCGGTGAGGAACGGGTTGCGGTACGGCAGCACGACGATGTGCGTGTGCAGCTTGATCGTTTTTGTCGCCGCACCCGCGACGGTCAGCGCAACGAACGGATCGAGCGCGTGATGGCCGCCGCCCTCCAGCCAGCGCTGGACCGGGTAGGGATGATCCGTCACGAAGCAGGCGTGATAGCCCGCGGCCTCCGCCGCCCCCGCGATTTCAGAGATCGCCCCGGCCGAAACGAACTCGTCGCCGAACTGGATGCGGTCGGTTGCCAGGCTCACGGAGAATTTCATCGCTTCGAGTTGTCCGCGCTGGGCCTACGGGATGCAAATGGACATCCGTCACTCCGTTCTCTACCCCCAAAGGATCAGGAGAACACTATGAATTTTGGATTCACAGAAGAGCAGGAGATCCTTCGCGGCGAGGTGCGGAAGCTCCTCGATGAACATGCGCCTCTCGAGCAGGTGCGACGGCACGCCGAGACGGCCGAGGGCTTCTCGCGGGACCTGTGGAACCGAATGGCCGGTCTCGGCTGGGTCGGTCTCACGATTCCGGAAGCGTACGGCGGCGCCGACATGGGCCTCGTGACGCTGGTCGTGCTGCTGGAGGAGATGGGCCGAGGCCTGTTCCCCTCGCCGCTCACGTCGCAGGTCCTCGCCGCGCGGGCGATCGAGCGTCTCGGCAGCGACGAGCAGAAGCAACGACTGCTGCCATCGCTGGCTGACGGTTCACGGCTCGCCGCGCTCGCAATCCTCGAGGAGAGCGACCGTTACGATCCCGAAGGCACGGCGTTACTCGCGGAGGCCGATGGAGAGGCCGAGGTGCTGCGCGGTAAGAAGTGCTTTGTCGCCGACGGTGGTGTGGCCGATCTCCTCGTGGTCGCCTACCGTTCGAGCGCCGGAACCGGAGCCGAGGGAATCTCCCTCGCCGTAGTTGAGAAGGGCGCGGCCGGCGTTTCGGTCGAAGAGCTTCCGTCCGTCGACCTCACAAAGAGAGTGGCGACCCTCACACTCGATGGCGTTCGGGTCGACGACGGCGCGCGGCTCGGAGCACGGGGCGTTGCCTGGTCGACGATCGATCATCTGATCGAAGTGGGCGCGACACTGGTGGCCGCCGAGGCGGTCGGAGCGGGCGAGGGTGGCCTGCGGCTCACGACGGACTTCGCGCGCGAGCGCCAGCAGTTCGGTTCGGCGATCGGTCGGTTTCAGGGCGTGAAGCACCCGCTCGCCGAGATGTACGTCGACATCGAGTCCTTCAAGTCGCTCGTGTACTACGCGGCCTGGGGTCTAGATCAAAACGCCCCGGACGCATCGCTCGCCGTGAGTCGAGCCAAAGCCTACGCGAGCGAGGTGATGCCGAGCTTCGGACTTCAAGGCGTCGAGCTCCACGGCGGCATTGGGTACACCTGGGAATACGACATCCAACTCTACTTGAAACGGGCACGGTGGATGCGGCCCATGTTCGGCGACGCCGAGCATCACTACGAACGCGTCGCGACGCTGGGAGGTTGGTGAGATGGACTTCGAGCTGAGTCCTGAAGAAGAGGCGTTCCGCGCCGAAGTTCGGCAGTTTCTCGACGAGAACCTGCCGCCCGAGGGCGAGCGCGCCCCAGAGTTCGACGGTCAGTGGCAGCAGAAGGTTCGCGAGAAGCGCTGGGTCGGCTTTTCGTGGCCCCGCGAAGTCGGCGGTGGCGGCGGCGGGATCATGGAGCAGGTGATCCTGAAGGAAGAGATGTCGCAGCGTCGCGCGCCGAGTCTCGGCACTTGTTTCATGGGCCTCGCGTGGGTCGGTCCGTCGATCATCCACTACGGAACGGAAGAGCAGAAGCAGCGCTTCATTCCGGAGATCCTCGACGGCAAGTATCAGTGGTGCACGGGCTACTCGGAGCCGGGCTCCGGAAGTGACCTCGCGAGTCTTCAGTGTAAGGCGGTGCGCGAGGGCGACGAGTACGTCGTGAACGGTCAGAAGATCTGGACCTCGCTGGCGCCGTTCGCGGAGTGGATCATCCTTCTCGTTCGAACCTCGTCGGATGGTCCCGCCAAGCACGATGGCATTACGTGCCTCCTCGTCCCCATGAAATCGCCGGGTGTCGAAGTTCGACCCATTCAGAACATGGCCGGATCCTCGATCTTCGCCGAGGTGTTCTTCGACAATGTTCACGTGCCGGTAGAGAACCGCCTCGGGACGGAAGGCCAGGGCTGGCAGGTCACGGTTTCGGCTCTCGCGAGTGAGCGGTCGAGCATCTCCGAAGTACAGGGGTTGCAGCGCCGCCTTGCCGACATGAAGCGGCTTGCCAAGGAGACACTGAAGAACGGGCGCCCCGCGAGCGAGACGCCGAATCTCCGCGGCCGCCTCGTGCGCGTCGAGACCCGCATCGAGGCGATGCGCCTCAACGGCCTGCGCTTCCTCACCAAGCAGCTCAAGGGAGAGAAGCTCGGGAGCGAGACCTCGATCAACAAGCTGCATCGCGCAAATCTCGAAATCGAGATGGGCGAGATCGCGATGGAGATCACCGGCAACGCGGCCAACGTGGCGAGCGGGCCGGGTACGCCCGGCGGGGGCAAGTGGCAGCACTTCGCTCTCAGTTGGCCCGAGGTGGTGATCGGTGGCGGCACGCCGAACATTCAGCGCAACATCATCGCTGAACGTATCCTCGGCCTTCCGAAGGATTGACGGTGGCCGGCGATCCGCTCGTTCTTCGAGACGACATCGAATGCGGCGTCGTGATGACGTCGCAAGACCGCGGGCAGGTCCTCGACCACGCGCGCCGGATCGAAGCGATGGGTTTCGACTCCATCTGGGTGGGCGACCACGTGTCGTTCCACGTGCCGATCCTCGAGTCTCTCACCACGCTGTCGTTTATCGCGGCGGCGACCGAGCGGGTGCGATTGGGGACCGGGGTGTACCTGCTCCCGCTGCGCCACCCCACGACGACGGCGAAGGTGGCCTCGACGCTGGATGTGCTCTCGGGCGGACGACTCGACTTGGGGGTCGGCGTCGGCGGCGAGTTCGCGCCCGAGTTCGAGGCGTGTGGGGTCCCGGTGAACCAGCGGGGCAGCCGAGCGAACGAGGCGATCGAGGTCCTGCGAAAGTTGTGGTCGGGTGAGAAGGTGGAGCACGCGGGGAAGAACTTCGAGTTCGGGCCCGTTGCGATCACCCCCAAGCCCCTTCAGGCCGGCGGGCCGCCGATCATCGTCGGCGGTCGGAAGGCCCCTGCGTTTAGGCGGGCCGGTCGACTCGGTGATGGCTACATCTCGCACATGTGCTCGGCCGAGATGTACGCGGCGAATCTCGCCACGATGCGAGACCATGCGAGCGAAGCTGGGCGGGACAAGGTGCCCTTTCGCACGGATGCGTTCCTCTTCACGATCCTCGACGACGACTACGATGCCGCTCTCTCGCGGGCCGCGAGCACGCTACAGATGATCTACAACCGGCCGTTCGAGGACGCGGCGCGGAAGTACTGCCTGCTCGGCCGTCCGGAGGATTGCCTCGAGCAGCTCGACACGTTCGTCACGAGCGGGGCACGGCGCTTCGTCTTGTCCCCGCTCATGGCTCCGGACGAGTTCCTGGAGCGGTCGGCAAAGATGCTTCCGGAGATCCGAAAGCTTCGGCGCTGATCTACCAGCCGCGGTTCTGCTGCCGGGGCGTCGGGGCGGGTGTCGGCGCGACGACGATGATCACGTCGTCGCGGGTGATGAGGCGTTCTTCTAAGTAGAGCTGGTAGCCGCAGCGGTCGGCGGGCTTGTGGGTCGACCGTCCGTCGACCTCGACGGCGTCTTCTCGCACGAAGCGCCAAGTGCGATCGAGGTTTCCCGGGCCGCCCGCGTTGTGCCAGGTCATGGCGATGGAAGCGCGGTATCGCGGGCTGCGAATGACTTCCTTTACGACGCGAATCGGCTCGCCATCGGCGCCCAGGAGGGACACCGACTTGGAGAACACATGCGTCTGGTCGACTCCGCTGCTGGTATCGGGTGTCGTAGGTCCCGAGCAGGCGCTCTGAGGCTCCTCGACGCAGTCTTCGGATCTCCGGAATGCGGTCGTAGGAGTGCTCGCAGGCCGAGTGATGGGGCTCTTCGGCCCGCGCGGCAAATGCCGGGGGAAGGAAGAGCGTCACTACAGCGAGCGCGAGAAGCGCGCCGCGAGCCGTGATCTGAACGAGAATCAGGCGCACGACCACGGCGCCGCAGGGTTATCCGAAGCGCCGAGCCATCGCGAGCGCTGTGCGGCCCGTCACGCTGGCGGCGTGTACCAGATCGGGGAAGTCCAGGCGCGCTCCTGCAGGACCTTGGCCGCATCCGGGTCGCAGCACGGCTCGAGCCCGTTTCGCACCGTAGAGGCGTCGGTGCAGTCGACGCCCTTGGCGTTGCATGCGAACTGAAGCCAACGACAGCTAGGGCTCTCCAGGACCCTCACGTAGTACAGCGCGTGCTCCCCGGGATCGAAGTCCGCGTCCTCCCAGACCGTGCAGAGGGAGTCGGCTCCGCCGCCGTCGAGCTCGCACGTCGCGAGATCGACCGTACCCGGCCCGCCGGGAGCACGGGCGACGTCGTAGACCTCCTCGTGCGGCACGCCGCCGTCGACCCACGCCTTGATGATCTGTAGGCGCTCGAGTGGCGTACCCGCGAGCTTTTCCGTACCGGCATCCTGCCAGCCGGCGACGACGAAACGCGGTCGTGCCCCGTTCGGGGGCGGGCTTGGGAGATCGCCTCCCATGGGGACGCCCTGCGCATATCCGCGGGCTACGAGGTCGGGCGCGTTGCAGATGTCGTCTGGGAAATCCCAGCCGCCGAAGAAGCGTGTGACGATCCGCGGGCCGGTCGTGCCGTACGCTTCCTTCCTTCGCATCGCCGAGAACAGGGAGTCTCGGGAGTTCTCTTCGGCCCAGAGAACCGCGAGTCCGCCCGGATTGTAGTTGGGGCTATCCGGAAGCGCCGGGATCTCCATGCGCCGCGTCACCGTTCCGGCGGCGTGTCCCGGGAACTGATCTTCCGCGACCAATCCGGGGGTTCCGAAGTGCGTGTCGGTCGCGCCGATCAGGCCGAGACGGAAGGGGTTCGCGCCGATCTTCGCGTGCTGCACAAGTCCCTCGGTGAGGGCTTCGCGGGTATAGACACGCGGCGGGATGGCGGGAGAGCTGTTCGGGAGCGCCTCGCCCCCGAGACTGGCGTACGAGAGCTTCTCGTACCCGCAGAGCTCGTCGCGCGAGAGACCATCGACGCGACATTCGGAATCGCCTTTGTGTTGTGTGACCTCGACGAGTGTTTCGATTCGAGAACGACGCTCGGCATCGGCCCGGCCGATCGGCTCGCCCGCGTCGGTCTCGACAAGGAACATGCGGCCCTTACTCACGTTGGAGTTGTGTGGGATCGCGAGGACGTCGCAACCGTCGCTGCCGTCGAGGCACTCCGTCTCGAGTTTGGTCCAGAGCTGCTCGGCGGTCGGGTGCTCGACGAAGGTGGTCGGAGCTTCTTGCACGCGCTCGTTCCGGAAGACGACGTTTCGATGGATGTTGGCCATCCCCGGCATTCCCGTCCATTCGTACCCGACGAAGGTCGTGAACTCGCAGCGTGACGTTCGATCGTACGCTTCTTCGGCGGCGTCTTGGATGGTCCTCCAGGGCCCGCGTGCTTGGGCGAGGCAATCGCGTGCGTCGGGGCCGCAGAAGCTCATCCGGGTAGGGCGCTCCATCGCGTACCGGCTGTTGATGAGGGCGTAGCCGAGTAGGGGCCAGCGACGGAAGACGGTGCAGATCCACGAGTCGTACCCGGGCAACCCTGAGCTCTTGCACATCTGCGTTTCGCCGAGCAGGTCCGAGTGGTCCGAGACCATTGCGAAGTCGAGTGGCCGCCGGAGCTGGACAAGCTCCTTCGGCTTGCCGTTCTCGTCGTACGGCTGGATTCCGATCGCCTCGCCGCGGGCGAAGCGGTACGCGTCCCGCGGGTCATTCCGGGTTCCCTGACCGGCCGCGTCGAAGGAGAGCGAGGTATGGACGTGGGTGTCGCCGAAGAAGGGACGCTTCATCGGGTCGAAGTCGGCGCAGGGCTCACGCTCCTCGGTACGCTCGAATGCGGCTGCACTCGTCGCGGCTGCGAGCACTGCGAAGATCAGAGCGAGGCACCTCACTGATACACCTCGAGAAGGCTCGTGTGCGGTAATCGGGCATGGAACGGCGAGTCGTAGACTGGAAACGCGATCGTCACGAGGAGGCCTGCGCCGATCAGTGCGAGGGTGATGCCACCCAGCGCGGCCGGAGCCGCCCGCTCGATCGAGGCCGCAAGGACGCGCGCGCCCAGCCAAAGGAGAAGCCCGTAGACGACGATGTGTGCCGCCAGTAGCCCGAGCAGCAACAGCGCGACGCCGTGTGAGCCCTCGACGAAGATCGTGATCGCGACGACCAGAGCCAATTCGACGACGCGCATGGTGGGAACGAACGCATCTGCGAACGCCAGAAGGGGAACGGGTGCGAGGAAGAGCGCGGCGGTCCAGAGCGCGCGGCGGGCGGTGGTGCGCGACATCGAGGCGTCCTTTACTTCGGCCACGTGACGCCGGACATCGACGCGAGGGCGAGCTGTAGGGCCTGTGTTCCGTCTCGTCCGTGGCCCTGCGCTTGAACGGACAGGTACAGCTGCCGCGCGAGCGCGAGGCCGGGTAGGGCAAGGTTCAGTCGTGCGGCTTCGGCGAGCGCGATCCCGAGATCCTTCACGAAGTGTTCTACGAAGAAACCGGCGTCGAAGTCGTGCGCCAGGATTCGGGGTCCGAGGTTCGACAGCGCAAAGCTGCCCGCGGCGCCGGACGAGACCGATTGCAAGACCGTTGGAAGGTCGAGCCCGGCGCGATGGCCATAGAGCAACGCCTCGCAGACCCCGACCATCGTGCTCGCGATCAATATCTGATTTACCATCTTCGTGTGCTGGCCCGACCCCGCGGGGCCCTGGTGGACGATGGTTTTCCCCATGGCGTCGAAGCAGGGCTGCAACGCTTCGACGACGGGGGCCTCCCCGCCGATCATGATCGAGAGTCGTGCCTCCCGGGCGCCGGTGTCGCCGCCCGACACCGGTGCGTCGACAGCATGAAGCCCGCGTGCGCGGGCCGCGGTATCGATCTCGACGGCAAGGCTCGGCTCGCTCGTCGTCATGTCGACGACCACGCCGCCCTTGCGAAGCGCTGGGACGACGCCGTCTTCACTCAGCAGGACCTCGCGGACATCGTGTGGGAAGCCGACGATCGAGAAGACCACGTCGCTTTCGGCTGCGAGCTCGCGGGGCGAGTCCGCCCAGGCCGCGCCGCGAGATATGAGGTCTTCGGCCTTGGATCGAGTCCGGGTAAAGACCGTGGTTCGGAACCCGGCTTCGAGCAGGTGACCGCACATGCTGGCGCCCATTACGCCGAGGCCGATCCAGCCGATGCGGGTTTGTTGCGGGGAGATCTCGAGCGACGACATTGGTCCCGTATACCTCAGAAGAATCGCGGCGCGAGAACCGGCTGGCGCGCAGGTGCCGACCGGATCGCCGTCAGTCGGCGGAGTAGCGCATCAGTTCGACCGGCTCGAGGGTCGAGATGCCGTTCGCGATGAGCTTCTCGAGATGCGGCAGGAGTGTGTCTATCTGCGCTCGCGTGTCGATCACCTCGACCACGACCGGAAGGTCGGCGCTCAGCCGCAAGACCTTGGCGGCCACGAGATGGTGCTTCGGGCCGAACCCCATCGATGCGCGGTGGACGGTGGCGCCGGCGAGGCCGAGCTCCTCGGCCTTCTGCACGATTGCCTCGTACACCGGCTTGCCGCCTTCGCGGTCGCTGTCGGCGATGTAGATGCGCAACGCGCATCCTTCTTCGGACTTCACCATGGTCACGCTCCTTGCAGGCTTCCGGCCAACCGATAGCCGATAAAGACGGCCACGAGACCGAGCCCGTTGCTCAGAATGACGTTGGCGCCGGCGCGGGCCCACTCGCCGTCGTCGATCAGTGCCAGCGTCTCGTACCCGAAGGTCGAGAACGTGGTGAAGCCACCCAGCAAGCCGGTGAGGAGGAAGAACCTCCACTCGTCGCGGATGAATGCGGGGCCGGAGAACAGCGCCCCGAGGAATCCGATGACGAGGCACCCGAGCACGTTGACGCTAAGGGTGCCGATTGGGAATGCGTCGTCGCTGAGCCGTTGGACGAAGCCCGAGACCGCGAATCGTAGAACGGCTCCGAGTCCTCCGCCCGCTGCGATGATGAGATAGCGCAACGAACGCTCCTATACGGTGTCGGGTCGCACGACGGCGTCGGATCCGCCGTCGACGAAGAGAACCTGGCCGTGGACGTAGCTTGCGTCCGGTCCGAGCAGGAAGACGACCACGGCCGCCATCTCGTCCGGCGGAGCCGACCGCCCTAAGCCGACGGGGAGGGCGTCGATCGTCGGCGCGAACTCTGGGCGCTCGAGGAGGCCGTCGAGCATCGGCGTTTCCATCTTGCCGGGCGCGACCGCGTTCAGCCGAATGCCGAGCTGTCCCCATTCCGCGGCACGCCGTCGCACGGCCTGAGCGAGCGCGCATTTGGCGTTCGAATAGGACGTCGTGCCGTCGCTGGCGGCGATGATGTCCACAGCCTTCTCCTCGTCGCCGGCGTGGCAGGCTTCGAGGTACTCGGGGATCATGATGCCTTCGAAGACGATTCCGATGGTTGCGATCCCGACGGCGGCTGGGCGGTCCCCTGCGGTGAGCGCGTCGCGCAGGCCGTCGAGCACGGCGATGGCTCCGAAGTAGTTGACGCGGGTGATGGCCGTGGTCTCGTGAAACGGCGCCAGGCCCGCGCAGGACACGACGCCTTCGAGCTTTCCGTCGCTCGCGGCAAGGGAGCCCCGGATCGCATGCTCGCGCCCGTCGGCGGTCGCCAGGTCGGCCACGATCTCGGCTTCGTGTTGATCGATGCCAATCACGCGATGACCAAGGCCCTGCAGCCGGACGACCGTCGCGGCTCCGAGGCCGGAGGCGCTGCCTGTGACGACGTAGGTGCCCATCAGATGTCGTCGCTCACCGTGTCTTCACGGTCGATGGGTGGGTGTCGGTCCTCGATTGGGGTGTACTCCCGGCTCATCGCACCCAGGTAGAGCTGCCGCGGCCGTGCGATGCGCTGCTCGGGGTCGCGGAGCATCTCGGCCCACTGCGCGAGCCAGCCCGACGTCCGCCCGATGGCGAAGAGCACCGGGAACATTGTCATTGGGAAGCCCATCGCCTGGTAGATGATGCCGGAATAGAAGTCGACGTTGGGATAGAGCTTCCGCTCGAGGAAGTACTCGTCCTGCAGTGCGATGCGCTCGAGCTCGAGAGCGATGTCGATGAGCGGGTTTTTGCCCGTAACCTCGAAGACCTCGTACGCGAGCTTCTTGATGATTGTGCCGCGCGGGTCGAAGTTCTTGTAGACCCGGTGGCCGAAGCCCATGAGGCGCTCTTCGCCCTTCTTGAAGCGGGCGACAGACTTCGCGACGTTCTGGACCGAGCCGATGCTCTCGAGCATCCGCACGACGGCCTCGTTCGCTCCGCCGTGCAGCGGCCCGTAGAGCGCCGCGATCCCGGCGGCGACCGAAGAGTAGGGATCGACCAGCGAGCTGCCGACCGCGCGAACG
Organism: Candidatus Binatia bacterium; assembly: GCA_029243485.1. Lineage (NCBI taxonomy): Bacteria > Candidatus Binatota > Binatia (SeqCode) > Binatia bacterium. The sequence continues at coordinate 54,229 of JAQWRY010000075.1, read as the reverse complement.
GCGTTGGCGGAGCAGTTCTGCTCGTGGTCGCCGTGAAGCACGAACAACGTGTCGAGCGCCTTCTCGATGACGGGATCCGGTTTGTACCGCCGCTCCCGCATGCGGAACAGCATCGAGAGGAAGTTGCCCGTGTAGCTGAGCTCGTTGTCGGGGTAGACGTACGGGTAGCCGCGGATGTGGCGATAGGCGTACGCCGCGATCGTGGGTAGCTTGCCGATGAGCCGGCGCGTTTGAAGCCGGCGCGAATCCAGATTCTCCACGTCGTGCGCGTCCGGGTAGAACGTCGACAAAGCACCGACGGTGCCGAGAAGAATGCCCATTGGGTGGGCGTCGTACCGAAAGCCTGCAATGAACTGCTTGATGTTCTCGTGCACCATGGTGTGCATGGTGACGTTGCGCTCCCAGCGAGCGAAGTGCTCCTCATCTGGGAGTTCGCCCTTCACGATCAGGTAGGCGGTTTCCAAATAGTTGCTGTGCTCGGCCAGCTGCTCGATCGGGTAACCGCGATACTGCAGGATGCCCTTCTCGCCGTCGATGTACGTGATCCGGCTTTTGCATGCCGCCGTGTTCGTGAAGGAGGGGTCGTATCCGCGAAGACCGATGTCCTCATCCGATGTTTTGATCTGCAGGAGGTCCGTGGTCTTGATCGCGCCGTGCTCGATCGGGACCTCGTAGCTCTTGCCGGTTCGGCTGTCGGTAATCGTCAGTGTATCGGCCATGCGTGGCACATATCCGCCGCGTGGCTCCGTTGCCAGTGGCTGGCCGTTTTCGGGGATGTTAGCCCTCTCCGTGCGCGGGTTTTTCACAGGGCTCCGCTCGCGCGACTACACGCGCGGGCGATTGCTCTCGTCCCTCCTCGCCTTGGCCCTGCCGATGGTCGCCGGGAGTCTGGCGATCGGGGTGGTCTTTCAGATCGTCGATCTTGCCTTCCTGAGCCAGTTGGGCGAGGGGCCGCTCGCCGCCGTCATCATGGTCAATCAGACAGTCTGGCAAGTTGTCACGATGGCGATGATGGGGATGAATTTCGCGACGCAGTCCCTCATCGCGCGGGCCATCGGAGCGGAGCAGGAGGACGGGGCCGAGCACTTCGGTGGCCAGGCCCTCGTCATGGCTGCGATCGTGTCGGCCCTGGTCGCCGGTGCGGGGTTCTTTTTTCCCGAACAACTCTTCGGGCTCGCGCGCCCCGACGACAGCTTCGTGGACCTCGGCGTGTCGTACTTCCAGGTGCTCGCCATCCTGTCCTTCGGGTTCATCGGCAGCATCATGTTCCGCGCGATTCTCGTGGGTGCCGGAGATACGGTGACGCCGCTTTTCGCGAATCTCGTGCAGGTCGTCGTGGCGCTCTTTCTGGAATGGGTGCTGATCTTCGGGAATCTCGGCGCGCCGGCGCTCGGTGTCGTGGGCGTGGCGCTCGCGATCTCGATCGGCCAATGGGCGGCGCTGGCTGTCGGTTTGACGGTCCTCTTTCGCGGATCGGCCCGCGTTCGCCTGCGGGCGCGGCACCTCGTGCCGGATCCGTCGGCGTTGCTGATGATCCTGCGTAACGCCTGGCCGCCGGCGCTGCAGATGATGGGCATGGTCGTCACGACGTTCGCGTTTCTACGCCTCGCGGGCGACTTCGGTCCGACCGTACAGACCGCGTATTCGATCGGCCTGCGACTTGGTATGATCGTCCCCGCGTTCTCGTTTCCGCTTGCGACCGCGTGCGCGACGCTCGTGGGGCAGGCGTTGGGTGCCGGCAACGTTCCGCGTGCCTGGCGCGCGATCGGCACCGGGGTACTGGTGCACGGATCGGTCATGTGGACCTTCGCCGCGGTAATCTTGGTGTTCCGTCGCGAGCTGCTCGGCCTGATAACCGCTGATCCGGAAGTCATCGAGGTCGGAAGCGAGTTCCTCGTCTTCTCGTCGGCGGCCTTCGGATTGATGGGTTTCAATCTGGTCGCCATGCGCGCACTTCAGGGCGCCGGGGACTTCATCGTTCCGATGCTGATCTCGGTCGTCGGTACCCTCGGTGTCGGCATCCCGTCGGCGTACTGGCTCGCCGAGACGATGGGCCCGACGGGGATCTGGACCGGCTCTCTCCTCGGCACCGCATTCTCGACGCTGGCAACCGGTGCCTGGCTTGCGACCGGGCGCTGGACCCGGGTCGGAGCCGCGGCACCGGCCCGAGCGGCTTGACGGTCCAGGTGTCCTATAGCAGGACAGCCGTCAGCTGACGCTCGTCAGTCGGAGACTCAACCACCAGGAGGAAGACCATGGGGCGGCTCGAAGGGAAAGTTGCGATCGTCACCGGCGCGGCGTCGGGAATCGGTTCGGCGACGGCACGCGTCTTCGCGCGTGAAGGCGCGCGGATCGCCGGGTTCGACATGAACACAGAAGGCGATGGCGACTGGCAGGCGGCCGTGGCGGGCGCACCGGAGAGCTTTCTCGATGCGGGCGACGTTCGGGACGAAGATGCGGTTCGTGCCTTCGCGGCCAAGGCGGTCGAGAAGCTCGGCCGTATCGATATCGCCGTGAACGCCGCCGGTGTCGCCGGGGGAGGCCCGGTCCATCTCGTGGATGGAGAGGAGTGGGACCGGGTCGTCGACATCAACCTCAAGGGTACCTTCTTGATGTGCAAGCACGTGCTGCCGGCAATGCTCGAGCAGGAGAGCGGCAGCATCATCAACATCGCGAGCATCGAGGGGCTGCAGGGCAGCGAGGGCGGCAGCGCGTACAACGCGTCCAAGGGCGGCGTAGTCTTGCTCGGCAAGAACCTAGCGATGGACTACGCGAAGAAGGGCATCCGCGTGAACACGATCTGCCCCGGCTTCATCGACACGCCGCTGCTTCGGTCCGTGATGGACATGGAGGCGATGCGCGACGTGAAGGCGCGAATTGAGTACGCGCACCAGCTCGGGCGCTTCGGTCGTCCGGAGGAGGTCGCGAACGGCATCCTGTTCTTCGCCTCTGATGAGGCTTCGTTCGTCACCGGGCAAGAGCTCGCAGTGGACGGCGGTTTCATGGCCGGGCACCGATTCGGACTGACTAAACTGATGGGCCTGGAGTAGAAATCATCGTGCCGAACCATCCGACGAATCCAGATCTTCGCATCACCGACGGCCAGTTCTACGCGGATGGTCCGCACGAAGCCTTCGCCTGGGCGCGAGACAACGCGCCCGTGTACTGGGACGAAGCCGGCGACATCTGGGGCATCACGCTCTACGAGGACGTCATGGGCATCTCCAAGCAGCCCGAGACGTTTTCCAATGCGGGGGGCATCCGGCCCGAGGTGGGCCCGCTCCCGCACATGATCGACATGGACGATCCGGCCCACAAGCGGCGCCGGAACCTCGTGAACCGCGGGTTCACGAAGGGGCGAGTGGAGGAGCGGGAGCCGCGCGTGCGTGAGATCTGTGGCGACCTGATCGAGAAAGTCGCCGCGCAAGGCGAGTTCGACCTCGTTCATGATGTTGCGGCGTGGCTCCCGTTGATCGTCATCGGAGACATGCTGGGCGTCGAGCCGGAGCGCTATCCGGACCTGCTGAAATGGTCGGATGACCTGATCGTCGGAAGCGGGTCGTCTGATCCGGCGAAGACTGCCGTCGCCGCGGAATCGTTCGTTGCCTACAACGAACACCAAGCGAAGGTCCTGGCGGACCGACGCGGCCGGCCGCCGCAGTCCGATCTGGTGAGCGTGCTCGTCCATTCGGAGATCGACGGCGACAAGCTCACCGACGATGAGTTGCTCGCCGAGTCCCTTCTCATCTTGATCGGAGGAGACGAGACGACACGGCACGTCCTCACGGGCGGCGCCTACGAACTTCTTCGGCGTCCCGAGATGTACGCTGAACTGGGGAAGCACCCGGAGAAGATTCCGCTCGCGGTGGAGGAGATGCTCCGCTGGGTCACCCCGATCCAGAACATGGCTCGCATCGCGGTGCGTGACGTCGAGCTTCGCGGCGAAACAATCCGAGAGGGGCAGAAGCTCCTTCTGCTGTACCCGTCGGCGAACCGAGATGAGCGGATGTTCGAGCGTCCGATGGAGTTCGACATCACCCGTGACCCGAACGATCACGTGGCGTTCGGCTACGGTTCTCACTTCTGCCTGGGCGCGAGCCTGGCGCGCCTCGAGCTCCGCATCTTCTTCGAGGAGCTCGTAAAGCGCCTTCCCGAACTACGGCTCGCTTCGAACGCGACGCCGGAGCGCCGCGTGTCGAACTTCATCACTGGAATCGAGGAGCTGCCAGTACGGGTGTCCGCCTGACCGCAGAAGCTGGCGTGTCGCAAGCTGCAAAGGCCGATCATTATCCCGGTCGAACTCGGGCTCGTCTCGAGACGCGGGCCCGTGTGCGGGAAGCGGCGCTTGCGGAATTTCATCGTGTCGGGGTCGAGGCGGCGCAGGTCGGGGACATCGTGCGTGCGGCGTCCGTGGCGCGCGGCCAGCGTGTCCGGCGCGCTCGACGGGGCCGATCCCGCCCAGCCGGTCGTCGTTCTTCGGGGTGTCGTCGATGCGATCGTGACGGAGGTCGTCGGAGAACACGCGGCACTCGTGCCGGACGTCCTTGCGTTGATCGCACGGAGCGGAGACGAGGTTGGGGTCCGCGTTCCCGAGCTGGCAGAGCGCCTCACGCGCTTCCTTGGGGCCGCCCGGGAAGCGGGGACGGTGCGCCGCGACGCTCCGCCGAGCGACCTCGCGGCCATTTTCCTCGCGAGCATCGTCGGACTCCTGCTGGCGCGTCGGGAGTCCTCGCCCCGGGGCCTCCCGACGGCATTCCGGCGCGCCGTGGATCTGCTCGTGCCGGTCTTGTCGGTCGAGCCGGCGGTTCGAGTCTCTCGCCCCGCTTCGTCCCGGTCCCGCTGATCTGTGGCTGCACGCGCGGGCGATCCCCCTGCGACGTGATACGCCCACCAGCGTGACGGCGAGCCCATCATGAGTGAACTCGTCCGATCGGTGGGGCTGCTGGGCACGCAGCGAGTGGTCCTACTGGTCCTCGGTGCGGTTCGAACGAAGATCGCCGCATCGCTGCTCGGTCCGGCGGGGATGGGGATCCTCGGGCAGGCGATGGCGTTGCGAGAGCTGCTCTCGGCTCTGTCCACCCTTGGAACGCGCAGTGGCTACCTGAAGCTCGTCGCCGAGTGTCACGGGCGAGAGGACATGAAGGGGCTCGAGCGCCTGATTGTCACGACGGTCACGCTCGTGACGGTGCTCGCGCTGACGACCGCCGCGGCGGCATCTCTCGCGTCATCGCAGATCGCGGCGTGGGCGTTCGGCGATCCGACGCAGGGCATCCTCGTCGTTCTGGTCGCGATCACGGTCGCGGTGGCGATCCCCGGCAAGATGCTCGCCCGGACATTCACGGGAGTCCTGGACTATCGGACGTTTCTGCTGATCGCGGTCGTCGAGTCGGTGATGGCGGTCTTTTCGATGGCCGCGCTCGCGACGTACTGGGGCGTCGCCGGTGCGGTGGCCTCGTTCGCGGTGATCGAAGCAGTGGTCCTGGTTCTGGCGGCCTGGCTTGTGTGGCGGAGGCTCGCACGTCCGCTGGGGATCTCACTCAGACCAAGGCGACCCGATAGCGAGGTTGCGAGGCGGCTTCTGCGGCTGGCAGGCGCCCTGACGATCACGAGCCTCACCGCCGCCGGCGTAGGCGTGTTCGTGCGCGCGGAGATTCTTCGCCAGCTCGGGACGGAAGCGAACGGCTATTACCAGGTCGCCTGGCAGGTGGGGCAGAACTACCTTGGCCTTCTGGGGACCGCGCTCTGGAGCTACGGGATGCCGAAGGTAGCGACGCGCCTGGAGGACCCGGCGGCGATCCTGCATCTCCAGAACAACTTCCTGCGCATCGTGCTGACCGTCCTCGCGCCCGGGGTGTTGGCCCTATTGGCGACGCGGGAACTCTGGATTCCGATTCTCTTCACGCCGGCGTTCCTCGCGGCGTCCACGATCGTTGCCTGGCAACTCGTCGGCGAGCTCGTCGCGATGGTGCGCCAATCGATGAACATTTCGCTCTTGCCCAGGGAGCGACTCCGGTTCCTCGTGTTCCAGGCACTTTTGTACTGGGGACTGTGGGCAGGCCTGTCGACCGTCACGATGCCGTACCTCGGCGCGTCGGCTGCTGCGGCCTCGTACTTCGCGGCGAACCTTCTCGCGTTGGTCGTCACGTACGTGTACCACCATCGCGCGCTGGACTACCGGGTTCAGGGGGAGAACCGTCGCCTACTTCTTTGGATGGTTCCGGGCGTCGCGTTGGGTGTGGGCCTCACGATGCAGGACGATCTATGGGTCGGCCGGGTGCTCCCGCTGCTCTTGTCGCTTGCCTGGTTGTGGACCAACCGCGGGATGTTGGAGCGGCTCCGGGCGCGGGACCTCTGACTTGCCGACGTGGCGCCATGAAGTTCGGGGGCGGGTCGAGTCGAACGGCAATCGACTTCGACGTGTCCACCAGCTGCTGTAGCCACCTATCCGCCCAGCCGTATTTTTCGCGCAGGAGAGATCGGATGCGCTGGTTCCCCTCGGCGTCGGCGAACGAGCGCGCAAGGTAGAGGCGGGATTTGCCGTCACGGTACAGTGAGACGGCCGGGCTCCGACGAATGTCGGCGTAGAGCTCACGCTCGGAGTTCGCGGATTCGATCCAGGCCGCGCCGTCGGCGTCCGCTACCCAGACCCGCGTCTGGCGGGTCGAGCCGTCCTGAGCCCGCGTAGAGAGCACGACGACTTCCTGACCTTCTGTCGCGATGACTGTGATGCCGATGAAGACGGCGACCAACATCACAACGAGGACGAGTACGGTCCGGACGAGGGGAGGGATGAGTGCTCAATCTGCCGACGGCGTGCGGCGTTTCTGCAGCGCTCCGCGTTCACGCCACATGTAACAGGAGTCGGCGTGACCGCCGGATTCGGCGAGCTTCGAGCCGCCGAGCTTCGTCCAGGTGTCGCGGTATGAGGCGAGGCACTGGATCGTGGCCGGGGCGAGCATCAGGAAGGTGTCGAGCACGGGTCGGTCGTTTCCGCCGGGACCGAAGCCGCGCAGGATGTGGCCGGAGATCCCCCGGGCGAAGCTCCCGCCGTCCAGGAGCGCCGCGCGCTCGGGGCGCGGGCGCCAGGGGGCGGTCTCAAGGTCCGCCAGGGTTCGGCGTCGCTCTTCGACCAGGACCCCGGAGACTGCCATGCCGGCGAGAGACAGCGTCGCCTGGACCCGAACCTCGACCTGTTCGGCGAGGCGGTCTGTGGTCTGCTCGCACTCGGCCTCGGGGCGGAGGTGGAGGTCGTTCAGTTGTGCGAGGAGGCGGAGCTCGTCGCCGTCCACGTAGCCGTCCACCGTCACATCTCGACGAAAGAAGCGCTCTCCGCTGGGCCGCCCGGATCCGCCCGCGCGCTCGGCGTCGCGTTCCAATCCCCACACGATCGTTGGGCCGAGCAGCTGTGCGAGCGTGAGAATGTGGGAGCAGCCGAGGACGCCGCCGATCTCGCGGCCGATCGCGCGCGGATACCCGTCGCCGAGCGGCAGACCGATCAGCCCTGCCACGTTGCCGATCCGATCGCGGCAGCTTTCGCCTCCGGTGCCCGGCGAGGCCTCGAAGGCGACGCTGGGCATCTGAGCTTCGATCTCTCGATATGCGGGCACCGTTCGGTCCACTGTGCCCGACAGCTGCATGTGGTGGATGATACCGGGCCCTTGGATGTACCCACCGACGGGGACCGCGCCGCGTTTCCTCAGGTCGAGAACGTACCCATCGAAGGCGACTGCGCCGCCTGCGCCTTCGCGGAGCGTGGTCGAAAGAGAACGGGTGTGGATCGGGATCCCGCGAGCCGAGAAAGTCATGGGCCGCAGGAGAGGAGCTCATCGGCGAGCCAGAGCTGGAGTAGGCGCACGGCCGCCTCGGAGGGGCCTTCGGTGGTTTCCTGCTCGGCGATCCAGGTGCACAGTTCGGCGAACGTGGTGCCGCCGGCGACGAGCTTCAACGCGCCGAACTCGAACTCGTCGATGCGCTTCTGAAACACGCGGAACTCCGTGCGCCAGATCCGGAGGGGGAAGGCCTCTTCGGATTCGAGCGCGGCCTCCTCACCCTCGAGCATCCGTCGTCGTGTCCGGTCGCACGAGGACGTTGGCCTGCAAAGCCGCAACGAAGGCACCGCCTCCAGTGCGAGGGCGGGCCACGCCTCGGGCGCCAGCGCCTGGAGCGCTTCGGCGCGGAGGATGGGGGCGTCGGCCGCAGTGAACGAATCGATCAACGCCCATTCGAGATCGGCCAGGTCGGCGAGCGGGGTTCGCTGCGTCGCGCGCACGAACGCAGGGAGGTTGCGACCGGCGAGTCGTAGGTCCGCGTGTCGAGTGGGGTGCGCCTCCAGATAGCGGGCGATGAGCGGTTCCCAGTCGTCACCGAGGAGCTGCGCGGTGCACCAGAAATCCTCGGCGATGGCATCGCGTATGCGGGCGAAGATCATTGCGGTGTAGATGCCGATGCGCTCGGCTGCGGACAGGCGCTCGTCTCCGCGGATGGGTAGGGCCGGCGCGTCCGCTTCGAGTCGCCCCTCGTAGTCCGGTGTTCCTCCGAGGGAGAACAGCGATTCGAGCTGGTGCTGCAGATCAAGCAGCGAAGGTTCGTCCGGCACGGTCGGGCGCTCCCTTCGCTCCGGGTCTCGCCTTGGCCTCGGCGGCGACCTCGCTGCAGATCGCGCGGGCTAGCGCGACTTCCGCTTCGAGCGTCGCGAGCGGCGGAACGTTGCCATCCCACTCGATCAAAGTCGGCACGGGGCCTAGCCTGCGAATCGTGTGTCGGTATAACTCCCAGACGGCGGGACAGACGGGTGCATCGTGGGTATCGAGAAGGTGCGTGCCCATGTCGCTGTGGCCGGCCAGGTGGAGCTGCACGACGCGTTCAGCTGGCATGGCATCGATGAACGCAGCCGCATCGAATCTGTGATTGAAGGCGCTCACGTAGACGTTGTTCACGTCGAGGAGAATCTGGCAGTCGGCCGTCTCGGCGAGGGCCACCAGGAACTCGGCCTCGCTCATCGTCGAGTTCGAAAACGCGAGGTAGCTGGAGACGTTCTCGAGGACAAGCCGGCGTCCGAGCGCGTCCTGTACCCGCGTTACGCGCTCGACCACGTGCGCGAGGACTTCTTCATTCCACGGCAACGGGAGGAGGTCGTGGAGGTTGTGGCGCTTGGCGCCGGTCCAGCAGAGGTGGTCGGAGACCCACGGTGGCTCGTAGCGCCGGGAGAGCTCGCGGATCTGCGCGAGGTAGGCATCGTCAATCGGATCGGTTGTGCCGATCGACATCGAGACGCCGTGGAAGACGACCGGGTAGTCGCGGCGAACGTGCTCCAAGACGTGAAGGGGCCGCCCGCCGTCCATAAAGAAATTCTCGGAGACGGCTTCGAACCAGCTGACGTCGGCCTTGCGCTCCAGCAGTTCGCCGAAGTGCGTCGTCCGAAGACCGATGCCGATGCCGAGGTTGGACTCGTTTCGCATGGGAGCCGTGGCCCGGTCCGAAACGGAGCTCCGAGGCGCCTTGCAGCATCCCGGGGCTCCGCTCCAACCGGAGGAGAGGCTCAGCCCTCCGCTTTGCCGCCCTTGGCTTTACAGTCCTCGGCCGACATCTTCTGGACGCCCATTCCCTTGCACTTGTTCTTGCCTGCGCATTCGTTGCCCTTGGCAGAACACTGGCCCTTGCCCGCGCACTCATTCACGCCGGAGCAGGAAACCTTGGCGTCGTCGCCCTCGGCGGGTGCGTCGCCGTGCGAACCGGCGAAGGCATTGCCAGTGGTAAAGAGGGCAGCAGCGGAAAGGGCGATTACAGCACCTTTGGTCGTCTTGTTCATAGTCGTTCTCCTCCTACGGATGTGGCGGGGATCGTCCCCAACCGGGTTGCACCTCGGGTGAGCCGCCTGGCTCACCGTCGTTCGAGTTCGGCGCGAATCGCTTCGCCGACTTCAGCGACGTCGCGTCGATCCCCATTGGGAAAGATGGAGTGGACACTTCCGGCTCCGTCCCCGGTCCAGCGGGGTACGATGTGGACGTGCACGTGTGGAACGGTCTGTCCGGTTGCCTCGCCGTCGTTGATTCCGATGGTCGTGCCGTCGGCCCCCACGGCTGTCCGGATGGGCCCGGAGAGTTGGCGCACGGCGCGCAATAGGGTGTCCGCATCCGTCGGCTCGAGATCTTCCAGACGCGCGACATGGGCGTGGGGAATCACGAGGACATGCCCGTCTGCCAGCGGCGAGACATCGAGGAAGGCAGTAGAGCCTTCGTCGCGCGCCACGACTTGGGCCGGGGTCTCGCCGCTGATGATGCGGCAGAAGATGCACGACATACATCCTGACACCTAGACCGGTCGCGAAGCCCGGTCAAATCGGCGGGGCCGCAGAAAAAGCTTGAACCCTCGGCGTTTCGTGGGCAGCATGTGCTGCCTTTCGTGGCCGTTGGGCTCTCCACCGGCCTCTCACTACAAGTCAGGGGAACCCGACCGGTATGCCGCAGAAGAAGGGCCAGGTGAGCCGCCAGACTCTATGGCAGCGCAAGCATCGGCAGCAGGGCCTCTGCGTCGTGTGCAGCGAGCCGGCGTACAAGGGCTGGCGCTGTGTGAGGCACTACGAGCAGCACAAGATCACGATGCGGCTGCGGTACATCCCGAAGGTTCGCGGCCGGTACGACGTGGGCGGTTCGGCTCAGTTCCTGGCCGCTGCCGACCGCGATCAGGACCGCAAGAAGAACAAGCGCACCAGGGCTGGCAAGAAGAAGGCAGCCAAGCTGACCCAGGCCGAGGCAACGCCCCAGCCTAACGCTCCGGAATTCGGGAGCGCCCGTGGGGCTGATGCGGGGCGGGGCCGCGGCGGTGGTTTCGGGTCGGGCTCGACCGACTGAGGGGGCGCCCGAAAAATCGCTTCGGCCAGCCCGATTTCGGCCGCAACAGCATGGATTCGTTCCCGGGCGGCTGCTATTTTTCGATCCCCAGATCGACACACGTTCCACCAGATTTCGCATTCTCCTCGATCCATTCCGCCCCAGGGTGATCACCCGTGGCAGCCGTCCTGGCGCGCCCGCGGGTCGGACCGTCGTGCATCACGAACCAGTTCGGAGAAACGCCGTTGAACGAACAGAAGGTCTTTCCGTTTCGTGCCAGCCTCGCCAAGCGAGGAGTTGCCACCATGCGCAATGAGCGTACGGGCTGGCTCACGCAGTACGAGGTCGAGACCCTGTTTTCCGATGCGATGTGGGCCGGCAACGGTGCCAAGCTCGACGTCGCCGTCCCGGCCCGAACGAGCGAGGATGGTCTCGCCTGGATTCGGTCTCGCTTCGACCGTCTGCGGACGCGCGGCATCGGTGTTCAGGTTCGACGTGACGAAGGCTGGGAGTTCCGCGACGTCGTGAACGATCGCGGGTCCTGAGGTAGAGTCTCGAGCGGCGGTCGGAGAGTTCCGCCACTCGGTTCGATGGTCTTCAATCTGCGTGCCCCCAAGGAACTCGTGCTCCTCATGCGCCTGATCGCGATCATGGGCGCCCTCAAGATCGAGACGGTCGTCTAGCGTCTTCGCCGATTTTCGCAACCGTGCGCCAGGTGTTTTCGAAGCAGCGGAGAAGTGTGCCGAGCCCGGCGACGCCTCGTGCCGCTGGGCCGAAATCTGGATCGAACGCTTCCGCCGCAAGGCGGACGACGTGCTGCGCGCGCCGCAGGAATACGACCCCGAGACGGTCGCGGCGGCCGAGAAGTACCGTCGCGCGCTGGCGTTGATGAACTGACCAGGACCGGCCCTGGCGCACACGCGCTACTCGGATTGACCCGGTACGTTCGCTGCCGACGTGCTTGACACAGAGCTGGTCTTCCAAGAGCTTCTGGGCCACTCCGATCCGCGCATGACGATGCGCTACACCCATCTCATCGACACCTACCTCCGGGCTGCCGTCGATGGCTTGAGCGCCGAAAGTGGCACCGGGGTTGGCACCTATTTGGCACCAACCCCGGTCACCGATGAAGAAGTTGAATGGTCCCAGGGGGAATTGAACCCCCGTTACCGACGTGAGAGGCCGGCGTCCTAACCGCTAGACGATGGGACCGTATATACTGCTAGCTGGGGTGGTAGGACTCGAACCTACAATCCCCTGAACCAGAATCAGGTGCCTTACCAATTTGGCCACACCCCACTAACGGGAATGTGGCTAGTGGATGCTCAGTTTCCGGTCAAGCCTCCGGGGCTCCGGACCGGCACATGTCCACGCCTTTTCGGAGGCGGGTGAGGGTCCAATCGCGGCCGACGACATCAAGGACGTCGAAGATTCCGGGGCTCTTTTTGCCGCCCGTAACGGCCACGCGGACCGGCTGGGCGAGCTTGCCAAGCTTCTGGCCTTGCTTCTCGGCGACCGTCCGGAAGGACTCCTCGAGGCCCGGGACGTCCCAGGAGGAGAGGGCTTCGAGGCGGGTGATCAGTTCTTCGAGAAGCGGCGCCGCGTCGGGGACCAGCAGCTTGGCCACCGCGGCGTCGTCGAAGACCAGCGCCTCTTCGAGATAGTATCGCGACGACTCGAGGAGCTCCTTCAGTGTCTGCACGCGCTCGCGCAGCGTCTCGACCATGCGTGCCTGCCAGGCCTCGTCGCCGCGGAGGGTCTGTCCCTGTGCGGAGGCGAACTCACGGAGGTCTGCGGCGAGTTCCGCCGGCGTTCGCGCGCGCAAGTACTGGGCGTTCAACCAGTCGAGCTTCTCCGCGTTGAAGACGCCCGCGGCTGCGCCGACGTCGTCGATCGCGAACTTCTCTACCAACTCCTCGCGTGTGAAGATCTCCTGGTCTCCGTGGGACCAGCCGAGCCGAGCTAGGAAGTTCACGAGTGCATCGGGGTAATAGCCGAGCTCGCGATACTCGAGGACCGCCGCGGCGCCGTGTCGTTTCGATAGGCGGGCCTTGTCGGCACCGAGGACCAGCGGAAGGTGCGCGAACTTCGGCGGCTCGAGACCGAGCGCGCGGTAGATCAGAATTTGCTTCGGCGTGTTGTTCACGTGGTCGTCGCCGCGCACGACGTGCGTGATGCCCATGTCCGTATCGTCGACGGCGACGACGAGCTGATACGTCGGTGAGCCGTCGGACCGCGCGATCACGAAGTCCTCGATCTCTTCCGCGGCGAACGCGATGCGTCCCTTGATCTCGTCGTCGAACGCGACCTCACCTTCGAGGGGCGAGGCGACGCGCAGGGACGCTGGGCGTCCCTCGACCGGTCCGGGGCCGACACCGGGGCGGCAATGGCGGTTGTACGAGGCGCGTTTCCCGGCGGCCTTGGCCTCTTCGCGATGCTGCTGGAGCTCCTCGGGCGTGCAGGTGCAGGGGTAGGCGGCGCCGCCGGTCGTAAGCTTCTCGATCGCCGTCGCGTACAGCGCCGTCCGCTCACTCTGGAGGAACGGGCCCTCATCCCAATCGAGGGCGAGCCACTTGAGGCCTTCGAGGATTCCCTCGGTAAAACGCTCTTCGGACCGCTTCCGGTCGGTGTCCTCGATCCGCAGGACGAAGGCGCCGCCGGACTGGCGAGCCATCAGTTGGGAGAAGAGGGCCGTCCGGACGCCGCCCACGTGCAGGGCGCCGGTGGGGCTCGGCGCGAAGCGCGTTCGCATCGGGGGCATTGGCGCCGGGCTAGCAAAGGCTCGGCAGGGGTGCCAAGCTCAGACCTGGGAAGAGGGCTTCGGAGATTTCCCAGAGTCTGCAGATCGATCCGCCGTTTTAGGAACCGTTCATGTCACGCAAGCGCATTCTGGTCGTCGAGGACAATGAGGACAATCGCCGTATCCTCTTGTACCGGCTGAAGAAGATCGGCGATTTCGACATTGTCGAGACCGCCAATGGTGCAGAGGCTGTGGCGGCCGTCGAAGAGAGCCCGCCGGACCTCATCTTCATGGACCTGAAGATGCCGGTCATGGATGGTTGGGAAGCGACTCGGCGAATCCGCGATCTCGACAAGGGCCAGGACATTCCGATCATTGCGCTCACGGCCCAGGCGATGGCGGGCGACGAACAGAAGGCACTCGCGAACGGCTGCAACGACTACCTCGCGAAGCCGGTCGTCGATCCGGCCCTCGTGCAGGAGAAGCTCGAGAGGCTCCTCAAGCTCTGAGCGCCCCGCTCGAGCCCCTTGTCGCTCAGGGGGCCCATGTGTAAGCCTCCGGACTCCTGAGGCGTTAGCTCAGTTGGTAGAGCAACGGCCTTTTAAGCCGTGGGTCGTGGGTTCAATCCCCACACGCCTCATTCTTCTTTCTCCCCAGGAAGTCCACGAACCTGCCGACCCGTTCGTCGGTTCCATCCTCGGTGTCCGCGGAACATGGCTCAGCGGGGAGGCGGAAGAAGGCGGTGTTGCTCGATCGTCTCGAACACCATGTCTCCGACTGCATGGTAGAGGGCTTGAGTCGGATGCGCGGTGGCGTAGATCATCTTCGGTACCGGCGCACCGGAGGCCTCGAGTCGGTGTCGTAGCCGCGCGGTGGCGTCGGCCGGGATCGGGTACGCGATGGCGACTACCGGCATGTCCGCCTGGCGCGCCTCTTCCATCATCCATTGAAGATCGAGACGGTTTACGTCTGTGAGTTCATCGCCCGCCATGTCTCCATCGGTTCGAGTCTCGTCGCGCAGGACGTGCCGGTGGCCGAGCAGATGGTGCTCTTGGGTTCCCTTGGCGAGTGCCCGAAGTGGCTTCTTCGCCTCGGGAGCTACGTAGGTCGGCCAGTCGGCAAGGACTGCCCGAGCCGCCTGGTGGACTTGCTGCGCTTCACGGAGGGCCCGCTGGTGCTCGGAGACGTGAAGAAAGCGCACGATCCGGAGGCTGTCGATCGCGCGCTGGAGGAGAGTGCGCGCCGGGACACTCGCCCCGGCCCAGGGCTCGGATGCCGCTCGGTTCCAATAGTTGTTCAAGCCCACCCACAGAACGACGAGTTCGGGCCGGTAGCGCTCGAGGTGCTCGCGAAAGCGGCTGCGAAGCTACGCGCTGTTGCTGCCAGGGATACCCAGATTGAGGACGCGATACTCCGAGGAGAACGATGTCGGCCGGCTCGGCCGCTTCCTCGGAAAGCGCGCTAAGTGGCGGCATCATCCAAAGAACCAAGAGCCATGCGGCGGCGCTCCGCCCATGACTCGTCACATTGCACCCGCGGTCTGCTGGAAGATCAGAAAGTACTGATACGGCAGAACGTCCGGCTCTTCGACGAGCTCGTAGCCTGCCTGCTGCATCTCCTCCAGGACGTGCCCGCGCGGGAGCTTGTGCGGAGCCTCGGGCCCGACCGGTAGCTCGCGCTTCTGCCAGTCGATGATCGCGATGCGTCCACCCGGCCTTAGTGCGGCTTCAAGGTCTCGGGCGTAGGTCAGTCGGTCGCTGATGTGGTGGAACGTGTCCAGGATCAGCACGAGGTCGACCGAACCTCTCGGGATTCGTGCGTCGTCGGTCGACGCGAGGATCGGTGTGACGTTGCGCAGGTTCTCCTTCTCGGCGCGGTTTCGGAGGTGTTGGACCAGGGCCGTTTCGGTGTCGATCGCGAGCACGGTTCCCTCGGGTCCTACCGTCTTAGAGAGATAGCCCTCCAGGTAGCCTGTTCCGGCGCCGAGGTCGGCCACTCGCGCCCCCGGTTTCAGTCCGAGGGCGGCGACGAGCTCCGCCGGCTTCTGCCATTCGTCCCGGCCCGGGTCGTCGAAGACGGCGGTCCAGTGGTCCACGTCCTCGAAAGAGTGCGTCGAGGTCGCGGCGTGCCAAGGGTCCGCCGCCGGCAGCGTGGCCGGGGAAAGGAGTCCGCAGACGAGAAACGCAGCGATGGTTAGGGCGATTCGTCGCATGGGACGCTCCAATCATTCCCGGCGCAGAGCTGCAAGAACACCGGTCGCCTCAGGGGGCCCGACTGATTGACACCTCTAGACCAGAGCTCATAGGTTTTGCGCCGTTCGGCCGAATCAGCGGCTCTCGGCCGGCTCCTGTGTTCCACCGACGAAGAGGGAGAGTTAGATGGCTTCACCTATCGGGCGCGGCGCGCTCGCTCTCACGATACTCCTTGGGGCATCCGGGACGGCCTTCGCTCTCGAGTTCGGGCCGAACGAGGCCTTCACCCTGCGCGGTCGGTTCTACACACAGTTCTCGATCGCCACCGAGAAGTCCAAGAAGGAGAGCAACGGCACCGCGCTGAATCAGGCGGGTGCCGTTCCGTCGCGCAACGGCGGAGACATGATCCAGCACCGGAACTTCATGAATCCGGAGTTCGAGGTGGATTTCCGGCGGCTCGCGAAGCCCGTGAAGAAGTGGATCGACGAGTTCGAGGGCCGCGTCGCCTTGTGGGGCTTTTACGACGGGCTCTACGACTACGGGCCCGATCGTTGGCGGACCGTCCTCTCGCAGTATGGGGACCACGAGCTGCAGCAGGTAAGTAAGGGAACCCAGATTAGCCGCGCCGCGGACGGGACCGTCGAGTTTCCCGGTGGGGTCTACGAGCGGCAAGCGCGACGAACCTACGGCCGCCGGATCCGCGTGAACGAGGCGTACGTCGATCTTGCAAACGGTCCCTGGTTCCTGCGGATCGGACGGCAAGCGATCTCGTGGGGTGAAGCCGACACGATCGGATTGCTCGACGCCAACAACCCGTTCGACGTGACGATCCAGCCCGGTCTCATGATCGATCTCGATGAGGCCCGGATTCCGCTGTGGACGATCCGCGGAACCTACGAGTTGTTTGATGTGATGGGGCCGCTGTCGAGTGCGTTCTTGGAGGCGTATTGGGTTCCGGGTTGGCTCGACACGACGATCTCGCCGCTCGTCATCCAGAGCGGGAGCCCATTTGCGCAGCAGCCGCCGGCGTCGAAGGGGTACGCGTCTCCCGGCGTGAGCGGCGCGGCGCTGCACATTTTCCAACAACTCCCGCAACCGTCGACCGCGAACTCCCGCTGGGGTGTGAAGCTCCAAACCGTCATCGACCGCGACTACAATCTGCAGGCCTGGTTCTACACGACGTTTCCGATTCAGCCGGTTCCCGTCGTCTACGGCCTCGATTCGCAGAAGCAGATCACGACCGCCCTCAAGAACAAGCTCACGAACGTGATCGGTGGCGCGGTGAGTTGGTATAGCGACATGCTCAACTCGATTGTCCGGACAGAAGTCGAGCTGTTCAACGGAGAGCCGGGCTTCCTTGCGTTCAAGAACATCGGGCAAGCCCAGGCGAGCGGCTTTCAGAAGCGTGGCCACTACGATCGGCTGAACATCCTCCGCGGTGAGTTCGGGCTCGACTACAACTTCTTCGTTCCGGCGCTGAATCCGACGTCGAGCATTCTTCTGGTCGGTTCGATCGTGTGGTTCTGGAACACGGACGAGACTTCGTCGAAGGACTACCGGGCCCTCGGCATCCTGAAGCCGTCGGCGATTCGTCGCGAGCAGGAGGGGGGCGACTCTGCCGGGTTTTATAACGGGAAGTTCTGCGACAACCCGAACGATCCGAGCATCCCCGAGACTCAGCGTAAGTGCGACTTCGTGAACCAGGACCCGGTCGGCGGGTTCGCACAGGTCACGTTGCGGTCGGACTTCATGCACGGGACCCTAACCCCACAGCTCACGACGATCGGCACGCACCGTGGTTCGCTGACGTTTAGCCCGTCGGTCGTCTACCGCTTCAGCGACACTCTCCTGTTCGACTTCAAGTATGTCACGACCCACACGTTCGGCTCGCTCAATAACGGCTACTCGATCGGTCCCGGGTTGCTGCGGGACCGCGACGAGGCGTGGATCCGAGCGACCTATCAGATCAACTAGTGTCGTGTATCCGAAATCTCTGTAACGCGACGTAGCTTGCGCCGGATCTCTGTGGGCGTCTTCAGCCAACGAAAGGGCTTTGCGTCTGGGTTCCAGTCGTCGAGGTAGCTCATGATCGTCCGGATCAAGCGCGGCACACCATCCAAGCTGCCACATCGAATCGCTTGATCGGTGATCAACCCAAACCACCGGTCGACCAGGTTGAGCCACGAGCTGTTCGTCGGCGTGAGATGGAAATGGACACGCGGGTGCGCCTCCAACCACTCTCTCACCTTCGGATGTTTGTGCGTCCCGTAGTTGTCGAGGGTGAGGTGTAGCTCGCGGCGCGGGTAGCAACGTCCGTGCACCTTCCCGCTGGCAACTTTCAGAGCGGCGAACAGCGTCGTCGGCGCACGGAGCCATGAGTCCAGAGTAATTCGAGCGACCTTCTTTAGCCGCACCGCCTCAGCTGCATATCCCATGCAGGATTAGATGGCGTATATGCAGGCACTGCAGTTACATTACTCTAGGGCTCGTTCGGGCCCCAGGCGCATTGGTCGCTTGACCACTCCCGCGGTGCCGAGCCAGATGAATGGGCGACTCGAACCTTGCGATGGAGTCACCCGACCCTTTGAAGGATAGACGATGACTCTCTCCTGCAGTACGCAACTTCGGATCGCCGTCGTTGTTCTCGCCGCGCTGTTGCCCCTAGCGTCGATTGCCCACGCGGACCCGATCGACGAGGTGCCGTCGGGGACGAAGCTCAACAAGACGAATTGGGAGATCGCGAAGGGTGCGCTCCCCGACGAGATTCTCGAGTTCTACAAGCGTGGGGACTACGAGAACGTCATCATCCAGAAGCGCGGGAACGACTGGCTCGTCGACCCGAACCTCGTCGAGGCGTCGACGGCGAACGCCGGAAAGTACGACATCGACGAGCATGGGACCGTCGTCGACAAGGCGACGGGCGAGCGTCCCGAGACCATCAGCGGCCGACCGTTCCCCGACATCGCTCCCGACGATCCGAAGGCTGGCTCGAAGGCGGTCTGGAACTGGTTCTACACGCTGTACTGGGAGGGATCGTTCCACACGAGCTCGCCGGTGAACTGGATCTCTCGCGACGGTCCGCTTCGCCGGATCTCGACCGACGTTCACTTCAAGTACTACGACGGCAATCCGCCGCAGTTCCAGGAGAAGATCGGGGAGAACCCGCTCAACATTCTGGCTCGGACGATGGGTGTCGTCGTGAAGCCGGCCGACGTGAACGGGATCGTGAACCTGAACTGGCGCTTCCGCGACGGCGACAAGGAAGACAACGCGTGGACGTATGTTCCCGCGCTTCGCCGTGTGCGTCCGATCAATCCGGCGAATCGTTCCGACGGCTTACTGGGCTCCGACATCTCACTCGACGACGGCCCGTACTTCGACGGCAAACCGGAAGATTTCGAATTCAAGCTCGTTGGTGAAGGCAAGGTGCTTGCGCACTTCGATGGGCCGGCCCTCGAGAACGGCTCGCCCGTGAAGCCTCTCGATCCCGAGGAAGAGGTATCAAAGCTCGTCCCCGAGGCGGGAACCGGCTGGCGCCTGATCACGCCGGACGTGCCTCTCATCCCGCCGCAGCTCGACGACTGGCAGCGCAAGGACGGCGAGAATCTCGTCGCCTGGGCGCCGATCGCGTACACCCTGGTGCCGCGCCCCGTGTGGATCGTCGAGGCGACCCCGAAGAACCCGTACTACCTCTACGGCAAGCAGGTCATGTACTTCGACAAGGACACGTTCCGCGGATACTGGAAGAACAAGTACGACTGGAAGGGCAACGCACTTGCGAACTGGGCCTCTCCGGCGATGCCCATCACAGAGACGAAGACCTTCGACGGCAAGCCCTTCTACCTGCGCACGGGCGCCGGCGGGAACGCGGCTTTCGCCGTGAACTACAAGCAGGATAGGGCGACGGTCACCGGCATGCCCGTCCTGCCCACGGAGTACCACATCCAGATCGACGACAAGATTTTCGAGGTCGATCGGGTGAGCCGCATGGGCAAATAGCCCGTTCTCACCCCTGCGGCTTGCGACTGGAGCCCGCGGTCACTACAGATTCTCGGAAGCGCCTTAGGACCCCGTCGTCTAGCTTGGCCAAGGACACCAGCCTTTCACGCTGGTAACACGGGTTCAAATCCCGTCGGGGTCGTCCATTTCTCCTGCGCCATTCCGGCGAGGTCGTCGTTTCTGCCCACGTATCTGCCCATCTGGTCGCCGAACAGGCTGGAGGCGACGCGGCGGCCGTATCCGAGGTCCTTCGGAATCCACTCTTCGTAGTGGCGTTCGATCATTGCGATGGACGTGGCCTCGCGCCGCTTTCCGCGTTGCGCGGCCAAGTCCTCTTGCGGTACCCATGGCTTCCGTGGTCTCCGGTCAGAACTCACCCAACGTGCTCTCGGTCATCCGGGGATGCGGTACGGCCGCCTTGGCGGTGCTGTTGCTGGCGGCTCCCGAGGCGGCTCACGCGGTAGAGATCGTCGTCGGTCCATTCTTGCAGAACGCAGAGCCGACCTCCCTGACGATCGTGTGGGAGACGGACCAAGACGACGGGGCCCCCTTCGTCGACTACGGACCGACCGTCACGCTCGGCCAGTCGACGGCCGGGACGTCTCAGGTCGGATCGGGTGCCTCGCGGCTACACCGGGTCGATCTCGCCAGCCTGTCTCCAGACACCATCCATTACTACCGGGTCCGCACCGACACCCAGACGAGCGCCGTCTTCGATCTGCGTACCGCCCCGCTCGCGAGTAGCGAGGCTTCCTTCCGGTTCGTCGCCTACTCCGACAGCCAATCCGGGTCCGATCCGGCGAAGCACACCGAGGTCGTCAATGACGGCATCATCGACTTCGTGACGCAGACGTTTGGTCCGACGCTGGCTGACGAGATCGCCTTCGTGCTGGTCCCGGGCGATCTCGTCGCGACCGGCAGCTCGTATGCCCAGTGGGAGACGCAGTTCTTCGATGAGGCTCAGAATCTCGCGCAGCACGTTCCCTACTACCCGGTGACCGGGAACCACGAGGGCGACAGTCCCAACTACTTCCAGTACTTCGTTCTGCCCGAGAACGGGACGCCCGGATACCTCGAGCACTGGTACTACAAGGACTACTCGAACGTCCGGGTCATCGGTCTCGATTCGAACGACGACTATCGCATCCAGGAGCAGCTCGACTGGCTCGACGGTGTACTCGCGACCGCTTGTGTCACGTCGACGATCGACTTCGTGTTCGCGCAGCTCCACCATCCGCACAAGTCCGAATCGTGGACGCCGGGAGAGAGGGGCTTCTCAGGCGATGTCGTGAGCAGGCTGGAGCAGTTTTCTGCGACCTGCGGGAAGCCGTCGGTCCACTTCTTTGGTCATACGCACGCGTACGCGCGGGGCCAATCCCGCGATCATCAACACCTCTGGATCAACGTCGCGAGCTCCGAGGGGAGTCTCGACTACTGGGGAGCGTACCCCAACGCCGACTACGACGAGATCCAGCTCTCGCTTCCTGACTATGGATTCATGGTTGCCGAAATCGCGGCCGGGCCAGCACCTTCATTGCGGATCCGCCGCGTGAGCCGGGGCAACGACGTCGTCCCGGAGGACAACGAGGTCGTCGACGACATCAGCCTGCGACTGGGCAACATCCCGCCGGACGTGCCCACGGCGACGTTCCCGACCGCTCTTTCGGGGGCCGTAGACCTCCTCGCCCTGGAACTCGTCGGCTCCGCCTTCGTCGACGCGGACGGTGACACACACCTCGAGAGCCACTTCCAGGTCACGAGCCTTCCCGGCGACTACTCGAGCCCGGTCGTCGATACCTGGCAACGATTCGAGAACCTCTACTCACCGCCTGATGCGACGGGCAGCAGCAACGGTTTCTTCTCGGTGGACACCTCGGCGGGAACCGACGTGACCCGCGTGACTGTCGGTGGCGTGCTCCAGAGCGGTGCCACGTATGCCTGGCGTGTGCGCTACCGGGACGATGCGTTCGCCTGGAGCGCGTGGTCGCCCGAGGCGACGTTTACGACGGGCCTTCCGGGTGGTCCGGGCGAGCTCTACCTTGCGTCGCATGGCGGGTCGAAGGGGTCGTACACCGGCTACGGTGCACTTGCCGACCTTGCGGTCGACGAAGACGGCGTAGAGATGGGCACGGGGAAGCCGGACGGCGGAGGAATCGCGTGGGACGAGGCGGGGGGCCGGTGGGTGCACTACGCAGGCGACGGGACAGGCCGGTTCACGTCCTATTCCACTCTTGCCGACCTGGTGAACGGCACGAACGCCACTCCCCTCGGAGAAGGCGACGCCACGGGGAGCGCGATCTCGGCCGGTCCTGGCGGATGGTACTTCGTCGATGGATTCAACGTCTGGCATCACCCGACGCTCGCCGACCTGGCGACGGATCGTGAGTACACCCTTGTCGGCGGTTCCGCCGATCAGCGGACCGTCGGCCTTCTGTGGAACGGCGAGGTATGGGTCACGAAGCTCACGGATGGACGGTTCTTCTCGTACCCGACGATCAGCGACGTCGCCCAGGATACGAGCTACACCCACATCGGAACCGGCGACAAGACGACTGGCGGCATCGCCTACGTGCTCGACGCCTCGGTTCCGGTTCTGGCGGACTGCCCCGCGGTGCCGACGGGAGGTTGTCGGACTGCCATCAAGAGCAGTCTGAAGATCACGGACAAGGACGGCGAAGCCAAGGACGCTCTTCTGTTCAAATGGCTCCTTGGTCAGACGACCACCCAGGCCGAGCTTGGGCTCCCGGTCTTCTCGACGGGCTACCGGCTGTGTGTCTACGACGCGGGCGGCCTCGTCCGAACCGGCAGCGCTCCGGCGCGCGGCCCGTGCGCTGGGAAGGCCTGCTGGAGGGAACTCGGGTCGAAGGGGTTCGTCTATAAGGACAAGACGGCGAGCGCGGACGGCACGCGGGTCTTGAAACTGAAGAGCGGGGAGAGCCCACGGCCACAGCTCGTGTGGAACAGCAAGGGCGCGGAGCTATCGGATGAGGCGCTGGGCTTGACGCTCCCCGTCGTGGTCGAGGTCTTCAACAGCGAGACACCGGCTTGCCAGACCGCGACGTTCGATGGCTCCGATGTGTTGGCGAACACGAGCGAGCGGTTCTTCGCGAAGTCGATTTCGCCCTAGGACGCGCGATCGCCATCGTATCAGAGACACCGCGTGGGAGCGGAGGGGTGGGATTCGATCCCGCCGCTCGCCGAAGGCGAGCTTTGCCAGGAGCAGTCGCAGCCCGCATCCCTGCGGGACTGAATCGAATCCCAGGGCCAGGGAGCCGCTTCGGACCTTACGTGCAGGTCGAGCAGCGCCCCTGCCTGGGCAGAAGCCGCTGCCCCGCAAAACTTGGATTTTGGAACGGCTCGCTCGTCGGCCCGTGGCGTGATCCCCCGGCAAGTACGCCATTGGCGTGCGTTATCGTCGGACGGCCCCCGCAGACCCCCGGCTCAAAAGGAGATCGAACTTCCGCTCAGAGCCTCGTGAAGGTTCTGGTGGACATGAACCTCAGCCCGATGTGGGTGGGGTTCCTCACCACGCGGGGCATCGAGGCCGTGCACTGGGGGGATGTCGGCGACGCCAGGGCAGCAGACGAGATGCTCATGAGGTGGGCCAGAAAGCGGGGCGCGATCGTCCTCACGCACGACCTCGATTTCTCGGCCTTGGTGGCCACGACGGGTGCGAGCGGGCCAAGCGTAGTTCAGTTCAGGTCCGGGCGCAGAACGTCCTGCCGGACGCGATCGGGGAGGACATCGTCTCGGTCCTGTGCGAGCACTCCGACATGCTTGCCGACGGAGCCATCGTGACGGTGGACGAGGTGGCGTCACGGGTGCGCATCCTGCCGGTTCGGAAGTGATCGGCCGCTTTCACAGGTCGGCGAACATCAGCCGCCGACACCGTTCGCCGTCGGCTTCGCGCCCCGCGATCTCGATGTCCTCGACCATCGTGAACCCGGTGGGTGGTGGCAGGGAGTAGAGCCCGCAAGCCTTCAGCACCTGCACCGCCGCGTCGCGGGCGGGCTTGCCGTCCTCGTCGAGGGAGCGTTCGAGAACGTCCACGGCCTTCGGGAGGAGGGCACGCAGGCGGTCCTGGAGCCCGTCCCAAAGGTCCAGACGCCGAGAGTTGACGGCGACCTGGAATGCCGCGTTTTGGTTTCGCCATTCGCTCACCGTTTGCCGGGCGACACCGACCGCGTCCGCGACCTGGGTGACGGTGTTCCCCACGGCGAGGAGATCGGTGGCCGCCTCCTGCTGCGGCGTGAGCGAAGACGCGCTCGCCGTGTCGGCATCCGTCCCGTTCCGTCGGGTCATCTCTCGCTCCTTCTACGGTTCCGATACTCGCTGGGAGTCTTCGTTCGGCCCGACGTCCGGGCGGACCGGGCGGCTTCTCTCGCGCTCCCGGTCATGCGGCCACGTCCTCGCGGACCAGATCGAGCGCCCGCAGCCACTCGACGAGCTGGTTCCAACTCGGAGTCGTGAGGGTCGCTTGTATCCGTTCCGGTCACCGAGCGGCGCTGCGGAACTCTTCGACGGTGATCCCGGCGAGCCGGATCAGCTTCCGTAGCGTCCCTGGAGCCAGCTCGCGGTGGTCAGGGATCGACAGCGAAACGATGCTCCCTGGCTTTGTCAGGATCATGTGGCTTCCCGACTGACGGCGGAAGATCCACCCGAGCCGCTCGAAGGCGCGTCTCGCCTCGCGGCCCGCGACGACCGGCAGGTCAGGCAACAGCGACGTCGATCTCGACGGTGCGGACTGTCAGAGGCAGGCCCTCCTCGGCGCGTACTTCGAGGCAGGCCACGATCGCCTCACGAATATTGGCGAGCGCCTCGTCCTCGGTCGTGCCCTGGCTGACGCAGCCTGGGATAGCCGGGCACTCGGCGACCACCGCGCCCGTTTCGTCCCTCTCCAGCGTCACCGGTAGCTTCATAGAGAAATGATAGCCGGGGGGTGAACCCGGGGCCAGCCCGTTCGGTCGGGTCATGCCGCAAGTGCATCTCGGAGCCTCGAAACCCGCCGGAGCCATCCGTAGATCTGGTTCAAACTGGAAACTGCGAGGGTCGCCTTACGGTTTTCGGAGCCTGGGACCGCCGCTAACCACCTGAAGAAACTGGCGGTTTCGGCGGTTCCAAATCCGTTCTCCTGGTCGAAGGTGATACCGGCCGGGAAGAGTACCTTTTGCAGCCGCTGTCGTTGCGCCAGGTTGCCCTCGATCCAGAGGCGGCGCGTGTCGAGCAGAAGCACCTCGGCGAAGTTCAGGACGCCCTCGACGTCGATCTCGGCCAGCTCCTCGTCGTGCAGCTCGGTGCGGACGAGGGCGATCTCCTCGGCCAGCTTGTCGTCCTGCCGCCGGTACACCGTGTCGTCGATGCCGCCCCGGTAGAGGTACGCCTCGACGAGCTTCTGACGTCGCTCCTCCAGGTCCTCGATGCACCGGGACAGCCGTAACCGGCCCGCCTTCGCCTCGGCCCGTTTTGCGTTCCAGACGTCGAGCACGATCTCGCGGAAGAGGCGGACGTACTCGGGCTTGGGCCGAAGGCCGGTCAGGAAGTCCAGGAACCGGCCCTCGAAGGCGTCCTTGCCGATCTTCACCCGTTGGCAACCGGCGGTCCGGCAGCGGTAGTAGGCGTACTTCCGGTTGCGGCCCTTCGACCAGCTCCCCGTGAGCGGGGTGTCGCAATGCGCGCACCGGGCGAACCGTCGCAGCGGGAAATCCGCGTGGTTCCGGGTGTGGGGTGTGACCGAGATGCTCTTGCCGTCGAGAACGTCCTGGACCCGCTCGAACAGATGCTCGGGAACGATGGGCTCGAAGTTTCCCGGCACGGCGTCGATCTCCCACGCGGGCATCCGCAGGACCGCCGCGTAGATCGGTTTGCGCAGCGTCTTCTGGAACGTCTGCATCAACAGCGGCTTGCCCTTCCGGGTTCGGAGGCCGAGCGCCGTCACCTCGCGCAGAACGTCCGCCTTCGTCTCGGTGCCCTTGGCATACCGCTCGAACGCCTCGCGGATGAGCGACGCGGAGGCCGGATCGGGCTCGATGTTCTTGCGGCCCGCGCTGTCGATGGTCCGCCGGTAGCCGCAGCGGGAGGCGCTGGATATCCCGACTATGGTCCGAGCGGCTCAGGAGAACCGCGCCCGCCGTATGGCCGAGGAAGGCGTCGCTGGGGATGGCACGGCTGACGCCGGTCGGTGAGCCCCCGTCGCCGGTGCACGTAAACGACGGAGGCCGCCACGGGAGCGGGGCGGCTGCTATCGACTTATCGCAAACCGGGGGCCCCCGATCGTCAACTCGGCACGAGGCGCGAGACAACCGCCGTTAGTTTTGGAGTTACGATCCGAATCGCGTGTTACAAACGAGCGGATGACTTCGCCGCGTCATCGGCTCCTCCAGCTCAGCGTCCTGCTTCTCTTGCTGATTGGAGTGTCTGCCGCCTGCGTAACTGAATCGAACGGCCCCTCGGACGTGCCGTCGTCCTGGCCCGACAGCAACGTGATCGTAGTCTCGATCGACACGCTGCGTCCCGACCACCTCGGAGCGTACGGATACGACGAGCCCACGAGCCCCCACCTCGACGAGTTCGCTCGCGAGGGAGTCCTCTTCCGAAGCGCGGTGGCGCCCTCACCCACCACGTTGCCTTCGCACACCTCGCTCTTCACGGGGCTCTCGCCTAGCTCCCACGGCGTCGTCATCAGCGAGGGGAGGAAGGCCCCCCCCGAGCTGGTAATGATGGCCGAAGTGCTCTCGGCGAGGGGTTACGCGACGGCGTCGCTGAACGACGGCGGCTACCTCGGAGCGCCCTTTGGCCTCGGGCAGGGGTTCGAGCATTTCGAGCAGGCTCGAAACTCGGTCGGTCGCAGCGCAAAGCGGTCGACGCGGCTGATCGACCGCGTGGTGAGTGCCCTCACCTGGCTCGATAGTGTCGAGCCGAAGAAGTTCCTCCTATTCGTCCACTCCTACGAGGTGCACATCCCGCTGACCCCCCCGGTTGAGACTCTCTCGATCTTCGAGGAGTCATATGACGGTCCCCTCGGCGACGCGATCCTGACCCGGGAGTGGTTCGGGCGAGCGAACAGCACGAAGGCCCCGGCCGACATCCAGCACTGGATACGCCTCTACGATGCGGCTATCCGGTCTGCGGATGCGGGCTTCGGAGCGCTAGTGCGCGGGCTGCGTGAACGTGGGCTTTACGATGACAGCTTGATCGTCGTGGTCTCGGACCACGGTGAGGAACTCGGCGAGCGAACCGGGCTCTCACTCCATGGAAAGACCCTCTTCGACGAGGCGCTCCGCATCCCGTTGCTGGTCAAGTTCCCGGGTGGGGAGTTCGCTGGGCGCGTGGTCGACCGGCAGGTGCGCCTGATCGACGTGTTCCCGACCGTCGTCGGCGCGCTCGGGCTCGATGTCCCTGCAGAAATCGACGGCGAGAGCCTTCTTCCGACGCTTCGGACGGACGACGGAGAACGGCCTGCCGTGAGCATCACTGAGGGGAGTCAGGCCGCCCTGCGCCAGCCGCCGTGGAAGCTCTACCGCCGCGACGGCGCGTTGACGCTCTTCAACCTCGAAGACGACCCGGGAGAGCTGCGCGACGTCGCCGCCGGGTATCCCGAGATCGTGGAGTCGCTCGGCGTAAAGCTGGAGGAGCTGACTGCGGAGGAGGCAGACCTGCTCCAGCGATCACGCCGCAAGAAGCTCAGCAAGAACCGACGGGAGCAGCTCCGCGCCCTCGGCTACGTCGAATAGGCCGCTCATCACCCGTACAGATTCGCGAAGCGGGGTTCCAATCTCTTCCTGGAGTCTCGGGTCGGGGTCACGCCGGAGCGGAATGAAGAGATTCTCGGGCGTTCGGGATCATGCCGCGACCTCCCTGCGGACCAGGTCCAGCTCGTGGAGCCAGCGAACAAGCTGGTTCCAACTCGGAGTCGCGAGGGTCGCTTGTTCTTACTCGGCTTTCGTCGAGTACTGCCCCCGAGATTGTTCGTCGGGGGGCAGCCGAGGCCGTCTCGTCTTGTTCGTCGTCCTCGCGAGAGGCCTCCATCATCTCCCAGATCGGCCTGTCGCCTGGCTGCGCGACGTAGGCGCTGTAGTGCCGCAGGAGCGTCTGGGCAGCGACGCCTGTCTGCGCCTCCAGCCTCTTGATCGGAACGCTCGCGAGGAGCGCCAGCGAGACGTACGTGTGCTTGGTCTGGTAGAGGCCACGGTGCCGAAGGCCCAAGGCGCGAAGGGCATTGTCCCAGTGCTCCGAGAACGAGTCCTGGTTGATCTGCCTGCCACGGGTGTTGAGGAAGACCGGCGTCTCAGGGGGCACGTGGAGGGGCTGCATCTCCCGCAGAAGCTCGACGGTGCTCGGATGCAGAGGAACCGTCCTTTCGGCCATCGGGACCTTTGGAGGGTTGTTCTCGTTCAGGTAGCGAGACTCCTTCACCGAAACACGGCCCCGACGGAGATCCACGGTTCCCCAGGTGAGTGCAGCGGCTTCCGAGGGTCGGAGCGCAGACCAGAAGAGGAGGTGCACGAAGGTCGTGTACGGCGGGTGAGGGCGTGTTCGGGTTCAGCTGAAGTTGGACCAGTTAGGGGTTTGAAATAAGAGACACTTCCGGCCCAACCGGAAGGCGCACCTGATGGGTAAGGGAGAGAGCGCGGAGAAGGTGACCGCTCCTGCGGCTCGGCACACGCCTATCGACGATGGACCTCGCGAAAGTACATCTCGACGTCGCGCACCGCTTGCTCGAGCTCGTCGCGAACAGCCGGCTCCGCACCGCCGCTTGGTCCGCACGCGGTGCCCTCCTGTTGTGGGTGCTGGGATCCCGGCCGGCGAGTTTCGGCTAGCCGAGATCGCGCGAGATCGCGCGGGCGGTCCGGCGCCCGGAATAGAGTGCTCCCTGAATGGACGCGGTGTCGCGATGGTCGCCGCAGACGTAATGGTGGGAGTTCAGGCGGACAGGCTGTTTTGGATCGAAGGGAGGACGTTGGTCGGGGTGCGCGGCTGCGATTCGATACGTGCGAAGATGTCGCCAGTTCTCGACCTCGTCTCCGAACCAGCCGCGAAGCTGCTTCCGGACGTCGTCAGCGAGAGAGTTACCGTCATCAAGGGTCCCGTCGGGCCCCCGGCAAAGCGCTCCCGGCACGGCGGCAACGATGAGCGCCTGGCCTTCGGGCGCGTAGTGGCGAGAGAGATTCGTCAAGACGGCAACGTTCTTTGCGGGGCCGGACCGGGCGCCGTCGAGGGCGATCAGCGGATCGTCGAACGGCGGGGTGGGGGCGGAGAAGTACACGCAGCTCGCGGCCCGCATCACGACGGGCGGAATCCCGAGGAGCGTGGCGGCGGACGGAGCGTCGGTTGCTACGACGACGGCTCGCGCGCGGACGTGCTCTCCACTCTCGAGGCGCACCGTTGTTCCTTCGAGTCGCTCAACCCGGGAGCGCGTTCGGACCGTACCGTCGGGAAGGCTGCGAGCGAGCTGCTTCGGGATCTCGCCCATTCCTCTCGCCGGCACGGCGGCGTCGCCTTCCGCGATCATCCGCAGAATGATCGCGAAGCGTCGGCTCGAGACCTCGAGCTCGGGGTCGAGCTGAATCCCACCGAAGAAGGGGCGAAAGAAGCTCTCGATGATGCGGGGTGAGAATCCCGCGTCTACGAGGGCTTGCATGGTCGAGCCGTCTGGTCCTCGCAGAAGGCGCGCGGCGGGTCCGCGCCGCACCCGGGCAACGAGCAGGAGAATTCGGAGCTTGTCACTGACGGAGCCAATGGGCGCCAAGAGCGTTTGGAGCGCCGTCGTGGGACGCCGCAAGGGGTCCCCCACGTCATAGAAGCGACCGTCCCGGAAGATCCGTCCACCGGGCTCGAAGGAGCGAAGGTCGAGCGCTCCGTAGTCGAGAACCCGCTGGGCCTCCGGGTAGGCCGTCAGCAGGATCTGGAATCCGCGATCGAGTCGAAAGCCGTCGACGACATCTGTCTGGACTCGCCCCCCGGGAGTCGCTTCGCTTTCCAAGACGATGGACGAGTGACCTGCCCGGTGAAGCTCGCGCGCGCAGGCGAGCCCCGCGAGCCCTCCTCCGACGATGCACACGTCCACGTCCGCCATTCCTGCCACAGACAATCTCGTCACCTTCCGGCGGGCATACCACTCACGCGAAGGCGATAGTGGCGGCGATTACGAGCATGGCACCGGTTGGAACCGATCTCATGGGCGGATCTTCGACTCGGGCGTGCATGAGCAAGGCGCCGAGCATCATCGCCACCAGGGGTGAGGGAGGACGGCCGAACCAGTTCTGGGATCCACAGCCCGCGGAGCAGGGCGACGGCTACGCCGACTTTGATCGCTCCAACGACCCACATGAACCAACCCGGCAATCCATAGGCCGCGAACTCTGCGGACATGCTCTCGGCTCCTGCCCCTCGGTAGGGAGTCGGCTTGGACGAACGTGTGATCCAGACGTTCAGCAGGCCGAGCGCCGCGACCACTTGCAGAACCATGCGTAGATTTTCCAACGATCTCTCTCCGAAAACGGGGAGAGGCTATCCCGGATGCAGCCCGACGCAAGCGAAAACATGCCGTCGAGGCCAGGGGCGGTACGCCGCCGGCTCCCCCGTTTTGCGATGGTGCCGGCGCATTGGGCGGATGCAATCCCTGTGCGATGGGGGCAGCACCTGAGAAGCTTCCCGAGTTCGCCAAAGCGGCCGGATCCCCGAAGCGCGCGTACGCGACTAGATTCAGGCGTATACAGAGGTTTGCGACGGCACAGGGAGGGAGCGAACATGGCGAGCCAAGATGAACCGCTCTTCGAGTCGAACGAAATCTCCGGCGACGAGGACGGTGCCGAGCCGTGGGTTCAACTCCTGCTCGAGCGACACCGCCATCTTGCAGCGTTTGTCGCCTCCCCCTCCTGTGCCATCTTGCGAATCGATGTAATCCGCCTCCTCCTTTTCCCGTGCGTTTGACGAACGGAGGTCCGCGACGCTCGAACGATGGAAGGGCGTCTATTGGGAGGACTTCATCCCTTTCGTTCACGGCGTTCGGCGCTTGGCTTCCTATTATAATAATGCTGTGCGACCGAGCGACCCGTACGAGTTCGTGGGACTGCTGGAGGCCGCGCTCCGGGCCGGGGGACCGCTCGGCTCGGCCCACAGGTTTGGCTGCGGGGACAGTCCGCCTCGTTCGGAGCCGCGACGATCTCGGACGGTTCAAGCAGGGTGAAGTGCTCGTTTGCGATGCGGCTCCTTCGTACGGACGACTACGTCACGATCGACGGGTATCTGGGGATCGTGACCGTGGGAACACCCGACTTCGATCTCGAACAGAGGGCGGCCGAAGTCGAGTGAACCTCAAACCCAGCGTCGAGGTCTCGCAGCCCTGGCGCGTCACCACGGGATCTCCGAGCCGTCCCAGGCCAGGAAGCTACCGGACTGCTCCGGCCGGAGTCGGGCCAGCACGTCGAGGATTTGCTCTGCCGCTCGGGGGGGGGCGAAGAGCTTCTTAGGAGGAACTCCCCGCTGAAACGGGCGTGACATCCCGGTGTCGACCGTACCCGGATGTATGGCGACGACGATCGCGTTGGGAGCACGTCGTCCGAGTTCGATCGCGGCGGTTCGCGTGAACATGTTCAGTGCCGCCTTCGAGCCGCGGTACCCGTACCACCCACCGAGTCGGTTGTCCGTGATGCTTCCGACGCGGGCCGAGACATTCGCGAGCACGGCGCGGCCTTCGTGCCGAATCAGAGGATGGAAATGTTTCATTACGAGCAGCGGGCCAAAGGCATTTACCGCGAACACTTTCTGGAGACTATCGCCCGAGATCGCATCGAGACGCTTCTCTGGAGCGATACCCGTCTCATCGTGGAGAACGCCCGAGACATTGATGAGCCGGTCGAGACGGCCCGACCCGGCTCGAACGCGGGCGGCGGCTGCTTCGATCGTGGTCTCGCGGGTGACGTCGAGCCGGAGGATGACCAGACGCGGATCATTGCAGAGAGCACGAAGCTCGATTGCGTTCTCCGGGTCTCGGCAGGTTGCATACACCGTCCCGACCTCTGGTTTGGACAGGAGGGCTCGAGCGAGCGCGTGACCGATGCCCCGGTTCGCTCCCTGAATCAGAGAGCATTCAGGCATTTCGTCTCGTCACGAGTCACGCCTGCTCTCGGTGGGACTGTACCGCGCGTAGATTCTCATGATGCATGAGAACCCTGCCCCGTGATGCCCCATGCGAATCTCAAGATTTTCAGGATGTCCTCGGCTTTCATGTCGAGCTCGTAGGCGAGTGAATGCGCGAAATAGTCGAGAGGCGCGCGAGGGAACTGTGCGCGCAAGCGCGTTGCGCGAAGGAGAACTTCGAGTTGATTTGGCTCGTAGTCAGAACCGTTCACAGTTCTAGCCTACGCCGGCATTGAGCCGTGCCAAGCGGGAATCGGCAGGGCTTTGAGCAGCCGAGTCGTTCCTCCACGGTCAGGAGAGGGCTGGAAGAATCGGTCTACTCCGGTTTTCCGGCTTCGCCATCAGAACCTGGATGTCACCGATGTAGCGCTCCTCGAAGCCGGTCTCACAGGAGCAGAGATAGAATTCCCACATGCGGCTGAACTCCTCGGAGAATCCGAGCTGGCGTACGCGGCCCAGGTTGCCGAGAAACCCTGATCTCCACCGACGCCGTGTTTCGGCGTAGCGCGGTGTGAAGTCTTCCAGGTGTACGAGCTTCATCGAGCTGGACCGCACGGAGGGCTGGAGCAGCGCGGAGAGCGAGGACATGCAGCCTCCGGGAAAGATGTAGCGCTTGATGAAGTCCACGGTGTTCTTCGCACGCTCGAACGCCTGGTCTTGAATGGTGATGACTTGGAACGTTCGACCGTGTCGTGTCAATCGAGATGATCGAGGCGGTGGGCGCCGAGTCCCCGACGTCCGTGCCCCCAAAACCAGCAGTCGGCGAACAGGCTCGGCAGCTCCTCGATCTTCACGCGTTCTCCACGACCATCGAGTTCACTGCGGTCGCGAGTGGACGAGCCTGAGCGGAACGAACCAACTCGATGATCACTACGTGGTCCGCAGGTCGTCGGCGCTCAGCCGTTGGCGGATCGTTCGCGCTAGGCGGCGAATCTCGTCTAGTTCCTCGACCGGGATTCTGTCCAGATTCTTCATCGCGAGCGCCATGCGGGGGTTTGCCCGGAAAGGCGTTCGGTTCCGGGACAGAAAGTC
This sequence comes from Candidatus Binatia bacterium, assembly GCA_029243485.1. Lineage (NCBI taxonomy): Bacteria > Candidatus Binatota > Binatia (SeqCode) > Binatia bacterium. The sequence continues at coordinate 21,299 of JAQWRY010000075.1, read as the reverse complement.
CCAATACAGGGCGTTGAAGGGGCATGCCTCCGGCCCGATGCGTTTCTTCGGATCGAACCGACAGGATCGGCAGTAGTTGCTCATCCGGTCGATGTATCGCCCGCTCGCCGCGTACGGCTTCGAGCCGAGGACGCCCTCCGTCGAGCCGGGCCGAGCATCGGCGTGGAGCGCCATCCCAACGACGTTCGGTGCCGTAACCCAATCGACTCCGTCCACGAACATGCCCAGGTACCAGTCGTTCACTGCCCGTGGCTCGACTCCGGCCAAGAGGGCGAAGTTCCCCGTCACCATCAGTCGCTGGATGTGATGTCCGTAACCTCGATCGAGCACTTCTCCGACGGCCGTCGCCAGGCAGTTCATGTCGCTTTGTCCGGTCCAGTAGGCGTGGGGGAGCGGGCGGTCTGCGCCAAGGGCGTTCCGATCCCGATAGCCTGGGCCCTCGAGCCAGTAGATTCCTCGGACGAACTCGCGCCACCCGATGATCTGCCGCACGAAACCCTCGACGCTTTCGATGGGTGCTTCTCCGGCATCGAGAGCGTCCACCGCGGCATCGACGCACTCGCTGGGGCCGAGGAGCTTCAGGTTCAGAGAGGTGGAGAGCAGAGAATGAAACAGTGTGGGTTCGCCGGACCACATCGCGTCTTGGTAGCGGCCAAAGGACGAGAGACGGTTGCGAATGAACTGGCGCAGAGCGAGGAGAGCCTGTCGGCGCGTGACGGGCCAATCAAAGTTCTCCGATTGTCCCGGTAGTTCCGGAAGCTCTCGTTCCACGAGGGCGAGCACCGACTGCGTGATCGCGTCCGGTTGCCTGCGGCGCTTCGGAGGCAGCCCCTCCGGCCCGCGCTTACCGAATGGACGCCGATTGTTCGCATCGAAGTTCCACTGCTCGCCCCGTGGCTGGCCGTTCTCTTCGACGAGGACTTCGAGGCGACGTCTTTGCCAGCGGTAGAAGTCCTCCATCCGTAGCCGGCGACGCCCCTTCGCCCAATCCGCAAACGTCTCGATCGAGGTAAGGAAATGTCCGTCCGGAAGCACCGTAGGCTTCAGGTTCGCCCGTTCTGCGCAGGCGTTGAGGTCGATGCGAACGCGGATATCGCCTGGTTCGGTCCATGCGAGCGCGCGCGGGCTCAACTCTTCGATCGCACGGTCGATCTCGCCGGCGAGCGTTTGTGTGTTGGCCTCGTCATCGAGTTCGACGTATCGCACGCAGAAACCTCGAGCGCGCAACTCCTTGGCGAAGTGGCGCATTGCCGAAAGGAACAAAGCGGTTCGCTGGCGATGGCTTCTGGGTGCGAGTGACTCCGCTCGGACCTCCATCATGAGGACGACGTCGCGTTCGCGATCGAGCCGTCGAAGGATCTCGGCATCCCGGTTCAGCTGATCGCCGAGCACGATCGCCAGCGTTCCCGTCGGTTTCGCGACGGTCTGCGTTCGTTTGTGCGTTCGCTTCATTGGCCGGGCACACCCTGGGCGGCGGTTTCGGGCGGCTCGCCCAGTAGACGTCCCGCGGCGGCGATCCCGCTGTCCCAGGCGGCTTCCAGGCGCCCGCCGAGACACCCATCGCCGCAGACGATCCAGCCGGCCTCGGGGTCCGCCAGGCAAGGTTCCCCCAGCGGGGTCTCGACGAGAGCATAGCGCCAACGATGCGCGAACGTCTCGTCCGGCGGCGGCGAATCAAATCGCTCCGCGAAGCACGCCAGAAGATCTCGGGTGTTCTCGTCGGGGTCCCGTTCAAGATGGTCGCGTGACCAATCGGGCGCCGCGTGCAGGATCCACCATCCCTCGTCGGTCCGGCGGGGCTTGCTCGCGTCGCGGGCGACCCAGGATAGAGGCTCCTCGGGGCCAAACCGGGCCGCATCGAACCCGAGGTCGAGTCCGACCGGAAACTTCGTCGCGACGGCGAGGCAAGGGGCGTAACGGACGGAGGCGAGCCGCTCGCGTAGAGCGCCGTCAGTCAACAACGAGGCCGTCTGCCTTGCGGGAAGCGAAAGGACGACCTGGTCGAAGGGGCCGAGCACATCGTCGGAGGTCTCCAGCCGCCAGCCGTCCAAATGGCGCTCGAGGCGGAGAACTCGCTGGTCACGGCGCACGTCGAGCTCGCTGGCGAGGTGCCGCGCAATAGCGCTCATCGATGGGGTGCCAACCCAACGCACCTCCTCGTCGTGGCGCTCTACGAAGGCCCCCTTCTCCGAGGGGCCGAGAAATCTCGCGTCCCAGGCGGCTGCGATTCCATCCTCGGCCCAGGACCGAACATACCGCCTCAGGCTCTCCCCGCGTGCGTGGAAGAACTGTGCGCCGTGATCGACGTGCCCTTGGGGGGTGCGCCGCGAAGAGGTGCGACCGCCGGGCCCCCGGCCCTTGTCGACGACGACGACAGAAAGCCCATGGTCCTGAAGGGTTCGGGCACAAGCGAGTCCGGCGATGCCGCCTCCAATCACGGCGATCTTCGGGTTGAAGCTGGCGCGAGGTCTCTCGACCTTGCGCAGATAGGCCGCCGTGTCGATCCGTCTTTCCTGGCTGCGGGTCGAGCGACTTCGAATCGTGCCGAGTGCCGTTTTCGCTTCGGGAAAGGGGCGATCGAAGAGCCCCAGACACCACAGGAGACCGCCGTACGACGCCGGATCTCTACCATCCAGAGCGTAGCGGTGATTGAGGTCGAGGAGCATCTCCAGGGCTGACTTCGGGTCTGGACGCCAGGGCGGAATCGCCTTGCCCCAGGTCATCCGCAGGTTGTTGTGCAGCTCGCCATGAACGAGGAGTGACGTTTGCGCGGCATCCCAGAGCGCGTCGCCGCTCCGGCCGCGTGCGAGTCGTTCCCAAGACAGCCCGCTACGGGGCACGTCGTGATGCTCGACGAGCGTGTTCTGCGCCCAGTGGGGGAGGGCCGAAAGTTCTTCCATCTTCTGTTCGTGCCAACACCATGTGTACGCAAGCTCTCGCCAGACGAGAAGTTCGTCGAGGAACTTCCGAGCACCCGCAGATCTGTGCGCAGCTGCTTCGCGGGCGAGGCGCATCGGTGAAACGTGTCCATAGTGCAGGTAGGCGGACATCCGGCTCGTGGCGCCGGCGCACGGATCGTTGCGCTTCGCGCTGTAGCGGTCGAGATCTCGTTCGAGAAACGCCTGCCATCGTCGGTAGCCGGCCGTGCTGCCCCCGGGCGTCTCGGGGACCGGAGCCACGCCGTGGTCGATCTCACATGCGCCGATGAGCGCTCCGAGCGTCTCTCTCTCCAGATCCACGGGTTCGAACGGCAGCTCGTCGGGAACGAAAGGCGAGCCCGGCGAGGGGGCATCGACCCATGGTCTTCCGACGCGAGCCTCTCGGAGGGAGCGGGTTCGGTTCCGATATGCGAACGCTCGATCCGGCTTGCCCGGGACGAGGCGCATCGGCACGACGCACGCGGTGTCGACCGTCCATACCGGCGCATCGCAGGAGGCGACGAGCGCATCGAGCCATTGACGCATTGGAGGCGTCGGGAAGTCCTCCGTGACGACGAGAGCGGCGCGTGTGGCCAGCTGCTTCAGAGCATGAGACCGGTGCCCCGGTCGCTCGAGATGGAAGGCGTATCCGATGGATCGTCGCTGGAACTCGAGCTGCACATCACGAGCTCCTTCCAAGATGAAACGGTGATGACGGTCGGATGCGAAGGGGTATCTCTCCGATAGCGCGTGATAGACGAACACCGGCCGGTCATAGGCTTCCGCAGCAAGGAGGGCGGCGTCGAGCGCTGGATTCTCGTGCGCACGCACGGCCGTGCGCATCCAGTACAGAATGAACTCGCCTTCGAGACGTGTTCCTCCTCGAAGGACTTGGATCCTCTCTCGAACGGGGCCGTGGGGGTCCGGCCCGGCTGTGGCAAGAGGGAGTTGCTCGGGCTTTGTCATGATCGTTCCTGGTCGCGGGCGCGACTCAATGCACCGCAGACTCGTCCTCCTGGGTCTGCGCTTCCGGCGTTCGAGGGATCAGGCCGTCCAGCCCCTGCACCCGGAAGTCTCGGACGAGACCGCGCGTTTCTGCCGGCAGATAGGTCTTCGTTCTGCGAGTCAGGTCGTCGTTCAGAACACCTCCGAACAAAATCACGACTCCAGCCAGGGACACGACGAACGAAACGCGTATCAGCCGGTTCGCCCACCTCAATCCCATGAAGTAGAAGCAGACGAGCCCGGCCTTCGTGGCAGCGATCGTGAGGGCCGCGATGGTGTTCCATGCTCCGAGGTCGACCAGGGCCATAGCGATCGTGAGCGCCGTGAGTGCGATGAGCTTAGCGAAGGTGCGGCTGTAGGTGGAGACGGGAATGACGTAGTGTGACACGACGTTCTCCTAGTGGCGTCCCAGCAAATACAGCATGGGAAAGAGGAAGATCCATACGAGATCTACGAAGTGCCAATAGAGTCCCGTCATTTCGACCGGCGTGAAGTAGTCGTGGCGAAACCGATCTTGTCGCGCCATCAGCAAGAGTACACTTAGAATCGCGATGCCGATGATCATGTGTACGGCGTGCAGGCCCGTCAGCGCGAAGTAGAACGACATGAACAGTTCGTGCTGCGCGGCGTGGGGTCCCGAGAAACCGAAGTGGTCGCCCGGTACCAGTGCCTCCGCAAACTTTGAGCTGTATTCGAACGCTTTGACCGTGAGAAACGCGAGCCCGAGAAGAATTGTCATCCCGAGCCATTTGAATTGCGCTTGACGCGTCTCGGCTTGGGCCGCGTGGACGGCCCGGGCCATCGTGAGGCTGCTCGTCAGCAGAACGAGGGTATTGAGCGCTCCAAGGCCGAGGGAGAGGTGATTGCTCGCGTCCTCGAAAGCCTCGGTGAAAGAAACGAAGTACACGGCATAGGCCACGAGGATTCCGCCGAAGAACATGACCTCGGTAAGCAGGAAAATCCACATGCCGAGGGTCGAAGCCTCGAACTGCTGTTCGGCGTCATCGAACTGATGCGCGACGGGGTGCGTCTCCGGAGAGGACACGTCAGGCGACCTCACGATGACTGGAGTCCGAGTCAATCCGCACGTAGTCGTACGCGTCGCCGTCGATGACGGGGGTCGTTGTGAAGTTGTGCGCCGGCGGCGGGGACGAAGTCGTCCACTCGAGTCCGGCTGCATTCCACGGGTTGCTCGACGCGCGAGGTCCATAGCGCATCGACCAGACCAGATAGATCAGGGGCAGCAGGTACCCGATGCCCAGAATCGACGCGCCGGCGGTCGAGAAGACGTTCAGTACCTGAAACTCGGGCGGGTAGACGTGATAGCGCCGCGGCATTCCGAGATAGCCCAGGAGGAACTGGGGAAAGAAGGTCAGGTTGAAGCCGAGAAAGACGAGCACGGCGGAGATACGAGCGAGAGCCTCGGAGTAGAGCCGCCCGCTGATCTTCGGCCACCAGAAGTGCAAGGCGCCGAGGTACGCCATCGCGGCCCCACCCACCATGATGTAGTGGAAGTGCGCCACGATGAAGTAGGTGTCCGTCAGGTGAACGTCGACGCCCAGGGATGCGAGGAACAGTCCCGTGAGCCCGCCGATCGTGAAGAGTCCGATGAAGCCCAGTGCGTAGACCATCGGTGCTTCGAAGCTGATGGACCCCTTGTAGAGCGTCGCTGTCCAGTTGAACACCTTCACGCCCGAAGGAATCGCTACGGCAAAACTCAAGAAGGAGAAGATGAGCCCTGCATTCGTGGACTGCCCCGCAACGAACATGTGATGACCCCAGACGAGAAATCCGAGAAGGGCGATTGCAAGGCTCGAGACCGCAATGAACGTGTAGCCGAAAATTCGGTTACGCGAGAAGCAAGTGATGATCTCGCTTACGACACCCATCGACGGGAGGATCATGATGTACACGGCCGGGTGGGAGTAGAACCAAAAGAGATGCTGGAAGAGGATGGGGTCTCCGCCGAGGGCTGGGTCGAAGATCCCGATGTCCAACGCTCGCTCGACCGCCACGAGCAGGATGGTGATCGCGATCACGGGGGTCCCGAGGATGAAGATGATGCTGGTTGCGTACATCGCCCAGACGAATAGGGGGAGGCGGAACCACGTGAGCCCCGGGCAGCGCATTCGGTGAATCGTGACGAGGAAGTTGAGCCCGGTCAGAATCGACGAGAAGCCGGCGATGAAGATCCCCAGGGCGGCCATCGTGACGTTCGTATTCGAACCTTCGGTGCTGTACGGCGTGTAGAACGTCCAGCCGGTATCGATTCCACCCGTCAGGATCGCTGCGAGAGTGACACCGGCGCCGAGCATGTAGATGTACCAGCTGGCGAGGTTCAGGCGCGGGAAGGCGAGGTCTCGGGCGCCGATCATCAGCGGCAGAAGGAAGTTTCCCAGTACCGCCGGAATTGAGGGTACCAGAAAGAAGAAGATCATGATGACACCGTGTGTGGTGAACATCTTGTTGTAGGTGTCGTCGCCCATGAGGTCGCCGCCAGGCGTGAGGAGCTCGAGGCGGATGGCGAGGGCGGCGAGGCCGCCGAGTCCGAACATGACGGTGATGCCGACCAAGTAGAGGAGGCCGATTCGTTTGTGATCTTTGGTCGCGAGCCACGACCAAACGCCGTAGTCGACGTTCAGGTAGTTCTCGGACGACTGCTCAGGGCTCATCGCGTCCATGTGTTGTCCTCCTCGGTGCGTATTCCGTCCGCGACGACGGTTGGCGCCGGCTCCTCGAGAGATTCGATGTACGCGATCAGCTCGAGAACCCGATCTTCGCTGATCAGCCCCTGGAAGGTAGGCATGATCGGCTGGTAGCCAGCGCGGACGCTCGCCTGCGGTCGTAGGATGGCTTCTCGCAGGTAGGCGGCGTCGGCGACGCGTCGCGTTCCATCCGACATTTCAATGACGCTGCCGGCGAGTCCGGCCAGGGTTGGGCCGCGTCCACTGTCCCCGCTCTGGTGACATGACTTGCATCCCAACTCGACGAAAGACCGCTCTCCGGCCTCCATCATCGTGAGCTGGGGAGCGCCGCGTTCCGTGCCCGAAAGCCAGGCTTGGTAATCGGCCGGCGCCATGGCGACGACCTGTCCGATCATGCGTGCGTGCTGACTGCCACAGAATTCCGAGCAGAAGAGGTGGTATGTGCCGGGGGTCGTCGCCTCGAACCAGAACTCCGTGTAACGGCCCGGTACCGCGTCCTGCTTCACGCGAAATGCCGGGATGTAGAAGCTGTGGATCACGTCTTCCGAGGTCAGGGTCACTTTCACGGCTTGACCGACGGGTACATGCAGTTCGTTGATCTCCCGCCGGCCTTCGAGGTGTTGAACCTTCCACATCCACCTCTTGCCTACGGCGAACACCTGAAGCGCGTCGGGCGGAGGTTCCCTCATCGCGATGAAGATTTGCGCGCCCCAGACGAACATCACCATCGAGATGAGGAAGGGGATGATCGTCCATGTGAGTTCGAGGCCGAGAACGCTCTTGGTCTGTGGCCGTTCCGTGCGAACGGGTTTCTTGCGGTAGCGGACTGCGAAGAACAGAATCAGCGAGGCGACGAGAACCGCAAAGAAGCCACTCACGCCTGTGATGAACCAGTAGAGCTGGTCCACCTGGCCTGCCATGGTTGACGCTTGCTCGGGAAAGAGCCGAAGTTCGGGCATCACGTTCCCCCCTTCGGCTTCCGGCGCTCCCGCCAGAGGGCGGCACCGATGAAGAGCCCGAGGCCGGCCACGGTGGCCGCCGCGAGGAGCCGCATCGAGTCGAGCGCGACCGCGCTGTACTTCCCGTGTTTCGGGTCGTACTGCAGGCAGAAGAGAAGTACTTGGTCGACCGGACTCCCGATTTTCTCCTCAGACGATTCGACGAGTGCGAGCCGCAAGTCGCGGGGGCTCGGATCGAGTCCGAACAGGTAGCGCGAGATCTGGCCGGTCGGCGTGAGGACGACGAGGCCGGCCGGGTGGGCGTACTCTCCGCTCTTCTCGTCCAAGGCGTAGCGGTAGCCAATCGCCTTGGTGAGTCTCTCGATCGAGTCTGGCGTTCCCGTAAGAAAGTGCCAGCCCGTGCCATCTTCTCGCCCGTAGCGAGCCACGGCCGTGGTCTTCTGTCTCGCGGCACTCTTGGTGGTGTCTTCGGGGTCGAAGCTGAAGACGACAACGTCGAACTCCGTACCGGCATCGAAGGGGAGCGTCTTCAGTGCGCGTGCGGCCCCCTCGATGGTGAGTGGGCAAAGCATCGGACAGCTGTAGTACGCCGGAAGGAGAACGATCGGGCGTTTTCCGAGGTAGTCCCCGAGCGTTACGGGCAACCCCTGTTCGTCGGTCAGTTCGACATCAAGAGGAACGTAGTCGCCGAGTCGTTGATCGAAGGCAACGTCCCGCAGAATTGCGGGGCGACCCATCTCCGGCAAAGAAAGGATGCTGCGCCTGGCACCGGTCGGCTGGGCGACGGCGACGGTGGCCAGCGCGAGAAGGGAGGCGGAGAAGAGAGCGATACAGAGAGTGCGGTTCATGGTGTATCTCCCAGCTCGGATTCTGCGGTCGATACCGCCGGTCTCGGATCTCTTGACGGGTGTACGGAGTAGCCTTCGGCGAGGAGCTCCATGGCTCTCTCGATGGGAATGTGGGCTCGCCCGGTCGCTCGGTCGAGCCAGCCGTAGTGATCCAGCCGTTCTCTTTCGGCCGCCCGAAGTGCTGCGATGTCGCGGTCGGGATTTACCTGGAGACGGGGCGCGGGCGGCACCTTGCGTCCGTAGACCTCTGTCAAAGGGTTCGCCGGCGGGAGCTTGGCGGTTCGCTCGTCGACCAGCCGCACTTCGAGCCACGTCGGGATGGCCCAGCCGAGAACGACGAGCAACAGAAGAGCTCCCAGACCGATGTAGATCGGCCTTGCCGCGATGGCGTCTCTTTCGTGGCTCATGGACTATTCTCCGAGAGCGACGGGTCGTTGCGCGGGATGAGCGGGTGGCGCCCGAGATGTCCGAGGTAGGCCCAAAGCCACACGCCGCCAACGGCAACCGGGGTGGCGAGGTCCATCGGGTGGAGGGTGAAGCCGGTGGTCTCGTAGGAGGGCACAATCAGCAACACGAGTTCGATCCAGCGACCGAACAAGATCCACAGCGCCACGCCACCGAGAACGACGGCGTGTGTCTTTGCGTTGCGAGAGAGCAGCACGAAGAAGGGGACGGCGAAGTGGAAGAGGACGAGAGCTGTTGCGAGAAGCTTCCATCCGCCCGTCGACCGACGCAGATACCAGCTGATCTCCTCCGGCAAGTTGGCCGACCAGATGATCAACAACTGAGAGAGCGAGAGGTAGGCCCAGATCATCACGAACGCGAGCAAGAAGCTCCCGAGGTCCCGCATCTGCTGAGGCTTCACGACGTCGCCGATCCATCCGCGCCACCGAAGGTAGAGGAGGACAGGAATCGCGAACGTGAAGGCCGACAGCACCTGCTCCCCCATGATCAGGAGACCGAAGATCATGGAGAACCAATGGGGCTCCAGCGACATCACCCAATCGATTGAGGCGAACGTCGTGGTAAGTCCGTAGACGACGAGCGTTCCGCGTCCCAGCATCTCGAGGCGCTGCGTGGCTTTCGGGTCGGCGTTCTCGTCCTCCGCGATCGACAGCCGGTTGAGGAAAAAGGAGAGTAGGATCCAGGCCGAGAAGTAGAGCGCCGCGCGTAGGTAGAAGAAGGGAACGTTCAGATACGAGGCCTTCGCCGCGAGGATGGGGTCGTGCTCCATCACCCCCGGATGGGCCCACTCGTAGAGAGTCGTTGTCCCCGCCGCGAGCGGCAGGAAGAGAAGGGCGAGGAGCGGAAAGGTGCGTGTCGCCGCCTCCAGGGGCCGTCGAAGGACCGCGCTCCAGGCACCCCCTGCCAGGAAGTGGATCGCGAGGATGGCGAGCGCTCCAAGCGCGATCCCGAGCCAGAACAGGTAACCGATCAGGTACGAACGGACCGCCTGCTCCGGGTCGTAGATGGCTCCGGCGATGCACGCAATCGTGGCGAGGAGCCCGATGCGAAGGGCGCGGTGGCGTAGTGGTGCGAGTTCGGTCACGGCTCACCTCCGGAAGCGAGGAGGGCGCGCCGGTCGACCGGGGGGAGTCGTTCGAGCTCGGCGGTCTGGCTCAGTTGGAGCGCGCGCATGTAGGCGACGATCGCCCAGCGGTCATCGACTGGTACCTGTGCTCGATACGCCGGCATCACGCCGTACCCGTTCGTGATCACATCGAAGAGGTAGCCGTCGGGCGATGCGATGATCCGTTCCTGGTGAAGACTCGGAGGTCGGCGGTAGCCGCGCTGAACGATCATGCCGTTCCCGTCGCCGATGGCTCCATGGCACGGCGTGCAGTAGATGCCGTACCGCTCCCGGCCCCGCTCGAGCAGTTTTTCATCGACCGGGATGGGGTTTCGCATCACCGGCTCTTCGTCGACCTTGCCGGTCGTACGGGCGGGATCGTCCAATACGGTTCCGCGTGCCACGACTCCCTCGACCAGTGGTCGTACGGAGGTTCCGTTCGGGAAGAACGCGCTGGCGCTGTTCGGCTCGTAACGCGGCTGATCGTGCATGTCTTGCCGACAGCCGCCCAGCAGCAGGAGCGGTGCCAACGTGACAATGGAGTAGGCAAAGAGTCTACGCATCGACTTCACTCACGGCGTGCGCGTCGAGGCCCTCGAGCAGGGCGCGCGTTTCAGTCAGATCGAACTTCGGATCGGTGGATTCGAGACAGAGGAAGAAGCGGTCGCGACTCGCGAGCGCGAAGTCCTTCGCGTTGAAGATCGGGTGATGAGGTCGCGGAAGCCCGTTCAGGGCGAGCATTCCGAAAACCGTCACGAGCGCCGCCACCAGAATCGTGCATTCGAATACGACCGGGATAAACGAGATGAAACTGTTGTAGGGCCTTCCTCCGACGTTCAGTGGGTAGTCGATCACAGAGGTCCAGTATTGGAGGGCGAAGCCGCCCGCGGCCCCGAGAATTCCCCCGCACAGAACGAGAAGAGGAAGGATGGAGCGGTGGTGGCCCAGGGCTTCGGACACCTCTTCGACCGGATACGGCGTATACGCGTCCATGTCGCGGTAGCCGGCGCCGCGTGCCTCTTCGATGGCGCGAACGAGAGAGGTCACGTTCGTGAACTCGGCGATGATCCCGTAGTGCTTTTTCGCGTTCATCGAGCAGTCTCCGGTTCTTCCTTCTCGACCTCCGCTTCAGGAACGAGAGTGCGCATCTCGAAGATCGAGATCATGGGAAGGAAGCGGATGAACAGGAAGAGCAGTGTCCCGAAGAGGCCGAACGAACCGACGTAGAGCGCGATGTCCCAGAAGGTAGGCGAGTACTCGCTCCAAGAGGACGGAAGGAAGTCGTTCGAGAGACTCGTCACGACGATCACGTACCGTTCCAGCCACATGCCGATGTTGACGACGATCGCGATCGCAAAGAGCAAGAGCGTATTCGCTCGCACGCGTTTGAACCAGAGGAGTTGAGGGATGAGCACATTGCAGAGAATGAGTGCCCAGTACGCGTCGGAGTACGGCCCCTCGAATCGAAGCAGCATCATCGAGCGCTCGAAAAGGTTGGCGCTGTAGAAGGCGAAGAACGCCTCCATCATGTAGCCGTAGGCCACGATCAACCCCGTCGCGAGCATGACGCGCGCCATGTTGTCGAGGTGCTTCATCGTGATGAAGTTCTCGAGGCCGTAGGCCCAGCGAAGAGGAATCGCGATGGTAGCGACCATCGCGAAACCGGAGAAGATCGCACCCGCGACGAAGTACGGTGGGAAGATCGTGGCGTGCCATCCCGGAATCACAGAGACGGCGAAGTCGAAGCTCACGATCGTGTGGACCGATACGACAAGTGGTGTCGAGAGGGCAGCGAGCAGCAGGTAGGCGGTCTCGTAGCGATGCCAATGAGTGGCGGACCCGCGCCAGCCCATCGCGAGGATGCCGTAGATCTTCTTTCCTGCGAGCGACTCGGAACGATCGCGCAGCGTTGCGAGATCCGGGATCAGCCCGACGAACCAGAACAGGAACGAGACAGTCGCGTAGGTCGAGACCGCGAACACGTCCCAGATCAGTGGGGATCGGAAGTTCGGCCACATTCCCATCGTGTTCGGGTAGGGAAAGAGCCAGTAAGCGAGCCAGGGTCGGCCCAGGTGCAGGATCGGATACAGACCGGCGGAGGCAACCGCGAACAGCGTCATCGCCTCGGCGAAGCGGTTGATCGAGGTTCGCCACTGCTGACGGAACAGAAGCAGGATTGCGGAGATCAACGTTCCGGCGTGGCCGATGCCGATCCACCACACGAAGTTGATGATTGCGAAGCCCCAGCCCACCGGGACGTTCACTCCCCAGACGCCTGTGCCGTAGGCGAAGAGCACCCCCAGTGAGGTGATCAACAGCAGAAGGAGGGCGAGTGAGATTCCGAAGCCGATCCACCAGCCACGCGGTACGCGCTCGACCAAAACCACGGAGGCGATCTTGTCCGTGACGGATCCCAGAGTTTGTCCGGGGCCAATGATCTCTCCCGGTGCGACGACAGACGCAGCCTCGTTCTGTCCGTTGCCGTTCAAGAGTGGCCTCGATCCTCGTCTTTGTCCTCGAGCGCGGGATTCGGGTTCTTCACGGAGGCGAGATACGTCGTGCGGGGGCGCGTGTTCAGGTCGGCGAGCACCGAGTAGTTTCGCGGGTCGGCTTTTCGCTTCGCGACGCGGCTTTCCGGATCGTTGATGTCTCCGAAGACGATCGCCTCTGCCGGGCAGACCTGCTGACAGGCGGTCACGACCTCGCCGTCGGCAACCTGTCGCCCGTCCTTTCGAGCTTCATTTCGGCCGCGGTTGATTCTCTGAATGCAGTACGTGCACTTCTCCATTACGCCGCGACTGCGTACCGTCACGTCGGGATTTCGCTGGAGCTTGAGGCTCTCCGTGTCCCAATCCGAATAAAGGTAGAAGTTGAAGCGACGTACCTTGTAGGGGCAGTTGTTCGAACAGTACCGCGTGCCGACGCAGCGGTTGTACACCATCAGGTTCAGACCTTCGCTGTCGTGTACGGTCGCGTTCACCGGACACACGACCTCGCAGGGCGCTTGCTCGCAGTGCTGGCAGAGCATTGGCTGGTAGTGCGCTTCCGGTTCGTCGAGGTCTCCCGTCCAGTACCGATCGACACGGAGCCAGTGCATCTCGCGGCCCATCGCGACTTGTTCGGGCCCGACTACCGGGATGTTGTTCTCGGACTGGCAGGCCACGAGGCAGGCGTTGCAGCCAACGCAGGCGTTTAGATCGATGGCCATGCCCCAAGCGTGTCCGTCGTATTTGTGATTTGGATACAGGGTGTCGTCGACCGCCGGCTCGTGAACCAGGTGTTGCGCGAACGCGGGATCGCGATTGTACTCCGCGACGGATCCCGACCGGACGATGTGTCGCCCTTCCAGTGTTCCGTGATGCTGGGTGCACGCGAGGGTTTGGCTCTTTCCGACCTTTCGAACACCAGTGCTCTCGGCGAACCAGGGGGCCGTCGAAGTGCGGAGAGGGTACACGTTGAAGCCGCGCTTCGTTCCGACGTTGCCCGCACGCGTCCGGCCGTACCCGAACTGCAAGCCTAGACTTCCCGCCGGTTGGCCGGGCAGGATCCAGGCCGGCCCTTCCACCCGCCCGCCGGGCGTTGTGACCTCGAGGAGGTCACCGTTCTGGACGTCGAGCTGTTCCGCCGTGCTGGGTGCCAGAAGAACGACGTTGTCCCAGGTCAGCTTGGCAAGTGGCGTGGGGCACTCCTGGAGCCATCCGTTGTTCGCGAAGCGCCCATCGCCGACCGTCGGGTGCATGCGGTAGGCGACCTCGAGTCCCTCTTTGGTTCGTTTGGGTAGATTGCGAAGCGCGCCGCCGAGGTCGCTGCGCAAGGCGAACCGACGCGATACAGAACGAGAGCCTGCAACCGTCCCGTCACGCAGGGCCCGCTGCCAGCGAGCTTCGAAGTCACTCGTCTTCCACGTGTTCTTCCAATGCTCGCGTAGTACGGCGTATCCTGAGGGCTGGGAGAGGCCGAGCGCGAGGGCCAGTATCTCGAGAGTGCTCTTGCCCTGGTAGAGGGGCGCGATCAGCGGCTGCTGCAGAGAGACGGTTCCGTCGCCGCTTCGCACGTCGCCCCAAGCCTCCAGGTAGTGTGCCGCCGGGACGTGCCAGCGGCAGAGGTGTGCGGTCTCATCGTCGTAGAGCCCCAGGTGGATGGCGTGGGGTACGCGCTCGAGGGCTGCGGCGAAGTCGAGCTCCGCGGGTGCGTCGTAAACCGGATTCGACTCCAGAACGAACAGGACGTCGACCCGACCGGCGTGCATGTCACCGGCGAGTTCTGAGATCGACGTCCATTGCGCTGGGGCGGAGGCGGCGACGGGCTCGATCGTTTCGATCGCCTCTCCGATGTTTCCAAGTCGCTCGTTCATGGCCCAGGCAAGGGCGTGCACGGCTGGCGGTTGGTTCTCCCCGACGACGACGGCACCGCGCCCGCGGTGCGTTTGGAGGTCTCGCGCGACAGCCTCGACCCATGCGTTCTCTCTCTCCGAGAGATCAGGGGCGTCGACGCCGAGACCGAGACGGGAGGCGATCGCGTGCGCGATGACTCCGACGTCCGTGGCGCGCAGCGCGAGACGCTCGTCTGCCACGGACCCGGTGACCGTGTAGGTGCTCTCCGCGATGTAGAGCCGGGTGCCTGTAAAGTCTTTTCCGGCCGGTCGCCGGCGCTTCGACCATTCTCGAATGTGGCGAAGGTGCTCTGGGCCGGTGCCGAGGAAGTCGTCGTCCAGGGAGAGTAGTAGCTCCGCCTTTTCCGGATGGAGGACTTGGTCGACCGGATCTCCGAAAGCGAGAGCCGCGCCTGCGTGCGTGTTGTCGCGATTCGTTGGTTCCCAAAAATGAAAGCCGGCCCGCGGATAGCGCTCGCGCAGTCGCTCCAGCTGGGCGGCGACAGTTGGCGAGGTCACTGTTCCGAGGAGGAACCGGAGTCGCTCTCCTTCGCTCTTTTCCTGCGCCTCGAGAATGGTGGCGATCTCGGACATGAAGCCGTTCCAGGAAGAGACCTCGTTGATTTGGCGAAGGACCTGCGAGCGATCGGGGTCGTAGAGGGTGAGGATCGAGGCTTGGCCGAAGATGTCGGTTGCTCCGAGGCTGGCCGGGTGCTCTGGGTTGCCTTCGATCTTCGTCGGTCGGCCCTCGTGGCTCTGCACGAGTAGGCCGGTACCGTATCCCGCTGCCGGCATCGCGGTCGCGAACTGCAGTGGGCGACCGGGCGTGTCTTCAGGGGCCTTCACGGAGGGCACGATCTTCTCCGCGGGTTGGCGGGTGCACGCGGCGGCTCCAGCGAACGCGAGCGACGCTCCCAGGAGTTTCAGAAACTCTCTTCGCGCCACACCTGAGGAGGCGTCGGGCAGGGCGGCCGCCTGCCGAGGAAACTCGGCATGAAGGAAGTCCTCGAACTCTGGGCTACCCGCGAGCTCGTCGAGACTTCTCCAGTAAGTTGGGCCAGAGGTTCCTTCGAGACGGGCTCGGATCTGGTCGAGGTCGAGCCGGGGCGTCTTCGATTCGTTGTCAACGATGGCAGGCACCGCAATCCTCCCGTGGATCGATGTCGTTCAGCTCGATCAGGCTCAGCCCCAGGGAAAGTTGGTTGGTCGGGGGCTCCCAGTTCATGTTGAAAACTTCGCTTCTGGGCCGAACGAATTTCTCCGGCTCACGGTGGCAGCCGAGGCACCATTCCATGTGCAGCGATGGCTCCTGCCAGAGGACGTTCTGTTCGTCGACATTGCCGTGACAGGAAGTGCAGCCCACGCCTTTCGCAACGTGCACGCTGTGGTCGAAGTACACGTAGCCGGGAAGGTCATAGACCTTCGTCCACTCGATGGGTGTTGCGTCGCGCCAGCTCGAACGGAGGGGCTCGAGGTAGGGGCTGTCGCTCCAAATTTGTGAGTGACAGTTGATGCAGGTTTGGGTGGGCGGCATGCCGGCGTACGCGAGCTCTTCCACCGTGGTGTGGCAGTAGCGGCAATCGATCCCGAGCTCGCCTGCGTGATGCTTGTGGCTGAACTGGATGGGCTGCTCTCGCGCGATCCCCTGGCGAGAGACCCAAGGCGAGCGATTCACCGTCGCGAGGAGGTAAACGGCGGCAACGAGGATGAACAATCCGCCGAAGAGAGTCACTCGCGACAGGACGTTCGTGCTGCGGTGAAAGACTTGCATCGCTTTTTCGACCGTAGGCCGCTTCCGCGAAGCTGCAAGATAAGTTTGTTTAAAAAAAGCTGAATCTAAATATAAGAATATGGAATCAATAGAATCTGGTGCTACCCCGACGGCTTCACACCCAACCCGGCTGCCAGCGATCAGAGTCGGCGAGGTCCCGCCATGGCATCCGATAGCTGCGACCGGAGTGGACCGCCTCGAGAACCACCTGGTCGGCGCGCCGATCTTCGTAGAGAACCCTTTTCACCACGAAGTGCTTCTCTTTGTTGCGAGGGCGGCGCGCGCTCCACTTACTTCTGTTGTCGGTCTCGAGAATGCACGTAGCCTTCGATCCCGTGACGGCAGGGAGGCCTGCACAGAAAAAAGATTGAGGAGAGGAAAAACTCCTCCTGCCAGAGAACATCGAGACGCGGACCGCGATCCTGACCTACCAGGTGCTTGGCGCGGAGGTGAGGGCTTCCGACGCGATCGCGGCGGGATCGGCCGAGCGCCTGAATGGACAGACAGTTGCGATTACCGAGTCGGGTGGGGCCGTGCGCGTAAACGACGCGAACGTAGTCGCGGCCGATGTCCTCGCGTCGAACGGCGTCATCCATGTGATCGATGCCGTACTTCTTCCGGAGTAGCGTCGCGAGAACGTCTTTCAGGTTGCCTCCCCTGTCGGCGGAAATCCGGCGAGACGCGACTGCGTCCGTCCAACCTTCCCGGTCGAAAGGAGAGGCAGCCTGCGGCTCTCGCAACGCGAGGGCCGAAACTGCGTTCGCGAAGACGTAGACGGGTTCCCTGGCGGAATCCTCACGCGGCTGGCTGACATCGTGGGCAATTCCAGATCTTACGGCTCGCGATTGTGCTCGAACGAATGCGCGAAGAACAGCGCTTGCACACGCGCCGCTTGTAGACCCAGAGCCGTTCGCCGCTCGTACGACCGGGTTCGTCCACGGTCACGATCCGGCCGAGTTCGGCGCCCCGTCGGAGTAGCGCGACGCTGCGCGACCAGAGATCTGCGCGCTCGCTGTCGGTAAGGGAGCGGCCGGTTCGCTCCGGGTGGATTCCGGCGAGGAAGAGAACTTCTGCGCGGTATACATTGCCGATGCCGGCGATGACCGACTGGTCCAGCAGCAGAGCGCCAATCGAGCGACGACTCTGAGCAATGCGCGCGAGGGCCGCGTCAGGATCGGCGTTGGACCGCAGAGGGTCCGGCCCGAGACGGTCGATGAGCGCGGTCCGCTCACGAAGGGAGAGAATCTCGCACGCAGTCGGGCCGGAAAGGTCCCATATCCAGCGAGAATCCTCGAGACGTAGCCTCACGGCACCACACCGTGTGGGAGGCGGCATTCTTCGGCGACGGAATCTTCCGAAGAGCCCCAGATGGACGTGCACATGGGTTCGTCCGAAGCGAAGAAATAGATGCTTGCCCCAGGCCTCCGCGGCCGACAGTTTTCGCCCGTCGATGCGCGCCGCGCCTTCTTTGAACCTGCCTTGCGGCGAGCTCGCGGACACAGTTTTCCCGACGAAATCACGAGACAGGTCTCGGGCGAGTTTATGCAGGGTGTGGCCTTCAGGCATCGGGTCGAAAGATCTTCTCGCTGCGGGGCGAGAGGAGCTGATTCTTCAGTGGATGGCTGCGTCGTCCCGAGCCAGAACCTCAGAAACGTTACTGGCCGTTTCCAGAACCTCGTCGAGTACGATCGCTTCGGGGGGCGATACCGTGAACCCTTGGAAGGCGTTGGTGGAAAGACGCATGAACGGCTCCATCCGTTCGTCGGTTTCGTTTGCGCTCCGAATCAGATCTGCAATCTCGCGAAAGAAGCGGGCGCGTTCGTGCCCGTCGAGGAACTCTGACAGGCGCTGAAGCGAATCAATGCGCGGTAGGAGTTCCGTTCGTGCCGTCTCGAGGGCCGACCATTTCGTCGTCGGGCGCGTCATATCTCGATCCTAGGGGCTCTCGAGCTTGACGCCATAGACGAACTGTTCCGCATCGAGAAAGGCAGGAGCTGGCGTTCCACCGCCGCCGAACATGGCGCTCGCATTGGTTGTCTTCGTCGCCTGGCTCGTGACGCTCAGAGGTCGAGCCGAGCCGAGCTCTCTGGTGGACAGGATTGGCGAGCTTGTGGAGCTTCTCGCGCTGAGCGCGCCGGCCCGTCGTGCCTCTCTTCAAGTTTGAGATGAACCTCCAGAGGTGTCGATGCGCTTCGGGATATTAGATTAGTTAATAAAAAGAGATATTTTGCAGTAGGTGTATTGACCTCGCGCAAAACGGGCATAGCGTTCCAACCAGCAAGGAGGTTCGAAATGAATGTTTTCGCCATCATGGGTAGTTCTCTTGTTCGACTGGATCTGGGTCTCACGGGACTGGAGCCGTTGCTGGCGCTCACGGCGACCGCCGTGGGCGTATCGATCGCAATTCTCGCGCGAGATGCGCTGGTCTACTCCCGGCCAACAACGGCCTCGGTGCGCGCTCGGAGCGCGGAGGATACACGTCGATGAGACAGGCCCAACTGATTTTGGCCGTGGCGATCGTCCTCGTGGCCGAGCCGTCCATCGGCCTCGAGCACGCGGGGCCCGACGCGCGTGCGCGGGTGGAGCAAGTTTTCAATCTGGCCGACGCCGACGGGAGCGGAGCTCTGTCGAGCAAAGAGTTCGAGGAGGCGAACCTTGGCCTATACGGGGTCAGCTTCAAGACCTTCGACGCGAACGATGACGGTCGAACGACACTCGCTGAGTACCTAGCGCTCTTCGAGCGACATCACCCCTCAGAGCACCAGCCGGAGCTCTGAAGCGGACTCCCCGGAGCCTACCCCTGCGCGGGAGTCCGCCGTCCGGCGGCGGTGTCCTCCCCGCGGCGCGCCGGCCCCGGGCCGACGAAGGATATTTCGCTCGAGTCGCTTGTCCCTTGCGGCTGACAGCCGGGATGGGGGGCGGGTTGAAGGGAGGGCTGTTGAGGTGGGAGTGTGGAAGGGGTGTACGTCGTCAGCTGAGTCGGAATCTTCGGGGTCGATTTTTTAGAGACACTTCCGGCACGTTTGCCTGCCTACGCGGCGCGTAGATTCTGCCGCTTACGAGGAGCCATTGTCTTCGTCTTGATCTGTTCGCCGCGCGACAGGATCGCTTTGCGACGTCCATGATATGCATCGGCTGGCGTCACGTTGTCCAGTGACTCGTGGTAGAGCTGGTGGTTGTAGTGCTCCACGAAGCGACCAAGCGCCCGCTCAAGCCCCCACGGACCGTAGTACTTGTCCAGCTCCACCAGCGGATAGCCGACATGAAGCCCCTTTTTGGCTCCAAGGCGACCTAACGGCGCCTTATCGGACGTATGCGTGCGCCTCTTTCTGCCTCATGGACCGATTGTCGAATACACGAGCAACCTGCGACCGCGTCTTGGCGAAGCGCTCGTCGTCGACCGCCGCCTCGCTGTCGAGCCGTTCGGGCACCGTCGAGAAATCGACCTCGCCGTAAAGCGCCGGAATATCGTCGCGCTGCCGAAGGACGAAGTCGGCGTACTCTCGTGTCTGCATTCACGGAGTCAACCAAGTGTTCCACCGCACGTCGAGCGATTCTGGCTCGGCAACCGACCGTTCGACGGGTGTTTTGGCGATCTTGAGCGTACTTCTCACGCGATCGCGAGGTGTGGGGCCCGTGAGCGAGCCCGGCCGGCCCTCACCGGGCCGGAGGGTCGACGAAAGTCGGTTGCCCGGTTGGGGATCCTACGCCGATCCTAGGGCGGGCAGGGTAGGCCCGCGCGTCCCGATTGCATCACGCCTGGGAGCTTGCGAAACAACCGTTGGGCTCGCCCTCGGGCCACTATCGTTTTGGAGGAATCGCTTGTGAAGAACTCGACTGCAAAAGGATCTCATTTCCTTCTCGCGTTGGCCGCGCTCGCCCTAGCGGCCTGCGGTGACTCGGCTCAAACCGCGAGCGATACGGGCCCCGCGCAACCGATGGGGCCTCTCGCTCTGCCGGCGGAGTCCGGTCCCTACATGGCGGGCCACGCGGAAGACGTGGTGATCGATGATGCTCGAGGCGGCCGAAGTCTGCCGGTCGACATCTGGTACCCGATCGACGACGCCGGAGACTCGGAGTTCACGCTCTACGCGCTGCAGGGCGAAGCCGGAATCACGTCGGAGCTTGCGTACCGCGACGCGGCGCCCGGTGGGTCGGGTGTGCGGCCGCTGATCGTGTTCTCGCACGGCTTCGGGGGCATCAATACCCAGTCCGTCCCACTGATGGAGCACCTCGCGACCCACGGGTACGTGGTGATCTCACCCGAGCACACAGGGAACATCAATGGCGACAACAGCTCGCCAGACCCGGCCGCCGATCGCGTCCCCGACGTCACAGCGGTCATCGACTACATGAGCCGGCGCAACGATTCGGCGGGCGACCCGTTCGAGGGCCGCGTCGACACGGCCAGGGTCGGCGTTGCCGGACATTCCTTCGGTGGCTTCACGGCAACCGCTGCCGCCACCGGGTACGATGTGTTCGCGCCGGACCCGCGCGTGGTCGCGATCATGCCGATTGCCGCCGCGAACTCTCGGATTTCGGATGACGAGCTCCGCCGCCTCACGCTCCCCGCGCTCTTCCTTTGTGGAACGCTCGACTCGCTTCTCGAACAACAGATTCGAAGCTTCGATCTCGCAGAGAGTTCCCCGAACCTCTTCCGAGTGGATTCCGTCGGTGCGACGCACACGCACTTTGCAAACATCTGCCAGATCGGGAACTGGCTGATCTCGATCGGAATTACCAAGGACACCTGGGCGTCGATCGGGGCATCGGCCCTGACCGGCCCCTACGAAGAAACCTGCGAGCCGCCGGCCCTCGACATCAACATCGCGCTTCGAGTCCAGAACCTCTACGCGGCGGCGTTCTTTGGGCGGTACCTCGGTGGCGACGAGCGCTACGCGGACTACCTGACGACGGACTACGCGGAAGCGAACGAACCGGACGTGGTCTTCTTCGCGAAGTGAGGCCGGTTCCGTCGTGTTCGGGTTCAGAGACGGTTGGACCAAATATGTCGATGAAATAAGAGACACTCCCGGCCCAAACGGAAGGAGAATCCGATGGGAAAGGGAGAAAGCGCGGAGAAGGTCGTCCGCGACATTCAGCGCAAGACACGGCGTCGTTTTTCGGCGGAAGAGAAAATCCGGATCGTCC